>NZ_JBHSFQ010000001.1:0-409375 GCF_042653925.1 Nocardiopsis mangrovi
CCCCCTCCCGAGGGAGGGGGCCGACGCGTCCGGCGGCGGTTCGTCCGGCCGCGGACCGGGGCGGGGGCTCAGCGGTGCCGGGCCGCGCTCACTCGTACTCGTAGGCGAGGACGCGGACCGACGCCTCGTCCTCGGCCGGGTAGAGCACGAGGACGTCGCGCTGCACCCGGCCCGCGCCGGGGAGGGCCCCGCGGCAGGAGGTGGAGCCGTCGACGGTCTCCTCGTCGGCGCCGAACGTCTCGCGGTCCTCGGCGTCGGGCCCCTCCGGGTCCGGGTAGACGCCGATGCCGTCCGCCGCGCAGAACGCCTCGGCGCCCGCGCGGTCGGTGGTGAACGACGCCTCCATGGTCCGGCGGCCGTCGCCGGTGGTCGTGGACTCCACGTCGAGGTCCCCGGCGGACTCCGGCGGGGTCAGCCCCGTGAATTCGGCGATCTGCTCGGCGGGCGCCCCGGACGGGCTCGGCTCCGGGCTGGGCTCTGGAGTGGGCACCGGCCCGGAGCCGGCGCCGCCGCACCCGGAGAGTGCGGCCGCGGCGGCCAGCGACACGGCGGCGAACGCGGTTCGGCTCATCATCCCTCGTGCCCTCCACGGGTGGTCGTCGTGGACCCCTCGACCCAGAACTCCTGGGCCAGCCCGGTCCGGTGCATGTTCCACAGGTCGTGCTCGCTGAACGGGGCGTCGATGGGGCCGACGCCGATCGCGGGGTCGGTCTTCTCCGGGTCCCAGTCGTAGTACTTCTGGACGTTGGTCCGGGAGGTGACCTCGTAGCGCCAGACGCCCTCGGGGTCGGCGGGCGGGAACACGGTGACTTCTCCGACCTGGTTGTAGTTCCAGCTGCCCAGGGTATTGATCCAGTCGGAGTCGTCGTAGATGTACTCCCCGGTTCGCGGATCGCGGCCGAAGGCGTTCCACTCGGTGCTGAAGGGGAAGGTGACCGGCCCGGTGGCGCCCTGCTCCCGCGCCTCGGCGATCGCGCTGCGGCCGATGTCGTCCTGGGCGGACTCGACCTCCTCGCGGAACTCGGGGACGTCCGCCATGAGGTCGTCCCCGTCGATCTCCATCGTCTCGCCGGAGCCGTCGAGGAAGTGCAGGAGCGCGGCGCGCGAGTTGGCCGTTCCGGGCATCAGCAGGCTGCCGTAGGCCCATTCGCGCGCAGCCTGGTGCTTGGCCTCCAGTTTGGAGCGGGTGAACGGCCAAAAGGTGTAGTCGGTGCCCGAGATGTCGTCCGGGTTCTTGGTGTCGTACTCCTCGTAGGATTCGATCGCGATGCCGGTCTCGGGGTGGTCGGGCGGCGGGGGCCATTCGGCCAGGTTCACGTCGCCGGACTCGGGGTCGCACAGCGGATCGCAGACCGGCCCCCCGCCCCCATCGGGAGGGGGCGGCGCCATCGTCCTGAGGTCCGCCGGGTCGACACCGTCCGGCCCGGCGGCTCCGTCCCGATCGGCTGCGCCGTCGGACCCGGCGGCGGTGGCCGTGCAGTCCTCCTGTGTCTCGACCCGGCAGACGGCGTCTTCGATCAGCCCGGAGACCCGGCCGGGGATCCCGGCGGTGAGGACCACGCCCGCGACGATCGCGATCAGGGCGATCACCGCCCCGTACTCCACCATGCCCGCGCCGCGGTCGGCGTGCGATGGACGCGCGGGGCGCGGATCGTTCTCATCGCGACGGCGGAGCATGGGGATCCTCCAAGATCGACGGATCGCGCATTCGGCGCAATAGGTCGAAACCCTACGATCCGCAACCGGACGGTGTCGTGAGGCCGTGGGCCCAAGCCCCCCGTCCGAGGCCCACGCCGCCCGGACGAGCGGCGTGGGCCCACGGGCCCGGGGGCGCGTGGTCCTCGCCCTCTCACCTCATCGATGCGAGCGGGTGCGGCACGCGGTTCGGCGACCCGCCGCAGAAGGCCCCGGCCCCCTCTCGTCGGGCGAGGGGGGCCGGGGCCTCCGCCGGCGGGCGAACCCGGTCAGGTCGGAACGGCCCGCACCTCACGCGTGCCCGGGGCGGCGGTGAGGACGACGCCCTCCGCGGTGTCGCGGCCCTCCGCGCTCTCCTGGGCCTCGGCGGTCGCGTGCACGCCCACCAGGAGCACGTTCCAGGCGGGCGGGTCCGGGTGGTCGGTGGTGACGGCGACCGCGCCGCCCCCGATCCGGGTCGTGAACGTCGCCGCGGGGCCCCCGTCCGGCGTGTACACGACCGTTGTCCTCTCCGCCGCGCCCGGCCCGCCGCCCGCCTCCTCCGGGGCGGTCCCGGCTCCGTACACGCGCAGGGTCACGCCGTCGAGGTGGTCGTAGTCGGGCCGGGTGTCCGTCGCGCCGACCGGCAGCACCGCCCCGGGGCGCACCAGCAGCGGCAGGGAGTCGAAGCCGTGGGATTCGCGCCGCCACCCCGGCCCGGTGACGGTCTCGCCGGTGAGGAGGCGGGTCCACTCCCCCTCGGGCACGTAGTACTCGACGGTGTCGTCGGCGCTCAGCACCGGCGCCACCAGCAGGTCGTCGCCGAGCATGTACTGGGTGTCGAGGTGGTGGCAGGAGGGATCGCCGGGGAACTCCAGCAGCATCGCCCGCATGACCGGCGTGCCCTGCTCGTGGGCCTGGACCGCGGCCCCGAACAGGTAGGGCATGAGCCGGCACTTGAGGCGGGTGAAGGAGCGCGCGACGTCGACCGCCCCCTCGTCGTCCCCGTCGAACGCCCACGGCACCCGGTAGGACCGGCTGCCGTGCAGCCGCGAGTGCGAGGACAGCAGCCCGAACGCCAGCCAGCGCTTGAACAGGGCCGGGTCGGGCGTGCCCTCGAACCCGCCGATGTCATGGCTCCAGAACCCGAACCCCGACAGCCCCAGGGACAGCCCCCCGCGCAGGCTCTCCGCCATCGCCTCGAAGGTCGAGGCGCAGTCGCCGCCCCAATGCACCGGGAACCGCTGCCCGCCGGCGGTGGCCGAGCGGGCGAACACGACCGCCTCGCCCTCGCCGCGGTGGCGCCGCAGCAGCTCGAACACGGTCTCGTTGTAGAGCTGCGTGTAGTGGTTGTGCATGCCGTAGGGGTCGGATCCGTCGGCCCACACCACATCGGTGGGGATCCGCTCGCCGAAGTCGGTCTTGAAGCAGTCGACCCCCATGTCGAGCAGCATGCGCAGCTTTCCCGCGTACCACTCCCGCGCGGCGGGGCTGGTGAAGTCGACCAGCGCCATCCCCGCCTGCCACATGTCCCACTGCCACACGGTCCCATCGGGCCGCCGCACGAGGTGGCCGAGGCGCGCGCCCTCCTCGAACAGCGCCGAGCGCTGCGCGATGTAGGGGTTGATCCACACGCATACGCGCAGCCCCCGCTCGTGCAGCCGCTCCAGCATGCCCTTGGGGTCGGGGAAGACCTCCGGGTCCCACTCGAAGTCGCACCAGTGGAACTCCCGCATCCAGAAGCAGTCGAAGTGGAACACGCTCAGCGGGATGTCGCGCTCCGCCATGCCCTCGACGAAGGCGTTGACCGTCTCCTCGTCGTAGCGGGTGGTGAAGGAGGTCGACAGCCACAGGCCGAACGACCAGGGCGGCGGCAGCGCCGGACGCCCGGTGAGCGCGGTGTACCGGGCCAGGACCTCCTTGGGTGTGGGGCCGTGCACCACGAAGAAGCGCAGCCGCTGGTCCTCGACGCTCATCTGGACCCGGCCCACCGACTCCGACCCCACCTCCAGCGACACCGGTCCCGGATGGTCGATGAAGACGCCGTACCCGCGGTTGGTCAGGTAGAACGGGACGTTCTTGTACGCCTGTTCGCTGCTGGTGCCGCCGTCGGCCTGCCACAGGTCCACGACCTGCCCGTTGCGGACGAGCGGGGTGAAGCGCTCCCCCAGCCCGTAGACCAGCTCGCGCACGCCCAAGGCGAGCCGGGTGAGCATGTGGTGCCTGCCGTCGGGGGTCTCGGCGAACCCCGTGCCCTTCGCGTCGACGGAGGTGAGGGTGCGCCCGCCGGCGCGGAAGTCGAGCCGCAACGGGCCGTCCGTCGCCACGCTCAGGGTGAGGTCCCCGCTGGTCAGCTCGACGGTGCCGGAGCCGCGGGCGGTCTCGGCCGCGGTGGCGGGGGCGGGGGTGAGGGCGTGGGCCGGGTTGGGGCGCACGCCGCCGGCGAGGTGGGTGGTCTCGACGCCGATCACGCCGGGCGCGGGCGACCAGCATTCGATGGTGATCAGCGGCGTGTTGAGGGTGTCGCCCCGGTGGTGGACCGGCTTGGCGGGCGCGTAGAGGGTGATCCGGTCGTCGGCCACGGCGGTGTCGCGGGCCTCGCGGGCGTAGTGGGCGCGCACGCCCTCCCGCATCAGCCAGAACCCGTCGGTGAACTTCATCGGGCGGCCCCCTCGGAGTGCCGCCGGATCAGTTCGCGGTACCAGTGGTAGCTGTCCTTGGGGATCCGCTCCAGGGTGTCGTAGTCGACCCGGACGATCCCGAACCGGCGCTCGTATCCGTAGGCCCATTCGAAGTTGTCCAGCAGCGACCAGACGAAGTGCCCGCGCACGTCCACCCCGGCCTCGATGGCGGCGGCGACCGCCGCGATGTGGTCGCGGAGGTAGTCGATGCGGTCGGTGTCGTTCACCCGGCCGCCGGCGTCCGGCTCGTCCGCCTCGGCCGACCCGTTCTCAGTGATGTACACCGGCGGCAGGTCGTAGCGCCGGTCGAGGTCCACGAGCAGGTCGGTGAAGGAGTCCGGCACGACCGGCCAGTCCATGGTCGTGTGGCGGACCCCTTCGATCGGCACCTCCTCGGTGCCGATGTCCATCGCGGTGCGCAGGGCGGTGTCCGGTTCCCGGTGCGGGGCGTCGCGCAGCACGGCGGGCCGGTAGAAGTTGATGCCGAGGAAGTCCAGCGGCTGCGAGATGACCTCCAGGTCGCCGTCCTCGCGGTAGGACCCGTCGGCCAGGGTGCCCCAGGTGTCGGCCTCGTTGTGCGGATAGCGGGCGTTGAGGAGGGGTTCGAGCCAGACGCGGTTGTGCAGGGTCTCGGCGCGGTCGACGGCGGCGCGGTCGGCGGCGGATTCGGTGGCGGGCAGCAGCCGGTCGAGGTTGAGCGTGATGCCGACCTCGGCGGTGCCGCCGCGGGCCGCGGCCGAGGCGCGCAGCTCCCGGGCCGCCAGCCCGTGGGCGAGCATGAGGTGGTGGGCCGCCGCCAGCGCGGGGGTGCCTTCGCGCGCGCCGGGCGCGTGCCGGCCCACGGCGTAGCCGATGAAGGCCGAGCACAGCGGCTCGTTGAGGGTGATCCAGCGCGTGATCCGGTCGCCGAGCCGGTCGGCGGTGATGCGCGCGTACTCGGCGAAGCGCTCCGCTGTGGAGCGCACCCGCCACCCGCCCTCGTCCTCCAGCTCCTGGGGCAGGTCCCAGTGGTACAGGGTGGCGATGGGTTCGATGCCGGCGGCCAGCAGCTCGTCGACGAGCCGGTCGTAGAAGGCCAGGCCCTCGGCGTTGGCGGGCCCGCGCCCCCCGGGCTGGATGCGCGGCCACGCGGTGGAGAAGCGGTAGGCGCCCACGCCCAGCTCCTTCATCAGCGCGACGTCCTCGGGGTAGCGGTGGTAGTGGTCGCAGGCGATGTCGCCGGTCTCGCCGCGCAGGACGTTGCCGGGGGTGTGCGCATAGGTGTCCCAGATGGAGGGGGTGCGGCCGCCTTCGGTGGCGGCGCCCTCGATCTGGTACGAGGCGGTGGCGGTGCCGAACAGGAAGCCGGCGGGCAGTGCGGGGAACCGATCGTCTGTCATGGTGCGCTGTCCTCGTGTCAGTGTTTCGCTGTTCTCTGGCGGACGCGCGCTGCGCGCGGGGACCGGGGCGCGACCGCGGGCGGGCCGCGGGCCGATGGGGGCCGGGTCACTTGATCGAGCCCGCCGTCATGCCGGCCGCGACGTAGCGCTGGGCGACGACCAGCAGCGCGGCGGCGGGGATGGACGACAGGGTGGCCACCGCCATCACCGCCCCCCAGTCCCCTATGTGTGCCCCGATGTACTCGTAGATGCCCAGGGTCACCGGCTTGACGGCGTCGGTGGTGTTGAGCGTGAGGGCGAACATGAAGTCGCTCCAGGCGAACAGGAACGTGAAGAGCCCGCCGGTGATCAGGGCGTTGCGGCTCATCGGCAGCACGATCCGCAGCAGCACCCGGAGCCGGCCGGCGCCGTCGACCATGCCCGCCTCCACCACTTCGCGCGGGATCGACACCATGAAGGCGCGGAGCAGGATGATCGTGAAGGGGATCCCGAGGGAGGCGTCGGCGAGGATCAGCCCGAGGTAGGAGTTGACGAGGTCGAGTTCCACGTAGGCGTTGTAGATGGCGTTGGCCACCACGATGCCGGGCACCATCTGCGTGATCAGGGTCCCGAAGACGACCGACCGGGACCCCGGCGGGCGGAACCGGGCCAGCGCGTAGGCGGCCGGCGCGGCGACGGTGAGGCACACGGCGACCGCTCCGAGCGCGACGAGCATGCTGGTGACGAGGTTGGCCCCCTGCGACTCCCAGGCGCGGACGAAGTTGCCCAGGTCGAGGCTGCGCGGGAACCAGCCGATCTCGGCCATGACGACGCCGGGCTGCAGCGCCGTGTTGACCATCCAGTACAGCGGGAACAGCAGCACGGCCAGGATCGCGGTGCCGACCACCAGGTCGGCACGGCCGCGGCGGGTCCGCGTGGTGCTGCGCATCGGTGTCATCTCCCCTCGGTGAAGCCGTCGCGGTTGGCCCGCAGGTAGATGACCGCGAAGACCATGCTGACCAGGATCAGGACGTTGCCGACGACGGCGCCCTGGCCGAAGTCGAGTTGCAGGAACGACAGCTGGTAGGTGTGGGTGCCCAGGGTCTCGGTGGCGTGCGCCGGGCCGCCGTTGGTGAGGGCGAGGATGAGGTCGAGGATCTTCACCGTCGACATGAACCCGAGCACGAGCACCACGGTCACGACCGGGCGCAGCATCGGCAGGACGACGCCGAAGAACGCGCGCACCGGCCCCGCGCCGTCGATCACCGCCGCTTCTCGGACGTCGGCCGGGATCTCCTGCAGCCCGCCGTAGAGGATGACCATGTTGAACGGGATCCCGATCCAGATGTTGACCAGGATCACCGAGATCAGGGCGGCGTCCGGGCTGCTCAGCCAGGGGATGTTGGCCGAGGTGAGCTGGAGGCCGCGCAGGATCTCGTTGGCCACGCCGGTCTCCTCGTCGAGCACGCGGCGCCAGACCGTGCCGGCCACCACCATGGGGATGAGCCAGGGCAGCAGGAGCAGGGAGCGCAGCACGCCGGACAGCGGGAACCGGCGGGAGAAGAACAGCGCGAGCGCCATGCCGATGGTGAACTGCCCGGCGAGCGAGCCCAGCGTGAACAGCAGGGTGTGCCACAGCGAGGCGCCGAACAGTTCGTCGGCGAAGACGGCCCGCCAGTTGTCCAGCCCGGTGAAGGGCGCCTCCCCGGTGAAGTACGTGGCGACGGAGTAGTCCTGGAAGCTCATCGTCACGTTGCGGATCAGCGGGTAGCCGAAGAAGGCGAGCATGTAGAGGACGGCGGGCGCGATGAACAGCCACTGCGCCGCCGATCTGCGGCGCCGTGCGGACCGGCCGTCTCCGGGGCGGCTCCGGGAGCGCTCCCGAATCGCGGACGAGGCGGCGGGTGAGGTGGTCGTCGTCATGGGGGCTCCCTCACAGCTCCGCGTCGATCTGCGCCTGCGCCTGACTGAGAGCGCTTTCCGGGGTGGCCTGACCGGTCAGGGCCGCTTGGAGCGCGGTGCCGATCGCCTGGGAGTAGGTGTTCCACTCGGTGCCCACGTACTCGGTCCGGCTGCGGGCGGTCCGCACCTGGTCGGCGAACGGAGCCAGTTCGGGCACCTCCTCGCGGTAGCCGTCGACGGCCTCGGCGTCCAGGGGGACGTTGCTGACCCGGGCCGCCCAGTCGAGCTGCGCCTCGGGGGTGGTGAGGCAGTCGATGAGGGCCGCCGCCGTCCTTTCGCGTTCGGGGCGTTCGCGGTTGAGCGGGACCGTGTAGGTCTCGCCTCCCAGCGGGGCCACCGGTGTCGCGCCCGCCTCCGGCACCGGGATCTCCACGACGCCCCAGTTCACATCGGGGTATTCGCGCAGAACCGGCATCTGCCACGGGCCGTTCACCATCATGGCCGCGTTGCCCGCCACGAACTGGTCGTTGACGTCGGCCTGCGTCCAGTTCACCGCGGAGCGCGACGCGTACCCGGCCTCGATCAGCGACGTCACGAACGTCAGCGCCTCGACCGCTTCGGGGGCGGCCAGCTCGCGTTCGTCACCGCCGTTGGACCAGAGCCACGGCAGGAACTGGTACACGCCGTCCTCGGTGGCCAGGGCGCTGATGGCCAGGCCGTAGCGGTCGCCCTCGGTGAGGGCTTCGGCGGCATCGCGCAGCTCCGCCCAGGTCTCGGGCGGCTCGATCCCGGCCTCCTCCAGCATGTCGGTGTTGTAGAAGAGGCCGAGCGAGTTCACCGAACGGGCGGCGCCGTAGTAGACGCCGTCGTAGCCGCCGAAGGACAGCGCGCCGTCGGAGAGCGTGTCGGTCGACAGGCCCAGCTCCTCCAGCGGGACCAGGCCGCCGGCCGCGGCGAACTGCGGCAGGTCCGACCCGTCCACGATCAGGACATCGGGCAGCGAGCCGGACGACGCCATGCGCAGCGCCTTGGGGACGAGCTGGTCGGCGGGCACGCTGAGCTGCTGCACGCGGACGCCGGCCTCCTCGCCGCAGCGGTCCATCTCCTCCTGGTCCCAGGAGTGGTAGGGCTCATCGGTGGCGGAGTTCATGATCGTGAACACGCCGGGATCCGGCTCCGCGGCGCAGCCGGCGGCGGTGACGGCCAGCGCCGCGGCAACGGCGGCGAGCGGCAGGGGGCGCGGGGAACGGGGGATGGCGGGGTCGGGGGGTCGGTGGGGCATGTGCGTTCTCCGTCCTCGGGACGGCGGATGGGCGGTGGATTCAGCGCGGGGGCGCCAGGGTGCCCCCGCGGGTGAGCCGGGGCGGGATCAGGATGCCGCTCCCCGGATCGGGGGCCTCGCTGTCCGAACGCGAGGCGGCGGCGACGGCCAGCCGGGTCACGGCGGCCGACATCTCCGGTACGGGCAGCTCGATGCGGGTGGTGTCGAGTCCGCCGAGGTCTTCGGGAAAGTTGCCGATGGCGATGAGCGACACGTCGCGCGGCACCTCCAGGCCGCGGCGGGAGAGGTGGCGCAGGATGCCGGGGATCGCGGCGGGGTGCTGGACGGCCAGGCCGGTGGGCGGGTCGGGCGCGGCCAGCAGCGCGTCGATCCGGCGGGCCAGCTCGGCGGGGTCCGGGCTGGAAGGGTGGACGGGCGCGGACACGCCGAGGCCGGCCGCCGCGCGGCGGGCGCCGTCGATGCCGCGGACGGAGTAGCTGCGGCGGGTGCGGATATCGGCCTCGACCGTGGCGAGGTAGCGGATGCGCCGGTGCCCGGAGTCGTGGAGGGTGCGCACCGCCAGCGCGGCGGCCGCGGCCCAGTCGAGATCGGCCCAGGGGGCGGCGGCCTCGTCGGCGGGGCGGCCCAGCAGGGCGACCGGCAGGCCGAGGCCGCGCATGGCGTCGATGCGGGGGTCCTCCATCTCGACGCCCATGAGCACCGCGGCGTCGGCCAGCCGGCTGCGCGCGACGCGCTCCAGCCCGGATCCTCCGTCGCCGGCGGTGATGAGCAGGAGGTCGTGGCCGTGTTCGCGGGCCGCCTCGCTGAGCCCGTACATGAAGCGCCCGCCCACCGGCAGGTAGCCGCGTGAGGGCAGCGGCAGGGACAGGGCGATGACGTTGGTGCGCGTACTGCGCAGCGACCGCGCGCCGGCGTTGGGGTGGTAGCCCAGTTCGGCGATCGCGGCGCGCACGGCGTCGCCGGTCTCGGCCGAGATCTTCCGCGATCCGCTCAGCACATAGGAGACCGTGGAGGGCGCTACTCCGGCCGCCCGGGCGACATCCTTGATCGTCACCACAACCGGCCTCCCGCCGTCGACCGCGCCGGACGATCCGCCCCGCCCGGGCGGGGCGGTGTCGAATCGATTCACCTCATGGGGATCGTAAGAACCCGGCGCCCACCGGTCAATGCCCCGCCGCGGCCCGCCCGCGGGACGGCGGCCCGGGCACCGCCGAAGCGAGGGCTTTACCCTCCCTTTGCCAGGAATGACGCCGAGGGATATCGTTTCTCACGTTCATGTTTTTTGGTGGGGCGGCTGGCGGCCCGCCTTGTCCGGGATGGAACAGCGGTGGATCTGGAAGCGACTCAGGTAATGCACAGGAGCGGGCAATTCGGCGCCGAGGAGGAGCCCGCCCCGGCCCCCTGGGAGGCGGTGGCGCGCGACCGCCTGGGCGGGGCGATGCGGCGGTTCGCCGGCCCCCTGGCCGAGCTCGTGGAGCGCGGCGCGAACGAAGGCGACACCCGCCTCCTGGTGACGGATTTCCTGAGCGACGCCCTCAATTACAACAAGTACGGCGAACTGACCACGGAATACCGCACCAAGGGTGAATCCGTCGATTACGGGATCGTCCTCGACGACGAATTGTTCGCCCTCGTCGAAGTGAAACCCGCCGGGCAGAGCCTGGACCACCGCAACCTCCGCCAGGCGAAACTACAGGCCGTGTCCGAGAGCGTGAAGTGGGTGATCCTCACCAACGGCTCCGTGTGGCAGGTCCACCACCTCCCCCACGACGAGTCCGGCATGTCCGAACTGATCATCGACGTCGACGTGCTCGACGAAGACGAGGACGCGCGCGCCGTCACCGTCGACGCGCTGTTCCACCTCAGCCGCGAAGCCGTGCAGAACGGCCGCCTCGGCGACCTCCGCAAGTGGCGTGCGGCCCTGGGCCCGGCCCCGCTCGCCGACGCGCTGCGCAGCACGTCCGTGGTGACCGCCATCCGCGCCGAACTCCGGCGCCGCACCGAGCACGCGGGCCACGCGGGCGACTCCGACGAGATCATCCGCGCCCTGACCGACGACGTCATCGCCCGCGGCCTCCTCGACCAGGGCTAGCGGCCGCCGGGCAGCCGGCCGCGCGGGTCCAGCGCGGTGTCGTCGGCCGCGGCACGGCCCGATTCCCAGCCCTCGTGGTCATGGACGCCGCGGACCCTGCCCCGCACGGTCTGCGGGAACAGGTCCTCCGTGGCGTCCTCGACCTGCCGGTCGCGCGCGGCCAGAACGGGCAGCAGGTCGCCGCCCGGCCGCTCTTCGGCGGCCCGCCGCTCCTCGGCTCCGGCCGCCGCGCGCAGCCGCTCGCCGATGCGCTGGGCGAACGCGTGCAGGAACGAGTGGCGGAACGCCTTGCGGCGGCCGCCGGCCATGGTCCCGGTGGCCTGCACCAGCAGTGAGGTGAACATCAGCTCCACCGCGTCCAGTTCACCGGGGAACCCGACCACCGTGCACCAGCCGAGGTCCTGGTCCCACACGGCGCGGCAGCCGTTGGCCTCGGCCACGGTGTCGAGCAGAACCGCCTTCGCGTCGGGGTAGGGGTCGTCGACCGGGATGCGCCTGCCGACCGGCCCGCCGGTGTCGCCGGCCTCCGCCGCGGCCAGCAGCGCCTCGTCGATCCGGTGCCGCGCCATGAGCTCCTGCGCGCGGGCCGTGAGCGCATCGGCCTCGGCGGGGAATCCGGTGCTCTCGGCCTTGCCGAGCAGCGCCCGGACCTTGTCGAGCATGCGCCGGTCCACCGACGCGGCGCCCGCGGCCGCCGACGGTGCGGCGGTGCGCCGCGCCCGGCCCGGCGGCGGCCGCAGCAGGGTGATCCGCGGCAGCCGCGAGAGCACGTGCAGCGCCTCCACCGCGGCCTCGATCCACTCGGCGCGCAGGGCGCCGGCGCGGCGCGTCCACGCGCGGACGTACGCGTCGTCGCCGTCCCACCATTGGTGTGCGCCGACCGACGCGAGCTGCGCGTCCCAACTCGCGTCGATGGTCCGCGGGTCGTATCGGCGCAGCTCGGCCGCCATCATGTCGGCGGCCACGCCGGCCTGCCGCTCGCCGGCGGCGCGCCGCACGTGGCGGACGAGTTCGGCCGGCTGCCAGCCCCTGTGCCAGGCCGAGGTGGTGGTGGCGACCAGCCGGGAGACGAGTGCGCGGTCGGCGTCGTCGCACGACCGCTCATCGGGCCGGGCGGTGAGCTGGTCGAGGTACCACCGCACCCCGGCGTGGTCGCCCCGGCCGTGCGCGTCCAGCGCGGCGCCGATCAGGTCGTCGCGCACCGCCGCCTCGGGCGCGGGGGCGGCGCCGGAGCGCGTCCCGCCGCCGGCCGCCGGGTCGCGCGCGGCGGAACCGCGCCCCCGGCCGTCGCCCTTGTGCCGCCCGGCACGTCCGCGCCCCTGATCGGCCCTGCCCACTGGTCCCCCATTCCGCCATGGGCGCGCCGCGTGCCCTGGTACGCCCATGGTCCCAGCTTCCGGTGGACCACCGCAGCGCCGTCCCCCCGGGGGTAGCGTGAGAGCCCGGTGCAACGGGGAAAGGACCCAAGGACTCATGAGCGCTTCGAACCTGCCCGCCGAGGTGGATCCGGCGACCGCGAAGGCGGCGGTCGCGGCGTCCCGCGGCTCGGTCGTGGACGGACTCGCCTCCCGGATCGGCGGCGCGCTCAGCGCGCACACCGTCTACGGCGCCCCGATCGAGTGCGCGGGGGTCACGGTGGTCCCCGTGACCAAGGTCGCGTTCGGCTTCGGCGGCGGTTCGGGCGAGGGGACCGCGGACGCCCCGGGGTCGGGCGACGGAGCGGGCGGCGGCGGGACGGCCGTCCCCGTCGGCTTCATCGAGATCAAGGACGGCGGGGCGGCGTTCGTGCCGATCCGCCGGCCGGCCAAGGCGATCGTCATCCCGCTGGCGCTGATCGCCGGCGCGACGGCGATCAGCGTGGTCGCCACCGTCATGAAACGCGCCGCCGCGTCCCGGGGGTGACCGCGGGGCGCCCCCGCACGCCCGCCCGCTCCGGCGATCCGGACGGCCCCGTGGACGGTGCGCCACGACCGCGCTCCCGCGGTGGGATCATGGGCGGTGGGGCGGCGCCGCCCCATGCGGCCATTCGAGGGGGCGGTACGGGCGTGGACATCCATCGGCTGGCGGTGCGGATCCGCGGGGAGGTCCTGGGGCCGGCGAGCGCGGCGGCGGTCGCCCGGCAGATCGAGGGCATCGAACGGCTGCTCGCCGGCCATGCCGACGCCTTCGGCTACGACCACGAGCGGCTGAGCGGGGAGCAGGCCGACGCCCTGGCGGAGAACCTCCTCGCCGAGCGCGACCTGCCGGTGGTCGAGGCCGACGACATCCGCGACATCCACGAGGCGCACGAGGCGGGGGCGGTGCCGCACAACAGCGACATCACCGTCCTGGCCGTCGACCCCGCGACCTGGGGCCACTACGCGGTCATGAGCGCCGGTGAGGCGGAGCAGCGCGCCTTCCGCGTCGTCTACACCGCGGCGCAGCTCGCCGAACGCCTCGGCGGCCGCGAGCTGACCGACGACCTCGCCGAGGAGATCTCCTGGGAGGTCACCAGTGAGGTCTCCCCGGCCTGACCGGTTCGCGGGACCGCGGGCCGTCAGTCGTCGGGCACGGGCCGCGCCGCGGGGAAGCGGCCCTCGTTGATGGCGACCTTCTCGCGGAGCGCGGCCTCCAGGTCGACATCGAGCACGTCGGCGAGCCGCAGCAGGTAGCTGAAGACGTCGGCCATCTCCAAGCGGACCGCGCGCGCCTTGTCGGGATCGTCCATGACCCGGTCCGACTCCCCGGGTTCGAGCCACTGGAACTCCGCGGCCAGTTCCCCCGCCTCACCGGTCAGGGCCATCGCGAGGTTCTTGGGCGTGTGGAAGGGGCCCCAGTCGCGGCGCTCGGCGAAGTCCGCCAGCAGGAGTTGCAGCTCGGTTATGCTCACACGGCGGTTTCTACCATCTCCGCGGGCCGCGCGGCGCGCCTGGCCGCGTCGTGCGCACCCCCGCCCCCGCCCCCCGGGTATCCGGATCGGCGACATTTCCGCCCCCGATGCAACCGGAACGCGGGCCCGGCCGTCTGATGCTGTCGCGGCGGCCATCCGGTCCGGCACGTTCCTCCGCCGCCGGACGCGCCCCGCAGCCACACCCGCAACCAGCACGCGAAGGCCGACGATGAACCAGCTCCAGTCGCTCACCCACCTCACCGTGCGCCAGCGCGTCCGGATGATGGTCAACCAGTACGAGGTACACGCCACCGCGCCCGACGGCGGCGAAGGCCCCCTGCTGGCGTTCGCCCAGCAGAAACGGCTGGCGTTCAAGGAGCAGGTCACGCTCTACACCGACGACTCCAAGCAGTACCCCGTTCTGGGCTTCAAGGCCCGCCAGGCCATCGACCTGGGTGCGACCTACGACGTGTTCGACGCGTCGGGGCAGCCCGTCGGCCTGTTCCGCAAGGACTTCAAGCGGTCGCTGCTGCGCAGCACCTGGCACGTCGAGCAGCCCGGCCTGCCGCCGATCGTCGGCCAGGAGCGCAACGGGGCGCTGGCGGTGCTGCGCAGGCTCTTCGAAGCGGCCCAGATCATCCCGTACCACTTCGACTTCACGATCCAGGGCACGCCGGTGTTCAGCGTCGACAAGCGTTTCGGCCTGCGCGACCGGTACACGGTCGAGATCCACGACCGCAACATCGACCGCCGCCTCGTCATCGCCATGGCCGTCGCCCTGGACGCGCTCCAGGAGCGCTGACGCGCGCGCCGGATACGGCGGGGGCGCTGCCCGCCGTATCCGGATGGACACACGATCATTACCCCTGATTCCCCGTGTCCTTCTTCCATTGACCGGCCGATTCCCTTATTACTCAGGGGTCACATCGTGTTGGACGGAAGGGAATCCCCCACATGCGTCACCCCGCTCGACGTATCGGCCAGTCCTTCGTCGCGATCGCCGCGGCGGCCCTGGTGTCCCTCACCGGAGCCGGCGTCGCCAACGCCGCCCTGCCCCCCGCCGAACTGCAGCGCGTCACCGACCAGTACCTCTTCACCGACTCCATCACCACGTTCATCGCGACCCGCGACCAGGCCCCCTACTCCGACCAGCTCGACTGGAGCAGCGACTCCTGCAGCTGGTCGCCCGATTCCCCCCTGGGGTTCGACTTCGACCCCTCGTGCAAGCGACACGACTTCGGCTACCGCAACTACAAGCTCCAGTCCCGCTTCAACGAGGACACCCGGCTGCGCATCGACGACCACTTCCGCGACGACCTCTACAACGAGTGCGGCGGCAACTGGCTGTGCCGTGGCACCGCGGACATCTACTACAACGCCGTGCGCGAGTTCGGCGCCTCCAGCACCAGCACCGCCGACGCCCTGACCCGGGCCGGCACCGAGGACACCGTGCGCGCCCTCGCCGCCACCACGGAGTCCCTGGAGCACGCCGACACCCAGGCCGAGGCCGACCGCCTGCTCACCGCATTCGAGCAGGGCAACGACGTCGACATCCGTCGCGGCTACCCGGTCGCCGACTAGGTCCCGCGCTCTCCCGCCCGGCCGCTCCGGCCCGGCCGCACGGCTCCGGCGCACCGCGCCGGGGCCGTCGCCCGGCCGGCCGTGCGGCCGGCCGGTACGGCCGGAAGGTCAGCGGGCCTGGCAGGCGGGGCACCGGTAGAGGGTGCGCGCGGCCAGCTCGGCCTGCACGACCGCGGTGCCGCAGATCCGGCAGGGCTCGCCGGTGCGGTAGCAGACGTAGAGGGTGTCGGGCCGCGGAACCGGAAGGGCCGCGGGGTCGGGCCGGTGCTCGGGGCGGGTGGTGATGATGTAGCCGTCGCGCACGCCGTCCTGGAGCAGCGCGGTGAGGTCGGCCCACAGCGCGTCCCATTCGGCGCGGGTGATCTCGCGCCCGGGGCGGTAAGGGTCGATTCCAGCGCGGAAGAGCGATTCCGCCCGGTAGATGTTGCCGATCCCGGCGATGACGTCCTGGCGCATCAGCAGCGCGGCGATGGTGGTGCGCGACCGGCTGATGGTGCGCCAGGCGCGCTCGGGGTCGGCGTCGGGGCGCAGCGGGTCGGGGCCCAGGCGCGCCCGCGCGGCCTCCTTCTCCTCCTCGGTGATGACCTCGCAGGCCGAGGGGCCGCGCAGGTCCGCCCAGCCCGACGCCGTCACGATCCGGGCCCGGACGGTGCCCACCGGCGCGGGGGCCAGGACGAAGCCGTCGGGGTCGCGCATCAGGTCGCGCTTTTCGCCGCCCGGCACCCGGGGTGCGCCGAGGTGGCGCTCGCCGTCGGCGTCGCCGAAGGTCCACGCCCCGTACAGCCCCAGGTGCACGCGCAGCCGGTCACCGGAGTCGAACGCCAGGAACAGCTGCTTGCCGTGCGCTTCGGCCTCGGCGAGGGTACGGCCGTCGATGCGCCGCGCGCCGTCGGCGAACCGCCCCTGGGGGCTCGTCACCCGCACCCGGGAGCCGCCGAAGTGCTTGGTGAAATGCGCGGCCAGGCGGTGCAGGGTGTGGCCTTCGGGCACGTGCGTCCTCCCCGTGTGCTCACCGGGCCGCGGCGGCCCGGACGATGCGCACTCTATCGGGGCGTCCGGGCGCTTCGACGGGCGCGGACGGATGTGATCACCCGGTCGCGGACCCGCCTAAAGTGAAGGCATCCCACCCGATTGACGCGCCCGTGAGAAGAAGATTCCCTGATGACCGACGTGCCCGCCGCCACGAAGATCTCCTCTACCAGCCGACTGAGTCTCGGCTATCTGATGTTCCTCAGCCGCTGGCTACAGGTGCCCCTGTACCTCGGCCTCATCGTCGCCCAGCTGGTGTACGTCTGGCTGTTCATGCTGGAGCTGTGGCACCTCATCCATGAGGTCGCGCTGGGCAACGTCGACGAGACCGCCATCATGCTGATCATCCTCGGCCTGGTCGACGTCGTGATGGTGGCCAACCTGCTGATCATGGTGATCGTCGGCGGATACGAGACCTTCGTTTCGCGGATCAACCTCGACGGCCACCCCGACCAGCCCGAATGGCTCGACCACGTCAACGCCAACATCCTCAAGGTCAAGCTGGCCACGGCGATCATCGGGATCTCCTCGATCCACCTGCTCAAGACGTTCATCGAGGCCGCGCGCACCGAATCCGACACCATGCTCTGGCAGACCGTGCTGCACCTGACCTTCGTGGTGTCGGCGCTGGCGCTGGCGCTGATCGACCGCATGCTGAGCCCGTCGGTCGCCCGGGTGGCCCGCGAACGGCAGGCCGCCCGCCAGGACCGCGAGGACCACGAGGACGCACGCGTCTGACCCCGCCGGCCGGGCGGATCAGGGCCGGGTGCGGTCCAGCGTGCGCAGCGCGGTCCAGAGCTCGGTGCGGTAGTCGGGATCATCGAGGTCGCCGGGGAGGAGTTCGCGGATCCGCGTGATGCGGTACCGCAGCGTGTGCCGGTGCACCCCGAGGGTGTCGGCCGCGGCGTCCCAGCGCCCCGCCGCGGCCAGGTAGGCGCGCAGGGACGCCACCAGATCGTCGCCCGTGCGGTGCGACAGCAGCGGGGCGAGCAGGTCCCGGGCGATGCGCGCGCCCGCGGGGGTCGCGGCCAGGCCGAGGAAGCCGCCGGGCAGGTCGGCCGCGCGGACCAGGGCGGCGCCGTCGGCGCGCGCGGCGTCGAGCGCCCGCTCCGCCTGGGCCCGCGCAGCGGGCAGCGCCGCATAGGTGCCCGGATCGGCGGCGCCCACCGGGCCCCCGGTGACCCGGGCCAGGACCGCCCCCGGGTCGGCGGAGGCGGCGCCGAGCACCGTGAGGTATCCGCCGGCCTCGGCGACCAGGCAGCCGTCCAGCGCGGGATCCCACACGGGGCCCTGCCCTCCGGCGGCGTCGGTCACGGCCAGGGCCACGGGTTCGGCGGGCAGCGCGGCGCGCAGCCGTGCCGCGGAATCGCGGCCGAGGTCGACCGCGCCGTCGAGCAGCGCTTCCAGCAGCCCGCCGCGCAGCTCCTCGGCACGGCCGGGCGCGGTGCGCTCCAGTTCCAGGGAGAGCAGGGAGACGGCGGCGTTGACCAGCGTGCGCTGGTCGGCGCCGAGCCGGTGCCCGGCGCCCACCGCCAGGAAACCGCGCACCCGTCCGCCGACTCCCAGCGGCTGGAGGGCGACGTTCTCGCCCTCCGCCGCCACCGCGGCGCCGGCGCGCTGCCGGGAGCCGCGCAGCCGCCGCACCTCCCCCGCCAAGGCCGGGGCGCGCGAGGCGGCCGCCGCGGGGGCCGCGTGGCGCAGCGTTCCGTCGGCGTCGAACAGGAGGACCCAGGCGTCCAGCTCGGCCCGCAACCGGTCGGCCACCGGCCCGGCGCCGCGCAGGGCCGCCTGCGTGAGCTGCCGCTGCGCCGCGAACGCACGGGTCAGCCCTTCGTACTCCTCGCGTGCGAGGAGGCGCGAGACCTCCTTGCCGACCGCCATGAACGGGGTGGAGCGCGATACTTCGATGAGCGGCAGGGCCGCGGCGTCGGCGGCGTCGACGAGCCGCGCGGGGACCTGGTCGTGCGCCACCCCGACGCCGAACCCGAGCCCGGTGACCCCGCGCTCCACGAGGCGGCGGACGTAGTCGCGGGCGGTCTGGCCGTCGTCGTCGCCGGGCCAGCGGATACCGGTGGTGAGCACAAGTTCGCCGCCCTCGAGGAACGGCGTGGGGTCGGTCAGCTCGCTGACGGCCACCCAGCGGACGGGCCGGTCGAGGCCGTGTTCGCGGGTGAGGAGGCGCAGTCCCAGGCGCGGGGTGCGCAGCAGGGCGCCCAGCGTTGGCGGCACACGGTCCCCCGATCACCGGAATGGCCAATGAGCTGGCTCGATCTTATCCACAAAGGAGATTCCGGGGGTGGTCGCGCGCCCTTAGTGTCGAGCCCGATCGCCGTTCAGGTACCGGCGCGTAGGTACGAGGAGGACCGTCCCATGGCAACGACCGAGATCGCGCAGGAGCGCCGGATCGTCACCGAGATCCCCGGCCCGCGGTCGCGCGCGCTCCAGGAGCGCCGCGGCAGGGCGGTCGCCCAGGGGGTCGGCAGCGTCCTGCCGGTGTACGTGCGCGGCGCCGGGGGCGGCATCGTCGAGGACGTCGACGGCAACGCCCTCATCGACTTCGGCGCGGGCATCGCCGTCACCAACGTGGGCAACGCCGCCCCCGCCGTGGTCGAGCGCGCCGCCGAGCAGCTGTCCCGGTTCACCCACACCTGCTTCATGGTCAACCCCTATGAGGGCTATGTGGAGGTGTGCGAGGCGCTGAACCGGATCACCCCGGGCGACCACGAGAAGCGGTCGATCCTGCTGAACTCCGGGGCCGAGGCGGTGGAGAACGCGGTGAAGGTGGCCCGGAGCGCCACCGGCCGCTCCGCCGTTGTGGTGTTCGACCACGCCTACCACGGGCGGACCAACCTCACGATGGCGCTGACCGCCAAGAACCTGCCCTACAAGCAGGGGTTCGGCCCGTTCGCCGGCGAGGTGTACCGGATGCCGATGGCCTACCCCTACCGCTGGCCGACCGGGCCGGAGAACTGCGGCCCCGAGGCGGCACGCCAGGCGATCGACCAGATCGGCAAGCAGATCGGCGCCGCCAACGTCGCCGCGGTGCTGGTCGAGCCGATCCAGGGCGAGGGCGGGTTCATCGAACCGGGCGCCGGCTTCCTGCCCGCGATCGCGGAGTTCTGCCGCGCCAACGGGATCGTGTTCATCGCCGACGAGGTGCAGACGGGCTTCGCCCGGACCGGCGACATGTTCGCGTGCGAGCACGAAGGCGTCGTGCCCGACCTGATCGCGACCGCCAAGGGGATCGCGGGCGGGCTGCCGCTGGCGGCGGTGACCGGCCGCGCCGAGCTGATGGACGCGGTCCACGCGGGCGGGCTGGGCGGCACCTACGGCGGCAACCCGGTGGCGTGCGCCGCCGCGCTCGCCGCTCTGGAGACCATCGAGTCCGGCGGGCTGGTGGAGCGCGCCCGCGAGATCGGCGCGACGCTGCTGAACCGGCTGCACGCGCTCGCGGAGAAGCACGACGTCATCGGCGACGTGCGCGGGCGCGGCGCGATGGTGGCGGTCGAACTGGTGGCGGGGGCCGGCGACACGGCGCCCAACACCGAGGCGCTGGCGGAGGTCGTGCGCCACTGCCACTCCCAGGGGCTGATCCTGCTGACGGCCGGAACCTACGGCAACGTCATCCGGCTGCTGCCTCCGCTGGTGATCGGCGACGCCCTGCTGGACGAGGGCCTGTCCATTCTGGAGGACGCGTTCGCGCGACTGTAGGCCGCGCACGCACCCCATCCCGAATCGCCCACGGTTTCGCTTAATGACGCTTTTGTCCTTTTTGTGACCAAATGACCCTTATCCCGGTGAACCGCCCGCGGCCGCCGCCACCCCCGCCCGCCCCCGCCCACCCCACCGGAGCTCCCCGTTCCGCCGTCGCCCAGGCGGAGCGGGGAGCTCCGGCGTTCAAACCTCCGGGGCGCGATCGGCGCGCGAAAGGACCCGCCCAAGGGTCGCCCGCACGCTCCCTGACAGTGCGACAAATCCGACATGTCACCCGTCTCACAACACAATCGGGCGGCATATTCCCTTCTGAACTACAGAGAGTTATTCTGACTAAGCTCACAGTCACAAAAATCGGCCTGACCTATTCCCGAGACAGACTCGCTCTGGTTCAATAAGAGTCGATAACTATAGGTCCGCCAGACTGTCCTAAACCACGGGGGGAGCAGGGACGTTGAGCGGTCTGAGCATTATGTGCGCGTCAAGCACACCGAATGCGGACACAAGCGACAGCTGTATCTACGATCCAGGGGCACTCAGCTCCGCACAGGCGTTGGGGGACGCCTGCGTGGTCTGCCACGCGAGGTGGCCGCGACCCCGCAATCCGCTGGGCGCGCTGCCCGGCGGCGCGGAGGTCTACGGATGCGATGAGTGCGCGGAACTCGCCGCCTCACACGCGGCCCGCGAGTTAGAGCACGCGCTCGTCGCCCACTGACAGCGATATGCGGGGAGGCGCTCCGGGACCAGGGGGGAGTTAGGTCCCGGAGCGCCTCTGTGACGCGCCCGCTTCCATGGGGGGAGGAGGGGAATGAGCGCGTCGTCCGGCGAGGTCCGCGGTCGGCCGCGGCACCCGTGCGCCCGGCACCGCGGTTGACCGGACACCACGATACTCCTCGTAGCGCCCGAGCGACCGAGAGTAGGCCAATCCGCTGCCGCGCGGCCACCGGAACCCGCCGGGATCACCCGTTGGTCGGGAAACCCAGGTCCACCCCGCCCGGGGACCGCGCTGCCCCGGCCGCGCCGGCCCCCGCCCGCCGGTCCACCGCGTCCCCGCCCGTGTCCGGCCACCGCGAGGTCACCGCCTTGGTGCGCGTGTAGAAGTGCACGCCCTCGGTGCCGTGCGCGTGGGAGTCGCCGAACAGCGACTGCTTCCAGCCGCCGAACGAGTAGTAGGCCATGGGAACCGGGATGGGCACGTTGATGCCGACCATGCCCACCTCCACCTCGTTCTGGAATCTGCGCGCGGCCGCGCCGTCGCGCGTGAACAGCGCGGTCCCATTGCCATAGGGGTTGGCGTTGACCAGCTCCAGCGCGGCGTCGTACCCGGGGACCCGCAGCACGCTGAGCACCGGCCCGAAGATCTCGTCGCGGTAGCAGGCCATCTCCGGCGTGACGTGGTCCAGCAGCGACGGCCCCAGCCAGAACCCCTCGGCGGCGTCGCCCAGGACCGGGTGCACGCGGCCGTCGATCGCCAGGGTCGCGCCCTCGCGCACCCCGGACTCCAGGTAGGAGGCGACCTTGTCGCGGTGGGCGCGCGTGACCAGCGGGCCCATGTCGCTCCTGTCGTCGTCGCCGGCGCCCACACGCAGCCCGGCCACCCTATCCTTGATCCGGTCGAGCAGGTCATCGGCGATCGCGTCCGCGGCCACCACCGCCGAGATCGCCATGCACCGCTCGCCGGCCGAGCCGAACCCCGCCGAGACCGCCGCATCGGCGGCGAGGTCGAGGTCGGCGTCGGGCAGGACCAGCATGTGGTTCTTGGCCCCGCCGAGGGCCTGGACCCGCTTCCCGGCGCGAGCGGCGTTCTCGTAGATGTAGCGGGCGATGGGCGTGGAGCCGACGAAGCTGACCGCCTTGACGTCCGGCGCCTCCAGCAGCGCGTCGACCGCCTCCTTGTCGCCGTGCACGACGTTGAACACACCGTCGGGCAGCCCCGCCTCCGACCACAGCTCGGCGATGCGCACCGCCGCCGAGGGGTCCTTCTCGCTCGGCTTCAGCACGAAGGTGTTGCCGCAGGCGATCGCCACGGGGAACATCCACATCGGCACCATCGCCGGGAAGTTGAACGGGGTGATGCCCGCGACGACGCCGAGCGGCTGGAGGATGGAGTAGGCGTCCACACCGGTCGAGACGTTCTCCGAGAACCCGCCCTTGAGCAGGTGCGGGATCCCGCAGGCGAACTCCGCGACCTCCAGGCCGCGTGCGACCTCGCCCGCGGCGTCGGAGACGACCTTGCCGTGCTCGGCGCTGATCAGCCGGGCGAGTTCACCGCTGTGGGCGTGCACCAGCTCGCGGAAGCGGAATAGGATCGACGTCCGCTTGGACAACGAGGTGTCGCGCCAGCCGGGGAACGCCGCGCGGGCGGCCGCCACGGCGGCCGCGGCCTCGTCGGGGCCGGCGAAGTCGACGGTGCCCGAGACCTGGCCGGTCGCCGGGTTGTGGATGTCGCCCCGGCGGGCGGCGGTCCCCGTGAAGGGCTTGCCCGCGATCCAGTGGGTGACGTGCTTGCTCATCATGACCTCATTCGGTGGTGGCGTGGGGCCTGCGGGGCTCCGGGCTCGTCAGGACGCGGCGTCGTGGTCGACCTCGGTGATGGCGTCGACGAGGATGTCGCGGGCCTCGCGCGCGTCGGCCTCGGTGATCGTCAGCGGCGGCGCCATGCGCAGGACGTTGCCGCGCAGCCCGCCCTTGCCGATGAGCAGCCCTCGGCGGCGCGTCGCCTCCAGCACGGCCCCGGCCAGAGCGGGGGACGGCGCCCCCGTGGCGGGGTCGGCCATCTCGACCGCGAACATCAGGCCCTTCCCGCGCACGGCGCCCACACTGGCCAGGGCGGTCAGCGGGAGCAGCCCGTCGAGGACGACCGGGCCCAGGCGCGCGGCGGCGGCCTGGAGGTCGTGGTCGAGCACGTAGTCGAGGGTGGCGTTGGCGGCGGCCATCGACACCGGGTTGCCGCCGAAGGTGGACACGCCGTTGGCGGTCAGCCCGTCCATCAGGTCGCCGCGCGCGACGACGCCGCCCACGGCGAAGCCGTTGCCGAGGCCCTTGGCGAAGGTGATGGCGTCGGGGACCACCCCGTGGTCGCCGATCCCCCAGAACGACGAGCCGGTGCGGCCCCAGCCCGTCTGCACCTCGTCGGAGATGAACAGGATGCCCTGTTCGTCGAGGACCTCCTTGTAGGCGGCGTAGAGGCCGTCAGGGGCCATGGCGAACCCGCCGACGCCCTGCACCGGCTCGGCGATGAGGCAGGCGACATCGGGGGCGGTGGCGGTGGCGAGCACGTCGCGCAGGTCGGCGACGCACGCCTCGATGTACTCCGCGTCGCCCATGCCCCGGAACGCCGGGGTGTCGCGGTCGGTGCCGTGCAGGTAGTGGACGTTGAGCGGCGACAGCGAGGAGTTCTTCCAGCCCCGGTTGCCGGTGACGGCGATCGTGCCGTAGGAGCGCCCGTGGTAGCTGTTGCGCATGGCCAGCACCTGGTCGGTGCCGCGCGCCTGCGTGGCGAGCAGCAGCGCGGTCTCGTTGGCCTCGGTCCCGGAGTTGGTGAAGAAGACCTTCGCGTCGGGGATGCCGGACAGGCGGGCGATCTTCTCGGCCAGCTCCACCTGGCCGCGGAGCAGGTAGAGGGTGGAGGTGTGCGCCACCCCGGTGGCGATCTGGCGCTCGACGGCCTCGCGCACCTCGGCCACGTCGTAGCCGAGCATGTTGGTCACGATCCCGGCGAAGAAGTCGAGGTAGGAGTTGCCGTCGGCGTCGGTGACGCGAACGCCCTTCCCACCGGTGATCTCGATGGGGGCGTCGTAGTAGAGGGAGAGCCACGAGGGCATGACAGCGCGGTGGCGAGCGAGGAGTTCCGACATGCGTTCAGTCTCACAAGCGGATCCCGGCGCCGCCAGGACCAGACTGTTGAGGTCACACCGGCGCTCTTGACAGAGTGTCAAGCAGAAAGCGGGGCATTCCACCTCCGCACGGACGGCCGGAGGTGCCGCCGGCGAACCCTTCCTGGTCGCTCCGCTCGCCCTGCGACCAGGCGACACCGCGCGATCGAGCAGTCTGTAAAGGACCTCGGGCCGCCCGGGGCCGCGCC
This sequence comes from Nocardiopsis mangrovi, assembly GCF_042653925.1. NCBI lineage: Bacteria > Bacillati > Actinomycetota > Actinomycetes > Streptosporangiales > Nocardiopsidaceae > Nocardiopsis > Nocardiopsis mangrovi. The sequence continues at coordinate 24,267 of NZ_JBHSFQ010000001.1, forward strand.
GCCTAGACTGAGGGGGTGCTGCCCACCCTTGCCGACGTGCTCGGCCTGCCCGCCGTCCAGCGTGCCCGCCCGCGCGTTGTCGTCGGTTCGGAGCACCTGGGGGTGACCGTCAGGTGGGTGCACATCGCCGAGGTCACCGATCTCGCGCACCTGTTGCGCGGCGGCGAACTGGTGCTGACCACCGGAATCGCCATGCCCGACGACCCCGCTGCGCTGCGCCGCTACGTCGACGACCTCGCGTCGGCAGGTGTGAGCGGCATCGCGGTGGAGCTCGGCCGCAAGTACCACTCCGAACTCCCGGGGGCGCTGCTCGACGCGGCGCAGGAGGCCGGGGTCCCCGTGATCTCCCTGGAGCGCGAGACCAGGTTCGTGGAGATCACCGAGGCCGTCCACGTCCGGGTGGTCAACCGGCAGCTGGAGGAGCTGCGGGAGTCCGAGCGGCTGCACGAGGTGTTCACCCAGCTCTCGGTCGAGGGCGCGCGCCCCGCCCAGGTCCTGGAGGAGGTCGCCCACCTGTCGGGGTGCCCCGTGGTCTTGGAGAACCTCGCCCACCAGGTGCTGGTGTGCGATCTCAACGGCGAGGAGCCGGGGGCGCTGCTGACGTCGTGGGAGAGCAGGTCGCGCGCGATCCGCAACGGCCCGCGCACCGTCCACGACCCCGCCACCGGGTGGCTGGTGACCATGGTCGGGGCGCGCGGCCAGGACTGGGGACGGCTCATCCTCATCTGCGGCGCCTCCCCGGCTCCGCGGCAGACCATGCTGGTCGAGCGGGCCGCCACCACGCTCGCGCTGGGCCGGCTGCTCGAACGCCACCAGGAGAGCCTGGAGCGCCAGACCCACCGCACGATCATCGCCGGGATCATCGACCGCGCCTACTCCGACCCCGAGGAGGCGCTGGTCCGCGCCCGCGCGGTGGGGGTGCCCCTGACCGGGCGCAACCTGGTGGGGATGGTGCTGCGGCTGCGCGAGGGCGGCACCGGCCTGGCCGCCCAGGCCCGGCTGGCCGACAGCGCCGAGGGTGTCGCCCGGGCCTGCCGGGAGCTGCGGCTGGCGGCGCTGGTCGGGTCGGTCGACGACCTCCGGGTGGGCATCCTGCTCGCGCTGCCCCCGCGCGAGGGCCTGGACGACTGCGTGCACCGGATGGCCGACCGCGTCCGCGAACGGGTCGGCCTGGGGCCGGTGCTGGCCGTCGGATCGCAGACCGACGACATCCGGCAGGTGCGCCGCTCCTTCCTGGAGGCGCGCCAGGTGGCCGACGTCGCCGTGCACCAGTCCGACGACCGCCCGTTCTACCGGCTGCCCGACCTGCACCTGCGGGGGCTGCTGCACCTGTTCCGCGACGACGAGCGGCTGCAGACCTACGTGGAGCGCGAGGTCGGCCCGCTGCTCGCCTATGACGCCCGCCACGGCACCGACCTCACCGCGATGCTGCGGTGCTACCTGACCTCGGGGCGCAACAAGGCGCTCGCGGCCTCCACCGCCCACCTGTCGCGGCCGGCGTTCTACGAGCGCCTGCGCCGGATCTCGCACGTGCTCCAGGCCGACCTCGACTCCGTCGAGACCTGCCTGTCGCTGCACGTGGCCCTGCTGTCGCTCGATTCGGTGCGCGACCGGCTCACGGGCTGAACCCGAACGGCGAGCCGCCGAGCGAGCGCAGCCGGCGCCGCCCCCGGCCGAAGGCCCCCACGCCGGGCCGGCGGAGCCGAGCGAGAAGGCGAGCGTGACCAGAGGACCCGAACGGCGAGCCGCCGAGCGAGCGCAGCCGGCCCTGCCCCCGGCCGAAGGCCCCCCACGCGGGGCCGGCGGAGCCGAGGGAGAAGGCGAGCGTGACCAGAGGAACCGTGGGATAATCGGATTCCGTCGCCCATGCGTCCCGCGACCACCGATTCAGGGTTTCGGGGCGTCGATCGACCGGCCTTCCGTGACCGGTCGGGGCGTGCCCGAGAAACCGGAGGACCGTGTGACCGACCAGGACGTCCCGGAGACCACGGTGCACAGGACACCGTCGGGCGTCGTGCTCGACGCGACCGCCAAGCGCATCATCGAGCAGTTGCAGCAGGACGGGCGGCGGTCCTACGCGGCGATCGGCAAGGCCGTGGGCCTGTCCGAGGCCGCGGTTCGCCAGCGCGTGCAGCGGCTGCTGGAGTCCGGAGTGGTCCAGGTCGTCGGCGTGACCGACCCGATGATGCTCGGGTTCAACCGCCAGGCCATGATCGGGGTGCGGTGCGGCGGCGACCCCACCGCCGCGGCCGACGCGATCGCGGCGCTGGCGGGCGTGGAGTACGTGGTGGTGACCGCGGGGTCGTTCGACGTCCTGGCCGAGGTGGTGACCGCCGACGACGACCAGCTCCTGGAGGTCCTGACCCTCATCCGCGCGGTCCCGACCGTCACCGCCACCGAGAGCTTCGTCTACCTCAAGCTGCGCAAGCAGTCCTACGCGTGGGGCACCCGCTGACGACCCGGAGCGGCCGCCGCCGCTCCACGCGCCGAGTCAGCCGGGCAGCAGGGCCATGGCGGTCCCCGGCGCGAGCACCAGCAGCAGGAAGCGCGCCGAGCGGGTGGCCATGGTGACCGCCGCGAACGCCCATAGCGGCATGCGGACCGTTCCGGCGAGGACGCAGACGACCATGAACGGCGGGATGCTGGCGAACGAGCTCACCGCCACCAGGCCCGCTGTCCACCACGGGCGGCCCTCGGCCTTGGCGCGCAGGTCCGCGACCCGGTCGCCCCATTTGCCGGTCTTGTCGGCCCGGCGGCGCAGCCACGGCAGATCGAGCACGCCGCGGCCCAGGTAGTAGTAGGCGACCTTGCCCAGGGTCTGCCCGGCCCCCGCCGCCAGGGCCATGGCGGTCAGCACCGGCCCGCTGGAGATCGACGCGGCCCCCAGCAGGTACAGCTCGATGTTGAGGAACGGCAGCAGCGCCGACACCAGCGCGACCGCGAACGCCAGTGCCGTCGCCGCCACCCGTCAGCCTTCGGCGGCGGCGAGCTGGCCGCAGGCGCCGTCGATCTCCTGGCCGCGGGTATCGCGGATGGTGGTCGACACCCCGTGCGCCTCCAGCCGGCGGACGAACTCGCGCTCGTCCTCGGGCCGCGACGCGGTCCACTTGGACCCCGGCGTGGGGTTCAGCGGAATGAGGTTGACGTGCACCAGGTGGCCTTTCAGCAGCCGTCCCAGCAGGTCGGCCCGCCACGCCTGGTCGTTGATGTCGCGGATGAGCGCGTACTCGATGGAGACCCGGCGGCCCGTGGTCCCGGCGTAGCGCCACGCGGCGTCGAGGACCTCGGCGACCTTCCAGCGGGTGTTGACCGGCACGAGTTCGTCGCGCAGCTCGTCGTCGGGGGCGTGCAGCGAGATGGCCAGCCGCACCTGCATCCGCTCGGCGATGAGCTTGTCGATGGCGGGGACCAGCCCGACCGTGGAGACCGTGACCCCGCGCTGGGAGATGCCCAGCCCTCCGGGGACGGGGTCGGTCATGCGCCGCACGGAGTCGAGGACCCGCCGGTAGTTGGCCATGGGCTCGCCCATGCCCATGAAGACGATGTTGCTGATGCGCCCGGGCCCGCCGGCGACCTCGCCGCGGGCGAGATCGCGCGCGATGGAGACCACTTGGTCGACGATCTCACCGGTCGAGAGGTTGCGCGTGAGGCCGTTCTGCCCCGTGGCGCAGAACGGGCAGTTCATCCCGCACCCGGCCTGCGAGGACACGCACAGCGTGGCGCGGTCGGGGTAGCGCATGAGCACGGACTCGAACAGCACGCCGTCGAAGGCCCGCCACAGGGTCTTCCGGGTCATGCCGTTGTCGCAGGTGATGTGCTTGACCGGGGTCAGCAGCGTGGGCAGCAGCGCCTCGCCGAGCCGTTCCCGCGACGCTTCGGGGAGGTCGGTCATCGCCGCGGTGTCGGATTCGAGGTGGCCGAAGTAGTGCTGGGCGAGCTGCTTGGCGCGGAACGGCTTCTCACCGAGCTCGGCGACGACGTCGCGGCGCTCCTCGGGGGTGAGGTCGGCGAGGTGGCGGGGCGGCTTGGCCCGGCGCGGTGCGGCGAAGGTGAGCTCGGCAGGCATGGGATTCCAACGTGGACGGGGAAGGGGAGGGGCGGACGTGAACGGCGATGCGCGGTACTTTAGGGGCCTGTACGACCTTTCGCGTTCACCACCGCAGTGCCACCCTTAGGGCACTACGGTTCATACTATGCGGCGCCCGGACACCGCCGTGCGACGAGCCGACAAGGAGGGCAGGTGGCAGGAGCGCAGGTCCTCCTCGACCAGTTCAGCCCGTATCGCAGCCGCCGCGTGATCGTCGAATACGACTCCCGGACCACGGCCGCCTACCTGCTCGACGCCCGCGGGACCATCCGGGTCCCGGTATGGCTGGCCAACCACGGCATGGCACCCGACACCGGCGACCCCTCGGGCCTCTACGAGGGGCAGGCGCCCCTCATGCCCGCCGCCCACACCAAGCACCCGCAGGGGCGCTCCCCGTTCGATCCGGACCGGCTGCGCGCGGTCTGGTTCGAGGAGGGCGACGGCGTCGCGCTGATCGACGACGACGGGCTGCTGGCGATCATCCCGGGCTGGGCCGAGGCCGACAGCGGGCTGCCCGGCTACGCGCGCGAGGCGATCGGCCGCAGCCCCTACGCCTGGGCCCTCGACCCCGTGGCCGCACAGCTGTGGCCCCGCGTGGTGCACGCCGAGGCGTACTGGGACTGGCGCTCCTCCCCCAGCGCCTGGCGCAGCGTACAGCGGACGGTGTTCAACCACCTCACCCGCACGGTCGGCCCGGCCGGGCACTACTGGGACGTGTCCGACGGCCACGCCCCGCTGATCCGGGTCTCGGAGCGCCCGCCCACCGCCACCCGGCCCTACACCATCCTGAGCACGGTGGGCATGTGCGGGCAGCGCATGCCCACGCTCGATCGGTACATGGCCGACACCTCCTCCTACGCCCGCATCGAGCTCGCGCTCGCCACCACCGCGCCCGCCCACGTCTCGGCCCGGATCTTCCGCTGGATCGGCGCCTTCCCGTGGCGGGCGGTCACCTGGTTCGGCTCGGGCCACAGCGTGAAGTGGCTCGACAACCCCGAGGACTCCGCCATGCGCGGCGGCAGCACGGCGGTCCTGCTGATCGCCGACCCCGCCCCGCTCGCCGGGCCCGACGGCCACGTTCCCCCCGCCACGACCGGGCTGACCTTCCACGGCGACCCCGTGACGTGGCTGTGGGTCGTGCCCATCACCCGGCCCGAGCACCTGTTCGCCAAGGAGCACGACTCCGCCACCCTCATCGACAAACTCGCCGCCGAAGGCCGCAGCTGGATCCTGGGCCCCTGACCCGGGCCGCGCACGCCCCAGGGCCGCGGTGCGACGCCTTCGTGGCGGCGCTGGACGCCCTCAGCGGCCTCTGACCGCCGCCTCCGCCCCGCCCGCACCAGCCCTTCGCCGGTGTCCGGATCCGGCCGCGTCCGCTCGTCCGCCCCGCTCCGGGAGGCCGACGTGCCCGGACGCGCGACCGACCGCCAAATAACTGTTTGACGGTGGCCGCCGCACGCCCGATCCTGAACCGCGTGCCCGATGACGAGACCGCCCCGCCCTCCCCCGGCCTGCCCGCGCTGCGGGTACTCGCGCACCCGCTGCGGTTGCGCCTCCTCTCCCTCCTCACCGGCGCCGCCATGAGCGCCGCCGAAGCCGCTCGCGAACTCGGCGAGACCCAGGCCAACGTCAGCTACCACCTGCGCCGGCTGCACGACGCGGGCCTGCTGGAGGCCGCCGGGCAGACCGAGATCCGCGGTGGGCTCGCCAAGCGCTACCGGCACGCCACGACAGTGGAAAGCGGGCCGCCACCACCTCGGCCGCGGAGCACCGCCGCGTCATCGCCGCGGTGACCGCCGTCCTGGCCACGCGCGCCGAACGCCGGCGCGACGGCGCGTCCGGACACCTCACCGACGCCGAGCTGTGGATCGACCCGGAGGTGTGGCGCGACCTCCTGGCCCGAGCGGACGCGCTGGGTGCCGACCTCCACGACGCCGCCCGCCCGCCGCGCACGCCCGGCACGATCACCGTCACCGCTTCGCTGCTGCTCTTCGAACTCGACGGCGGGGCCGGCCCCGATCCCGGGGAGCACGGATGACCGCCCCCACCGGGCAGCGGCCCGGGGTCCTGGCCCCACTGCGACACGGCCCGTTCCGCGCGCTGGCGGCCGGCCGGGCCCTCATGTACTTCGGGAACGGCCTGGCGACGGTGGCGCTGGGCTTCGCCGTGCTCGACGTCACCGGCTCCCTGGTGGACCTCGGCCTGGTCGTCGGCGCGCGCTCCCTGGCCAACGTCATCCTCCTGCTGTTCGGCGGGGTACTCGCCGACCGGCTCCCCCGCGCGCTGGTGCTCCAGGGCGGCTGCGTCCTCGCGGCGCTCTCCCAGGGCCTGGTCGCCGCGACCGTCCTCCTGGGGGCGGCGAACCTGCCCATCCTGATCGTGCTGAGCCTGCTCAACGGCGCGGCGGCGGCGGCCAACCTGCCGGCGGCGGCCGCGCTCACCCCACAGACCGTCCCGCGCGCGCTGCTCCAGCAGGCCAACGCCCTCGTACGCGTGGGCGTCAACATCGGGCTGCTCACGGGCATGTCGATCGGCACCGTCATCGTCGGGGGGATCGGCCCCGGGTGGGCCATCGCGGTCGACGCCGCCCTGTTCGCGCTCGCGGGTGCCTGCTTCGCACTGCTCCGGCTGCCCGCCGCCGCTCCGGCCCCCGATGGGCCCGCCCATCCGCTGCGCGAGCTGGCCGAGGGCTGGACCGAGTTCGCGTCGCGGCCGTGGGTCTGGATCGTCGTGCTGCAGTTCATGGTGGTCAACGCCACTTGGTCGGGCACCACCGCCGTGCTGGGGCCCGCCATCGCCGACGACACCTTCGGCCGGGTGGCGTGGGGCGTGGTCCTCATGTCCTACAGCGCCGGCCTCATCCTCGGCGGGCTACTCGCGGCGCGCTGGCAGCCGCGCCGCGCGCTGCTGGTGGGGGTGGTACTCGTCGTGGTCGACGCCGTGCCGATGCTGGGGCTGACCGGGACCCCCTCGCCGGCGTTCCTGTTCGGCGCGATGTTCCTCACCGGGGTCGCCCTGGAACAATTCACCGTGGCCTGGGAGGTGTCGCTCCAGGAGAACATCCCGCCGGCCAAGCTGGCCCGGGTGTACTCCTACGACGCGCTGGGGTCCTTCATCGCCCTGCCCGTCGGGGAGATCGCCGTGGGCCCGCTCGCCGAGGCGGTCGGCACCGACACGACGCTGAAGGGGATGGCCGCGCTGCTCCTGGTGTCGACGGCGCTCGCAGCGGCCGGCAGGAGCGTCCGCGGCCTCACCCGCGCCCCTTCCGGCTGAGCGGGGAAGACTTCACTACCCCGCGGGGATCAGAAGGGTCAGTACCACCCAGGCCACGGGGCCGGCGATGAGGAGGGAGTCGACGCGGTCGAGCAGGCCGCCGTGGCCCGGCATGAACCGCCCCATGTCCTTCAGTCCGAGGTCGCGCTTGACCAGCGACTCGATGAGGTCGCCGACCGTCGCGGCCAGGACGATCGCCACGCCCAGCACCAGGCCGACCCAGATCGGGCCGTCGAGCATCAGGGCCACGGTGAGCCCCCCGGCGATCATGCAGCCGAGCACCGAGCCGGCGAAGCCCTCCCAGGTCTTGTTCGGGCTGATCACCGGGGCCATGCGGTGCCTGCCCATGAGGATCCCGGCGAAGTACCCGCCGATGTCGCTGCTGATGGTCACCAGGATGAAGGCGACGATGCGCTCCTGGCCGTCGCCGGGGGTGGCGATCAGCAGCTGCCAGGTACCCAGCAGGAACGGCAGGTAGATCAGCGAGAACAGGCTCGCGCCCGCGTCGCGCACGTAGCCTTCGGCTCCGTCGCGCAGCCGCCAGGACAGCGTGATGATGGCGGTGAGGGCGGTGACGCCCACCAGCCACTCCGCCCCGCCGAAGTGGGCGGCCGCCTGCATCGCGACCCCGCCCACAGCGAGGGGGAGCAGCGCGATGCGGGTGCCGCGGGCGGCGACGGCGCGGTGGAGTTCCCGCATCCCCAGCAGCACGGCGAGCGACGTGATGGCCACGAACGCCGCCGGGAAGGGGTAGATCGAGATGAACACGAGCGCGCCGAGTGCGCACCCGCTGATGATCGCCAACGGCAGGTTGCGCCCGGCGCGCACGGGCTCGCCGCTGGGCTTGTGCAGGACGAACCGCTGCTTCTCACCGTCGGCGGCGTCCTCGGGGGCGTCCGCGGCGGACGCACCGCCGGTGCCCTCGGGGCCGGTCGCGGCGGCGCCGTTCGCACCGTGATGCGGGTCGGACGCGCCGTCCGCGGCGTCGCCGTCGCCCGGGTGGGCAGGGGTTGGGGCGGTTCCGCTCACGCGTGCGGAACCGTTGGATGACGACACCACCGGCACCTCTCCGGAGTCGGCAGCGGACGGGCCGGAAGCTGCGGCCTGCCCGCGATCGTCTCCCTGCTCGGATCCGGGCTCGGACAACGACACAGAACCTAGACCTCTAGCAGTTCGGATTCCTTGTGCTTCAGCAGTTCGTCGATCTCGCCGACGTACTTGTGGGTGAGCTGTTCCAGCTCCTCCTGGGCGCGGTGGCCTTCGTCCTCGCCGATCTCGCCGGCCTTGACGGCCTTGTCGAAGCTGTCCTTGGCCTGCCGGCGGATGTTGCGGATGGAGATCCGGCCGTCCTCGGCCTTGGTCCGCACCACCTTCACGTACTCCTTGCGGCGCTCCTCGGACAGGTCGGGGAAGACCACGCGGATGACGGCGCCGTCGTTCGCGGGGTTGACGCCGAGGTCGCTGTCGCGGATCGCCTTCTCGATGGCCTGCATCGATGACCGGTCGAACGGGGACACGACCACCATGCGGGGCTCGGGGACCGAGAAGGAGGCGAGCTGGTTGATCGGGGTCGGGGTGCCGTAGTACTCCGCGGTGATCTTGTTGAAGGTGGCGGGGCTCGGGCGGCCGGTGCGGATCCCCGCGAAGGTCTCCTTGGCGACCACGACGGCCTTCTCCATCTTCTCCTCGGCTTCGAGGAGGGTCTCTTCGGTCATTGCGGCTCCCGTATGTCGCTGTGGTCCGTCGGTTCGAGGTGTGCGCGGATCAGCTATCGGCCGGACAGACGATGGTGCCGATCTTCTCGCCCCGCACGGCGCGGAGGATGTGGCCCTCGCCCATGAGGTCGAAGACCACGATCGGCAGGCCGTTGTCCATGCACAGGCTCACCGCGGTGGCGTCCATGACCTTCAGGCCGCGGGTGAGCACTTCGTTGTATTCGAGCCGGTCGAAGCGCACCGCGTTGGGGTTGCGGTGCGGGTCGGAGTCGTACACGCCGTCGACCTGCGTGCCCTTCAGCACCGCCTGCGCACCGATCTCCAGCGCGCGCTGGGCGGCGGTGGTGTCGGTGGAGAAGAACGGCGCGCCCAGACCGGCGCCGAAGATGACGACCCGGCCCTTCTCCAGGTGGCGGACCGCGCGACGCGGAATGTAGGCCTCGGCGACCTGGCTCATGTGGATGGCGGTCTGCACACGGGTCTCGACCCCGAGCCGCTCCAGGAAGTCCTGGAGCGCCAGGCAGTTGATGACCGTGCCCAGCATGCCCATGTAGTCGGCGCGGCCGCGCTCCATTCCGTGCTCGGCCATGGCGGCGCCGCGGAACATGTTCCCGCCGCCCACGACGACGGCGACCTCGATGCCCTCCGATACGGCCGCGGCGACCGCCTCGGCCACGTACTGGACGACTCCGGGATCGATGCCCTGCTGCTCACCGCCGGCGAACGCTTCGCCGGACAGTTTGAGTACGACGCGGCTCCAGCTCGAATCGTGCATGGCTGGGCCATCGGCGATGGTGCGGTCTTCGGTCTCCGGCACGGCGTTCGGCCTCCTTCTGATTCCCCCGAGTGGTATTGCGGCACGCGGCCCCACCCGTGCCGGGACGGAACCGCGCCTTATCCACCGAAGGTGCCGGGGACGACGCTTCCTCCCCGGCACCTCCATCATGTCAAAGGTCTACGCCTGCCCGACCTTGAAGCGCACGAACCGACGCACGGTGACACCGGCCTCGTCGACGATCTTCTGGACGGTCTTCTTGTTCTCCTTCACGAACGGCTGCCCCAGCAGGGTGGCGTCCTTGAAGAAGCCGTTCACGCGGCCGTCGACGATCTTGGGCAGCGCCTGCTCGGGCTTGCCCTCCTCGCGGGCGGTGGCCTCGGCGATGCGGCGCTCGTTCTCGATGATCTCCGCGGGGACGTCGTCCTTGCTCACGTACTTCGGAGCGAGGGCGGCGATCTGCTGCGCGAGGTCCTTGCCGACCTCGGGGGCGGCCTTGTCCAGCTCGACCAGGACGCCCATGGTCGGCGGCAGGTCCGGGTCGGACTTGTGCATGTAGCTGGCGACGTAGGCGCCCTCGAACTTCGCGAAGCGGCGGAGTTCGAGCTTCTCGCCGATGACGGCGCTGTTCTCCTCGATGACCTGCTGCACGGACTTGCCGTCGGCGTACTCGGTGGCGAGCAGGGCCTCGACATCGGCGGCGTCGGCGCGGGCGACGAAGTCGGCGATCTCGCCGGCGAGCTGCTGGAACTTGTCGTTCTTGGCGACGAAGTCGGTCTCGCAGTTGATCTCCACGAGGACGGCCGCGGCGTCGGAGTCCTGCTTCAGCACGACCAGGCCGTTGGCGGTGGTGCGCTCGGCGCGCTTGCCGACGTCCTTGGCTCCCTTGACGCGCAGGAACTCGACGGCCTTGTCGAAGTCGCCGTCGTTCTCCTCCAGCGCCTTCTTGCACGCCATCATGCCCGCGCCGGTCAGGTCGCGCAGCTTCTTGACGTCAGCGGCGGTGTAGTTCGCCATAGCTGTTCTCTAATTCCCTTGGTGTGGGTCGACGGGGTCTCTAAGCGCCCCTCCGCGCCCGCGGGACGGATCCCGCGGGCGCGGGGAGGGACGACACACGGCCTCGGCGGCTCAGGCTTCCTTCGGGGCCTCGGCGGGCGCCTCTTCGGCAGGCGCCTCTTCGGCGACCGGAGTCTCGGCGGGGGCCTCTTCGGCGACCGGAGCCTCGGCCGGGGCCTCGGCGGCGGGGGCCTCAGCCGGGGCGGCCTCGGCCGGAGCGGCGGCTTCCGCGGCGGGGGCCTCGCTCTTGGCCTCAAGGAGCTCCCGCTCCCACTCGGGCAGCGGCTCGTCGGCGGCCTTCTCCTCACCGGCGGTGGAGGCACCGGAGCGGGCGAGCAGGCCGTCGGCGACGGCGTCGGCCACGACGCGGGTCAGCAGGCTGACACTGCGGATGGCGTCGTCGTTGCCCGGGATCGGGTAGTCGACCTCGTCGGGGTCGCAGTTGGTGTCGAGGATCGCCACCACGGGGATGTTCAGCTTGCGAGCCTCGCTGATCGCGATGTGCTCCTTCTTGGTGTCCACGATCCACACGGCGCTGGGCACGCGGGACATGTCGCGGATACCGCCGAGCGTACGCTCCAGCTTCTCCTTCTCGCGGCGCAGGCCCAAGAGCTCCTTCTTGGTCAGGCCGGAGGCGGCGACGTCGTCGAAGTCGATCTCCTCCAGCTCCTTGAGCCGCTGGAGCCGCTTGTGGACGGTGGAGAAGTTGGTGAGCATGCCGCCCAGCCAGCGCTGGTTGACGAAGGGCATGCCGACGCGCCGGGCCTGCTCGTCGATGGCCTCCTGCGCCTGCTTCTTCGTGCCGACGAAGAGGATGGTGCCGCCGTGGGCCACCGTCTCCTTGACGAACTCGTAGGCGCGGTCGATGTAGGCCAGCGACTTCTGCAGGTCGATGATGTAGATGCCGTTGCGCTCGGTGAAGATGAAGCGCTTCATCTTCGGGTTCCAGCGACGGGTCTGGTGCCCGAAGTGGACGCCGCTCTCGAGCAGCTGACGGATCGTCACGACTGTGGCCATGACCGGGTCCTCCTTGGTGCGGCGGGGCGGGCCCGCCTTCGGTTGTTCCTGACGCCCCGGCCGCTCCGCCGCGCCGTTCTTCGACGACGCGGACCGTGAGAGCGGCCCCTCCCTGGGGAAGCACGAGGACGTGCGTAGTTGTCGGCTCATGACGAGCCATACAAGATTCTAACCGTGATCGCGGGCCGTCCAAGCCGGGCCGGATCGGCTCGCCGGATGTCAAGCACCTCTGTGTCACACCGGGTCACAGCGGGTGGCGAGGCGACCCCGGAACACCGACCGAGCGGGGCTCGGACGGACTCCACGCCACCGCGCGCCGTCGCCGCGCCGTCGCCCGCAGCGGCCCGCCCCTGTCCACAGGCCGTACATCGTCCTGGCTCCCGGGGCCCGCCGCCGGGCACGCTCAAGAGATGACGCCCCGCCCCCTGATCTGGCCCCGGCCGATACTCGCCCGGCTCCACCCCCGGCCGAGGTCCGCCGGGCTCGATCCCCGCCGGAGAACCGCCCGTCTCCCGTCCCGCCTGACACCGGCCCACCTCACGCCGCGGCTGGAAGCCGCCCGGCTCGAACCCCGGCCGACACCCGCCCCGATCCTCGGAGTATCGGCGCTGCTGCTCCCGGCCGTCGTGGCGCTTGTGGCCCTCGTGGCGCTCACCGCCGGCCCGGCGGCCGCCGACCACGGCCCGTGGCGCCCGCCGCTCGACGGCCGCCCCGTGGTCCTGCGCGCGTTCGACCCGCCGGACCGCCCCTGGCTGCCGGGGCACCGCGGCGTCGACCTCGCCGCCGCCGAGGGGGCCGATATCGTCGCCGCTGGCGCGGGCCGAGTGGCCTTCGCCGGACGGGTCGCCGGAACAGGGGCGGTCACCGTGGTCCACGGCAAACTCCGCACCACCTACCTGCCCGTCGCACCCACGGTCGTGCGCGGCGACCCCGTATCGGCCGGAACCCTCATCGGCACCCTTGCCGACAACCCGCCGCACTGCCCGGACCGCCCCTGCCTGCACTGGGGCCTGCGCCGCGGCACCGACTACCTCGACCCCATGTCCCTGCTGGGCACCGGAGAGATCCGCCTGCTGCCCCTGTCCGCACCCCATCCGGCCCGCGATCTCCACGGCCCCAGGACCTGAGGGCGCCGGCGAATGGACGCGCCAGGACGACCGGCACGGGGTCATCCGCACCGGCGGGGTGAGCGGCGCACGGCGGAACGGCTCCTCGGCACTCGACCGGGCCCGTCACCGGCCACGCGTCCAGACCCCACCGGTGCACGGAGCGGCACTGTGATCGGGGTGAGGCACCGTGTGTGAACGGGGTGAGCACCGAGGGAAGTCGCCGTGCCGTCTGATCCCGGAAGTACAGCGTGCATCGGGGCGGCCTGCCATCGCCCGGTCGGCCGCCTCGGCCCGGGCGCGCAGCAACCACCACCATCAAGGCGGAGGAACCGCCGGGTGCTCCTGCGATCCGGCCGCCGCCTTCTAGCAACGCGAATCTGAACGGGCCCGCTGAGGACATACCCCTCGGGGCCGAGAGGCCGCCCCGGGCAACGGGAACGCCGAGCTCGGGCTCCGGCCCCGGATCTCGGACGATGATCGGCGGCACCCCCGCGCACCCCGCCCTCGCTCAGGCTCGGGGGTGGGCCTGGTTGTAGGTGCGGGTCAGGCGCTCGATCGAGACGTGGGTGTAGATCTGGGTGCTCCGGAGAGACGAGTGGCCCAGCATCTCCTGGACGCTGCGCAGGTCCGCGCCGCCGTTGAGCAGGTGGGTGGCTGCGCTGTGGCGCAGGCCGTGCGGGGCGATGTCGGCGTCGCCCTCGGCCGCGCCCATGTGGGCGTGCACATCGCGGCGCGCCTGCCGCGTGCCGAGCCGTCCGCCGCGCGCCCCCAGGAACAGTGCCGGGCCGCTGCCGGGCGCGGCCAGGTGCGGGCGGCCGGAGGTCAGCCACCGGTCGAGCGCATCGAGCGCGGGGACGCCGACGGGGACAACGCGTTCCCTGCCGCCCTTGCCGAAGACGCGGGCCGTGCGGCGCTCGCGGTCGATGTCGTCCACGTCCAGGGCGCACAGCTCGGCCACCCGGATACCGGTGGCGTAGAGGAGTTCGACCACGGCCCGGCGGCGCAGCCCGTCCGCGGTGGTGTCGTCGGAGGCGGTACCGGAGTCGAGCGCGGAGCCGGCCTGCGCTTCGTCGAGCACCACGGGCAGGGTGCGATGGGCCTTGGGGGTGGCGATCAGGGGTCCGGGGTCCACCGCCAGCCGGCCCGTGCGGTGCAGGAACGCGGTGAAGGCCCGAGCGGCGGCGACCCGGCGCGCGACGGTCGACCGCGCGGCACCGGCCTCGTGCTGCGCCGCGAGCCAGCCGCGCAGGGCGGCGACGTCGATCTCGCCGACGGCGCAGCCGACGGAGTCGAGGTGGCCGAGCAGCCCGCGGAGGTCCCCGACATAGGCGCGCACGGTGTGCGCGGACCGGTCGGCGCCGATGTGGCGCCGGAACTCTTCGACGAGGTCGTCGTATGCGGACGCGGTCATGCGGCGCTGAGGGGTATGGGGGTGGCGGCCCCGGCGCGACGACGCGGGCCGACCGACCCGCTCCTCCCGGCGAGGACGGCGGCCGCTGGATGCGGCATGCTCACGGGACCACGACCGGGCATCCGTCGACCGAGGACGGCCGCCGGCCGCGGCCGACGCACGAGGCCGCGGCCGACCGGCCACCGAACCTGCAAGGCCACGGGATACGGCAGACGCGCAAGAGCACGAACAGACACCAGCCCGACGAGGTCGGCCGCCAGACGCGGCCGACGCGCCAGACCTCGGCCTGCCGGCCACCGGATGTGGAGGGCCACGGGGTACGGCCAATGCGCGAGAGCACGATCGGACACCAGTCGAACGTCGCGGGGTCCGACTGTGTGGGCCGACTGCGCGCGGGTGATGGTGATGGTGCCGGACGCCACGCGCCTCCGCCATTCTTCAGCGCCGTTGCCGGCAGCACCGGCATCGGCGCCGCGCGGCGTCCCGCCGGAGGCGGGGACGAGCGGCCCGCCCGCCGGAACGGCGTCGCCGTGACGGTTCGTCATAGCGTCACACTACCCCGGTCATCGTCGGCGGTTCCGGGGCGGACACGCCACCCTGCCAGGCATCGCTCGATGAAGCCCCCGGCCGCCAGCAGTCCGAGGCGTCCGAGGGTGAGATCGAGGTCGAGGCCCGCCTTCGACGCGATGGTGGCCGTACCCGCGCCGGTACGCACCGGGACGGAATCGAGGACCTTGCGCGCGAGGTCGTCGAGGGCGTCTCGGGCCAGGGCGGTGCCGTTTCCGGGCCGAAGGTCGGCGCCGATGTGTCCCACCTGCTCGGCGACGTCGGTGGCGTCGGTGACGCAGACCGCGCGCCACTCGCGCAGCAGGCGGTGGCAGCCCGCGGAGAGCGCGGAGGTGACCGGGCCGGGCACGGCCATGAGCACGCGGCACAGGTCGAGGGCGTGCCGGGCGGTGTTGAGCGCCCCGCTGCGCAGCCCGGCCTCGACCACGACCGTGCCTGGTGTGAGGGCGGCGATGATCCGATTTCGCACAAGGAAGCCGTGGCGGGTGGGCGCGGTTCCGGGCGGGTGCTCGCTGACCAGGGTGCCGCGCACGGCGATGTCGGCGAAGAGGCCCTCATTGCCGCGGGGGTAGCCGAGGTCGAGGCCGCTGGCCAGGACCGCCACAGTGGGTGCTCCCCCGGCCAGCGCTCCACGGTGGGCCGCGGAGTCGATCCCATAGGCACCGCCCGACACACAGGTCCAGGAGCGCTCGGCGAGCGCCCAGGCGAGGTCGCCCGTGACGTGCAGGCCATAGGAGGAGGCGGCACGCGAGCCGACCACGGCCACGGAGCGCAGGCAGGCATTGCGGAGGTCGTGGGCGCCGCGGACCCAGAGCGCGTAGGGCCGCCGCTCCGCGAGTCGGTCGAGCTGGTGGGGCCATTCGGGGTCACCCGGGACAACGAGACGGCTGTCGATGTCGGCGGCGGCGCTCATCAGCCGATCCGGGTCGACGCCGACGGAACGCCGACGCCAGCGCTCCCACCGGTCGCCGAGCGACCGGCCCCGGACACCGGCCGGTTCGGGTGGGGGGTCACCGCCCCGGAGCGCCTCCCACACGGAGGAGGCGCCATACGTGTCGAGCAGCACCCCCATAACGGGATCCCCCGCCCCCGCCACAGCGGTCAGGCACGCACGGGCAACACCATCATCGGACCCACCGGAGTCCGCCGTCCCCGAACTCACCACACCCTCCCTCCCCACGTACCCCATCGACACCTAACACCGCCCCGGACACACCAGCCCGACACAGCCGACCCGTCCCGGGCACGGCCCCACGCGTCCCTGCCACACCTGTAAGGCGCACAGGCGACACAGTGCCATCGGGCGGCCGCCGAGCCGAGCGTCCCGCCTCCCCAGGACGCCCCACGGCCTCCACACCGCGCTGATCCCGACACGCCAACGCTTGACGGGGAAGGCACTCGCCACCACCAGAACCCCACGAACAACTCCTGAGGGCAGCACCGCCCGCCTCGCCCTTCCCGTACCGCGCGCAGGCGAACCGGCGGCATCGGGTGGCCCAGAACCGCCTGCCGGAACGCGCCACCCCTTTCGTGCGCCCCGACGTGCACGGCGGTCGAAACGAACGAACGCGGTGCCGACGGGCATTCACGACGACCACTCTCCGCGGCCAGGAGGCCGGTCCCCCGTGCTGCCGCACGCTGTCGGTCGGGCCAGTGGACGGCGGCTCCGCTGACCGCCGCCGTGTGGGGCGGGGACGGGCAGGCAGGGCCACCGCCGTGCACATCTACCGCCGGAAGGGCCGACACCGCTGCCACAGAGGCATCGATCGCCATCGCGGGATCGGTCCGCGCCACGCATCGGTCGACGCCGCTGAGATCCGTCGAGGCATGATCATCGGCGGCCGTGATCGGCGCCTGAGTCGACTTCGCTTCCCTCCCCCACCGGATCCGCACGTCCCCGGGTCGGCCGGCACCGTCCGGAGGGTGCCCGGCCGCCCTCCGGATAGGCGCGCGATATGTGACAGGGCGTGAGATCCACCGGCATCGCGGGACCGCCGGCGCCGAGCAGTGGCAATCCCTCTGCCCATTCCTGCGACGCACAAGGGGAATCGCGGTGCCACGGTGCGGGATGGCGACGCGAGGGAGTGTCGCCAGGAGTCGCGACGCACGGGGACGGGACACCGGCTCGGGGCCGAGGGGGGTCATGGGGTCCTCCCTGACCAGAGGGCGAAGGCGTAGGCCGTGTCCTCGACCTCCGGGCGCGGGCGGCCGGCGAGGTCGGCGAGGGTCCATGCCAGGCGGATCGCACGGTCGACGCCGCGTGCGCTGATCTCGCCGCGGTCCAGGGCCGCGGCCAGGATGCGCAGCGCCTGGCCGGGGACGGGGAAGTCCCTGCGCAGGTGGGCGCCGGGAACCTCGGCGTTGGTGGTCCACGGTGTGGCGGCGAGGCGCTTGGCCGCGCGTTCGCGTGCCTGGGCGACGCGTTCCGCCACGGTCTCCGACGATTCGGCATAGGCGCGGTCGGCGAGGAGTTCGGCGTGCGACACCGGCTGGAGCTCGACCTTGAGGTCGACGCGGTCGAGCAGGGGGCCGGAGAGCCGCGCCAGGTAGCGGCGGCGCTGAAGCGAGGAGCACGTGCAGGCGTTGCCCGATTTCCCGCACGGACACGGGTTGGCCGCCAGCACGAGCTGGAAGCGCGCGGGGAAGCAGACGGTCGCCGCAGAGCGGGAGACGATGACCTCGCCGGATTCCAGCGGCTGGCGCAGGGAGTCGAGCACGCCCGTGGCGAACTCCGGTGCTTCGTCCAGGAACAGCGCACCCCGGTGGGCCAGCGACACGCAACCGGGCCGGAGGCGGACGCTGCCGCCGCCCACGATCGCCGCGCGGGTGGCGGTGTGGTGGGGGGCGCAGAACGGAGCCCGTGTGACGAGCGGTTCGCCCTTGCGCAGGGTTCCGGCCACCGAGTGCACCGCTGTGACCTCGATCGATTCCGCCTGGGTGAGCGGCGGCAGGACGGTCGGGAGGCGTTCGGCGAGCAGGCTCTTCCCGGTGCCCGGCGGACCGATCATCATCAGGTGGTGCCCGCCCGCAGCGGCGATCTCGACCGCACGCCGGGCGACCGGCTGTCCGAGTACGTCCGCGAGGTCGGGGCTGCGGCTGTGAGAGGGCTCCGGAGTGCCGGGATCCGGATGATCGTCATCGTCGGGGGTGTCGGGGATGGGCTCCCCGCGAACCCAGGCGAGAAGGTCGCCGAGGCTACCGATCGCAACGACCTCGATGTCGGGGACCAGGGATGCCTCGGCGGCGTTGCCCCGCGCGACCATGACCGTGCGGTCGCCGCGGCGGGACGACGCCAGGACCGCGGGCAGGACGCCGCTGACCGGCCGGGCGCGGCCGTCGAGCCCCAGTTCGGCCAGCAGGACGCAATCGTGCACGGCTTCGGCCGAAATGGCGCCGTCGGCCGCGAGAACGGCGGCGGCGATGGCCAAGTCGAACCCGCTGCCGCGCTTGGGCAGGCTGGCGGGCGACAAGCTGACCGTGATGTGGCCTTCGGGCCACGTCTCACCGGCGTTGACGACCGCCGCCCGAATACGGTCGCGGGCCTCGCGCAGTGCGGTGTCGGGCAGCCCGACCAGGGTGAGTCCGGCGGCCCCGCCGCCCAGGTGCGCTTCGACCTCGACCGTGTGGCCCTCGACCCCGAGGAGCGCGACGGACTTCGTACGCGCCAGTCCCATTACGACCCCCCGGGCGGGCGTGCTCCACACACGATGCGGCAGGGTCGCCGCGAGGTGGAGCCGACCCCTGTCAGTCGGGTGGGGAGACCCGCCCCCTCCCCCGGCGGTGCCGAAGGAACATGCGGCTCACCAGTGGTACCGGGCACCACCGACCCCTCCGGCCGACTCGCCCCACCCCACGACGCTGCCGCAGCGACCCCCGACCGCGCGGAAGCGCCCGGCGCGATCGGCCCCTCCGGCAGGACCGCCCCATCCCCCGGCGATGCCGAAGAGACGTGCGGCTCACCAGTGGTACCGGGCTCCGTTGGCCCCTCCCACATGTTCACCCGATCCCCCGGTGGTGTCGGAGGAACATGCGGCCGCCGGTTCCGGTCAGGACGGTCATGGCGTCGATGCGGATGCGCGATCCAGGGCGGCCGTGCTCGGCTGTCCACGATCGGGCGAGGCGGCGCAGGCGGCGGAGTTTCGCGGGTGTGACGGCGTCGAGCGGGGAGCCGAAGCGGAGACTGGTGCGGGTCTTGACCTCGACGGCGACCAGGGTGCCGGCGTCGTGCGCCACGATGTCGATCTCGCCTTCGCGGCACCGCCAGTTCCGGGCGAGCACGCGGACCCCGCAGCGTTCGAGATGGGCGGCCGCGATGTCCTCGCCCCGCCGCCCCAGTGCGTCCTTGTGCCGTACCCGGCGCGGAGGCGGATCGGACGGGGGCGACGGCATCACCGGGGTGGCCGGCATCACCGGAGTCATGGGATCGGCTTGCCGAGCGGTCCCCGGACGGCCCGACCGATGCGGCACCGGCTCCCGGGCCGCCACGTGCCACAGGACCCCCGCCCACAGGGCGCGCAGCCACCCTGGCGGTCGGCAGCGCGGGCCGCGGTGGCGTGAGCGTGCCGCGCGGGGATGGGTGCGGAATCCACAAGGAAGGACGGGGACCCGTGGACCCGCGTTGCTACCGCGAGCGGTACCCACAATGGGATGGGTGCCAATGGGGCGGCGAAGGCCGACGAGGCGGTGAGTGCCCACGGGGCGGCGAAGGCCGGCGAGACGGTGGGTGCCGGTACGACGACGAGGGGCGCGTGCCGCCGGGGCGGACGTGGCCGCCACGGCGAACGGGGCTTTCTGGGCGGACGCGGCCGCCGGGGTGAGGAGGGCGGCGGACAGGGGGCGTGTGGATCCGGTCAAGGTGGATCACCTCCACTACCCACAGTGACCGAACGGCTCCTTTCCCCGCGACCTCGATCCTTGGCTTGTGGAAAACCCGCCGGGAACGATTCAGCGGCACTGCCGAAGCAGGCGGCCCTCCGGCCCGTCCTGTGGGGCGAAGGCCCGCCCTGCCGGGTCCCCCGCCGCCCGACTCGACGCCCCCGGACTCAACGCCGCCCGACGCAACGGCGCCGGGGCCATGGCGGCGTCGATTCAGCCCGGTCGGCGGCGGCCTCGTCTCCGAGGCGATCGGCTGGAACACGTCGCTCGCCCGACCCGCCCGACCCCCGGCCGCACCCCCGCGCCCTCGAAACGTGTGAACACCCGCCCGGTCGGCACCCACGGTGGCCCCGTCCTCACTAGCCGGCAGGGCGGGCGGGCGTTATCGGCCGGGCCGGTCGGTGCGCTCGTGAGGCGCCGCGCAGCGGGATCAGGCGGGGTGCGGTGCCGGCGGCGCGGGGCGGCGGGTGCCGAGCGCCCGGAGGAGGACCCGGTGCACGAAGTCGGCCTGAGCCGGGGCGTTGTCGATGAGCAGGGCGGTGCACAGACCGTCGGAGGCGGCGACGATCGCGGCGATGGCCTCGGGGTCGCCGGTGACGGTGGCGGCGAGTTCGGCGACGTTCTCCCGCCACCTTCGCGCGACAGGCTGCAGGGCGGGCCTGCGGGCGGCGAGGGTGGAGAGTTCCCGTTCGGCCAGGGCTCGTTCGCGACCAGGGCCGACCGACTCGACGATGAGCTCGGCCAGACCGCGGAGCCGGTCGTCCTGGTGGTCGATGATGTCGCGGATGCGCGCGGTGTAGGCGTCGCTGACGCTGGAAAGGGCGGCGACGAGCAGGTCGTCGATGGTCGCGAAGTAGTAGGTGCTCAGGCTGGTGGTGATACCGGCCTGCTCGGCGACCGTGCGGTGGGTGACGCCGCCGGCGCCGTCGCGCTGGACGACGGCGAGAGTGGCCTCGATGATCTCGGCGCGGCGTTTCCGCCCTCGGGCCTTGCGCCCGTCGACCTTGCCGTCCTCGTCGCCCATGGCTCCCTCCCGACGCCCCTCAGGGTAGTCGAGCCGGTCACGGCAGGGGCGCCTCCACGCGTTGCTCCTCGCCGAGCGGGCGCACGTGCCGAAGCGCGACGAAGCACAGCACCGCCGCTGCCGCGATGGCGGCTCCCGCGACGAGGGAAGCGGCGTTCACGCCCGTGGTGAAGGCGTCCCGAGCCGCCGCGAGGGAGGCCGGCGGTACCTGATCGGCGACCGCGATGGCGCCGCTGAGGCTGTCGGCGAGGCGGTCGGCGGCTTCGGGCGGCGCGCCCTCAGGGTCGGGCGCCTGGGCGCGGTAGACGGCGGTGGTCAGGCTTCCCAGGAGCGCGACACCGACGGCGATGCCGAGCTCCTGCACGGTCTCGGACATGGCCGCCGCCGAGCCCGATTTCTCGGCCGGTGCCGCGCCGACAACGATGTCCGTGCCCAGAGCGGCGATCGCCCCGAGTCCGAGGTAGACCAGCGCGAACCCGGCCACCACGGCCAGGGCGTCGCCGGTACCGCTGGCGGCGAGCAGGGCGTAGCCGATGACGGACAGGCCGAGGGTGGCGGCCATGACGAGGCCGGGGCGCACCCGCCTGGCGATGAGCGGGGCTCCGACCGCGGCGGCGAACATCGCCAGTGCGGGCGGCCCCATCCACAGTCCCGCCGCCGCCGGGGTCATCCCTTCAACGAGTTGCAGGTACTGAGTGACCAGGTACATCGTGCCGCCCACTCCCACCAGTCCGACGAGCAGGACCGCCAGCGCCGCGGAGAAGGCCCGGTCGGCGAACAGGCCCACGTCCAGCAGCGGGGAGGCCAGGCGGCGCTGGCGGCGCACGAACACCGCTCCCGCTGCCAGTCCGGCCGCCAGGAGGACCGCCGTCCGCACGTCGGGTCCGTGAACGGCCGCCTCCTTGACCGCGTAGACGACGGGCAGGATCGCCATCAGCGACAGGGCCACACTGGCCGGGTCCAGCCGGCCCGCGTGCGGGTCGGCGTACTCCGGGAGCAGCACCCGCGCCCCGGCCAGCACCACGACGGCGATGGGCACGGCGATCAGGAAGGCCGCGCCCCACCAGAACGCCCCGATCAGCGCACCGCCGACCACGGGCCCCGCCGCCATGCCGAGGGCGAACATCGTCGCCCACACCCCGATCGCGAGCGCGCGTTCCCGGACATCGGCGAACATGTTCGAGATCAGCGACAGCGTCGAGGGCATGAGCGTGGCTCCGGCGATGCCCAGCAGTGCTCGCGCGAGGATCAGCAGTCCGGCGCTGGGGGCGAACGCCGCGAAGACCGACACGATGGCGAACGCCGCCATGCCGATCACCAGCAGCCGGCGCCGACCGACCCGATCGCCCAGGGTTCCCATCGTGATCAGGAACCCGGCGATGAAGAAGCCGTAGGCGTCCATGATCCACAGCGTCTGCGTCGCCGAAGGGGCCAGGTCCGCGGCCATGCTCGGCAACACCAGGTACAGCACCGTCACATCGAGCCCCAGCAGCACCGTCGGCAGGGCCAGCAGTCCCAGGCCCGCCCACCGGCGCGCGTCCGCGCGCCCTCTTCCCGCGTGTTCCACCGCTCCCCCTTCGTCAGATATTTGAACGATAGTACAATTAGAACTATCGTTCAAAATATACTGCGGGCGGAGCATCCGGACCGCTCCCTCCGACGCGACCCTTCAATGCGGCCGGATGCGAACAGCGGAGGCGGACATGGAGGGTCCCGACGGGAAGGCGGAGCAAGCGCGCGATGGCGATGGCGCGATCGGGTCCCGGGCATGAGGAGCACCGCCGATTCCCCGAGCGGTGGCCATCGGCCCCGGGGGGGAAGCCCCGGCACAGCGCAGAAGGGGGCGGCCCCTTGGCGGGGCGCCCCCTTCGGGTCTGGCCGGGTGGTCCGTTGTGTCCGGGCGGGTCAGTCCGCTGTGCCCGGGTCGCCGGAGTCGGGGACTTCGAGATCGGCCTTGGTGATCTCTTCGACGTTGACGTCCTTGAACGTCACCACGCGCACGTTGCGGACGAACCGGGCCGGGCGGTACATGTCCCAGACCCAGGCGTCCTCCATCGTGACCTCGAAGTACATCTCACCGTTCTCGGTGCTGCGCGGTTGCAGGTCCACGTGGTTGGTCAGGTAGAACCGGCGTTCGGTCTCGACCACGTAGCTGAAGAGGCCGACGACGTCGCGGTACTCGCGATAGAGCTGTAGCTCCATCTCGGCCTCGTACTTCTCCAGGTCCTCAGAACTCATCTCGCGCTCGCTTTCGTCGTGCACTCCCGATTTCGGCCGGCCCGGCCCCCTTCGCCCTCGTGCACTGCACTGTCATGCGGTGTCGTCTGGTGTCGTGGCCTTGACAGCGGACGTATCCGCTACAGAATCCATGATGCGCCACGTGTCAACCGCATGGGGTCAATCCGCCGAATCCCCGGCGTGTGAGCGGCGGATACGCCGGGTGACCAGGCGGCCGGCCCGGTGGACGGGCAGGGCACCCGCCGCACCCAGGGCGAGCGGCAGAGCGGCGGCGGCCCCCTGCGCGACGGGGGCCGCGGCGGAGTCCTCGGAGTTGAGGGGGGCGAAGCTGTCGGGGATGGGGAGGGTGGTGATCCGGTTGAGCGGCCACACGACGACGAACGCGCGCCCGATCACGCTGTCGACGGCGATGCTGCCGCCACCGGGGTCGTTCTGGTGCAGCCGGGAGTCGTAGGAGATCTCGCGGTGGTCGCCCATGAGCCACAGCCGCCCCGCGGGCACCTCGACCGGGCCGAACTCGGTGTGGGTCTCCTGGCTGCCGGGGAACAGGTAGGGCTCGTCGATCGGCTCGCCGTTGACGATGACCCGGTTCTCCTCGTCGCAGCACTCGACGGTGTCGCCGGGGACGCCGATGACGCGCTTGATGTAGTCCTTGCCCGTGGGGGCGACCCCGAACTGCTGCCCCACCCACGTGAAGAGCTGCGAAACCGGATTGGAGGGGGGCGCGACGGTGACGGTGTTCTCCTCGTCCCAGGAGCCGGTTCCGTTGAAGACGACCACGTCCCCGCGCTCGATGTCGCGGACCTGGTAGACGAGCTTGTTGACGAGGACCCGGTCACCGACCAGGAGGGTGTTCTCCATCGATTTCGAGGGGATGTAGAACGCCTGGACGACCCAGGTCTTGATGACGAACGCCAAGACCAGTGCGATGACGATCAGGATCGGGAGTTCCTTCCAGAAGGACCCGGCCTTTTCGTCCTTGGTGCGTTCCTTTTCGGCGCTCATCGCATCCCCTGGGCTCTCGGCATCGACCTCATCCGCGGTCACGGTCTCCTTCGTGGCACCGGCCCCCGACATGACGCTGGCTCCTCCGTGCTCGGGCACGGAGGAGCCAGCGTCATCGGGCAGGTCGCCCGGTTCGGGCCGGGTGGTCCCACCGGTGTGGGGCCCGGCCTCGCGAGGGTCCAAATCGTCGTTGCTCATCGGGATCGAAGCCTAGCCGAGCACGACGCCGGGCGCCGGAAAAGGCGCACCCGGATACGGCCTGTGAAGAACTTCGCCCTAGCGGGCGACGGGCTCGCGGCGCTCGCGGATGCGGGCGGCCTTGCCGCGCAGGTTGCGCAGGTAGTAGAGCTTGGCGCGGCGGACGCGACCGCGGGAGACGACCTCGATCTTCTCCAGGGCCGGGGTGTGCACCGGGAAGGTGCGCTCGACGCCCACGCCATAGCTGATCTTGCGGACCGTGAAGGTCTCGCGCGCACCCGGGCCCTGCCGCCGGATCACGACACCCTTGAAGACCTGGACCCGGGAGCGGTTCCCCTCCGTCACCCGCACGTGGACGTTGAGCGTGTCGCCGGGGCGGAAGTCGGGGATGTCGGAGCGCAGCTGGTCCTTCTCAAGCTCCTGAATAGCGGTGTGCATCTCAGCGGTTCCTCATCGATTGCGCGCCGCGGCGACGGACATTGCGGTTCGCGCGGGCAGATCTGCTGGGGTCGTGTTCGTGTGCCTCTGCGGGCTCCGCAGCCGTCGGCCGGTGCCCGGCGCATGCGGATACGGTTCTATGACAGGGGCAACTCGTCTAGTCTGCCATAGGTTCGGCACCGGTCTGTAACCGAGCCTCGGCGATGACCTCCTGGTCGCGCCGGTCGAGATCATCGGCCGTGAGCCGGTCGAGGAGTTCGGGCCGGTTGCGCGCGGTGGCGCGCAGGGCCTGGTCGCGGCGCCACCGGTCGACCGCCCCGTGGTTGCCCGACAGCAGAACGGGCGGGACCTCCCGGTCGCGCCACACGGGCGGCTTGGTGTAGACGGGGCCTTCGAGCAGGTGCGCCATGGCGCCGGTGGCGAAGGAGTCCTGCACCGCCGACTCCGCGTTGCCCAGCACTCCGGGCAGCAGCCGCGAGATGGTCTCGACCATCACCAGGGTGGCGGATTCACCCCCGGCCAGCACGTAGTCGCCGATGCTCAGGTGCTCCACGGGCATCCGCCCGGCGGCGTCGGCCGCCACCCGGGAGTCGATCCCCTCGTAGCGCCCGCAGGCGAAGACGAGCCAGGGCTCCCCTGCCAGGCGGTCGGCCCGCTGCTGGGTGAAGGGCAGCCCGCTGGGCGTGGGCACGATGAGCCGCGGTGCCGCACCCTCGTCGCCGCCGGACGCGACGGCGTCGAGCGCCTCCCCCCACGGCTCGGGCTTCATCACCATGCCGGGGCCGCCCCCATAGGGGGTGTCGTCAACGGTGTTGTGCCGGTCGCGGGTCCAGGAGCGCAGGTCGTGCACGCGGATGTCGAGCAGCCCCGAGGCGCGCGCCTTGCCGAGGAGCGACAGCTCCAGCGGGCTGAAGTACTCGGGGAAGATGCTGATGATGTCGATACGCATGGGTTCTTCCGGGCTTCGGGGGCCGTCGTCCACGGCGCGGTGGGTATCGCCGCCCCGCTCCTGCGGGCGCCGGCGACGGTGGCGGGCCGGGTGCGTGCCGGGGTCAGCGCCCCAGGTCGAGCAGTCCGGGAGGGGGCGCGACCACCAGGCGGCCGGCGCCGGTGTCGACGTCGGGCACCAGCTCCCGGACGAAGGGGACCAGCACTTCGGCGCCCTCGGTGTCCTTGATCACCAGGACGTCCTGGGCGTGGTGCAGGATGTCGTCGACCACACCGATGTCGGTGCCGTCGGAGGTGACGGCCCGCAGCCCGATGAGTTCGTGGTCGTGGAACTCGTCGGGGTCGTCCACCGGCGGGATGTCCGCGGAATCGACCAGGAGGGTGACGCCGCGCAGCGCCTCGGCGGCGTCGCGGTCGGCGACCGAGGCGAACCGCACGAGCAGCCGCCCCGAATGGGTGCGCACGGACTTGATGGTCAGGGGACCGGCGGCATCGGGGTCGGTCAGCAGCCGGGCGCCCGCGGCGAAGCGCTCGGCGGGATCGTCGGTGCGCACATCGACCGCGACATCGCCCCGGACTCCGTGTGCGCGGCCGATCCGGCCGACAACCAGACGCATCGTTCTCCTCGTGCTCGGTACCCGCGGCACGGCCGGCGGGCACGACACTGGGGCGCCGACCGTCGGCCGGCGCCCCAGTGCGCGATTCAGCGCACTTCGTTCAGGTCCAGCAGGTCGACGCGCACGTACCGGCCGCCGGCCAGCGAACCCACAACGGTCCGCAGGGCCTTGGCGGTCCGGCCATTGCGGCCGATCACCTTCCCGAGATCATCGGGATGGACCCGGACCTCGAGCACCTTGCCCTTGCGGAGCCGTCGGGCTCTCACCTGGACGTCGTCGGAATTCTCCACGATTCCGCGCACTAGGTGCTCAAGCGCCTCTTCCAGCACGTCAGTCCTCGCCCTCGGGCTTCTCCGCGACCTCGGCGGCCTTGTCCTCGGCCTTGTCGGCCTTGTCGGCCTTCTCCGCCTTGTCGGCCTTCTTCTCGGACTTGCGAGCCTTGCCCTTGCCCTCGTTGTCGGGCAGGACGAGCTCCTTGAGGACGGCCTGGAACTCCGCCTCCTTGGCCTCAGCGTCCTTGGGCTCGGCGACCTTCAGCGGCGCGGGGGCGGGCAGGCCCTTGAACTTCTGCCAGTCGCCGGTGCGCTTCAGGATGGTCTTGACCGCATCGGTGGGCTGGGCCCCCACGGACAGCCAGTGCTGCGCCCGCTCGGAGGCGACCTCGATGAAGCTCGGGTCCTCCTTCGGGTGGTACTTGCCGATCTCCTCGATGGCCTTGCCATCGCGCTTGGTGCGGGCGTCGGCGACGACGATGCGGTACTGCGGCGTACGGATCTTCCCCATACGCTTGAGCTTGATCTTGACAGCCACGGGTGTGGTCTTCTTTCGATTGCGATGCGTGTGCCCGGTTCGGCGCCGCGTGGGGTTGCGGCGCACCGCCGAGGCGGGGACGTAGGTGCCGGGGCAAGGTAGAGGGCCGGCCCGCGGCACCGTTAGTCAGCACTCAATTGTGCCAGACGCCGGAGCGTGCGCGGTGCGCCCCACGCCGCGCGGGGCGCACCGGCCTCACTTCTTGGGCAGCTTGAAGCCCGAGAGGTCGGGGATGTTGCCGCCGCCGAGGCCGGGCGGGAGCTGCGGCGTACCGCCGCCACCGAGGCCCGGGGGCAGTTGCGGCGCCTGCTGACCACCGGGGTCGTCCTTGCGGCGCTGCCGCTCGGCGGCGCGCTCGGCCTCCTGCTGCTTGGCCTTGACCGGGTTGCCGCTGCGCTGCTTGCCCTTCTTGAGCTTCTTGGCCTGGGCCTTGCCCTTCTTACGGCCGCCGCCCATGCCCGGCATACCCGGCATCCCGGGCATGCCCGGCATCCCGCCGTTCTTCATCTGGCGCATCATCTTCTGCGCTTCGAAGAACCGCGTGACCAGGCCGTTGACGTCGCTGACCTGGGTACCGGACCCGTTGGCGATGCGCAGCCGGCGCGAGCCGTTGATGACCTTCGGGTTCTGCCGCTCCCCCGGGGTCATCGACCGGATGATCGCCGTGATGCGGTCGAGGTCCTTGTCGTCGACGTTGCTGATCTGCTCGCGCATCTGCCCCATGCCGGGCATCATCCCGAGCAGATTGCTGATCGGCCCGAGCTTGCGGACCATCGCCATCTGCTGGAGGAAGTCGTCGAGCGTGAAGTCCTGGTCGGAGGCCAGCGTGCTGGCCATCTGCTCGACCTCGGACTCCTCGAACGTGCGCTGCGCCTGCTCGATGAGCGTCAGGACGTCGCCCATGTCGAGGATGCGCGACGCCATCCGGTCGGGGTGGAAGAGGTCGAAGTCCTCGAGCTTCTCGCCCGTGGAGGCGAACATGATCGGCCGGCCGGTGAGGTGCCGGATGGACAGCGCCGCACCGCCGCGGGCGTCGCCGTCGAGCTTGGTCAGCGCGACGGCGTCGTAACCCACCCCGTCGAGGAAGGACTGCGCGGTGTTGACGGCGTCCTGGCCGATCATGGCGTCGACGACGAAGAGGATCTCGTCGGGCGTGACGGCGTCGCGGATGTCGGCCGCCTGCTGCATCATCTCGGAGTCGATGCCCAGGCGGCCGGCGGTGTCGATGATGACGACGTTGTGGTTGTTGCGCCGCGCGTGCTCGACGGAGGCGCGGGCGACCTCGACCGGGTCGCCCACACCGTTGCCCGGCTGCGGCGCGAAGACGGGGACGCTCGCGCGTTCGCCCACCACCTGTAGCTGGGTGACGGCGTTGGGGCGCTGGAGGTCGGCCGCGACGAGCAGCGGGGTGTTGCGCTCGGCGGCGAGCCAGCGCGCGAGCTTGCCCGCGAGGGTGGTCTTGCCGGCGCCCTGGAGTCCCGCGAGCATGATCACGGTCGGCGGGTTCTTCGCGAACCGGATCTCGCGGGTCTCGCCGCCGAGGATCGCGATCAGTTCCTCGTTGACGATCTTGATGACCTGCTGCGCCGGGTTCAGGGCCTTGGAGACCTCTTCGCCGCGGGCGCGCTCCTTGATCTGGCCGACGAACGCGCGGACGACCGGGAGCGCGACATCGGCCTCCAGCAGCGCGAGACGGATCTCCCGCGCGGTCGCGTCGATGTCCTCATCGGACAGCCGCCCCTTGCCGCGCAGCGAGGAGAAGACCGAGGTCAGCCGGTCGGAAAGCGTCTCGAACACGAGTGTGGCCAGTCCTTCGTCGCAGGTTTCTGTTCCCTAGGTTACCCGCCGGGGCGCCATCGCGCGCCCCGGCCACCGCGCGCCCTTCACCGGGCGGCTTCGCCCCGCTAGTTCCCTGATGCGCTGGGCTCGGCGGAGGGGTCCGCCGACGGCTCGGCCGACCCGGCCCCCTCCTCGGGCGACAGGGTCGCCTCGCGCTGGTCCCCCACCGTGGCGATCAGCTCGTCGCGGGCGTCGCTGCTGAGGCCGCGCGTGGACAGCAGGGCGTCGCCGGCGATCTCGTACTCCTGCGGCTCCGTGCTGGCCTCCAGCTCGAAGTCGACCTCGCACGTCAGCTCGGCGGTCTCACCGGCCGCGAGCGAGGCGGAGTCGCTGCACTCCTGCGCGCCGAGTTCGTCGTTGGTCAGCTCGGCGTCCATGCGGACCAGGACGGTGGTGTCGCCGCTGCCGCCGGACTCGTCGACGGCCTGGCCGGTGACCGTGCACGCGCCTCCGTCGGCGCACTCCAGGGCGAGCTGCCCCTCCCAGTTGACGGGCAGGCGGGCATCGCGCGAGGAGCCCAGGCCGTCCTCGGCGGCCGCGAGGATGTCGTCGTAGACGGTCTCGATGTCGGCGGCCTCGGGCGCGGCGAAGTTGAGCCGCGTGCGGGGGCCGGAGTCGGCGTCCTCGGGGGCGAGCTGCTCGATCTCCATCCGCATCAGCTCACCGCTGTCCTCGCCGATCCAGACGCGGTTCTGCTCGCCGCCGCCCAGGTCGACCCGGTAGGCGGAGGTGCCGTCGAGGTTCTCCAGCGTGGCGTCGCCGCTCTCGGGCGCCAGGCCGCGCAGGATCTCGGCGAGGGTGGCGGGGGTGAGCACCGAGCCGGGGTTGATGCCGAGCTGCGCGCCCGAGACGCGCACCCACGCACCGGCGTACTGGTCGGTGTCGGGGTTGGCGACGTCCTGGTCGAGCCAGTACTCGTCGGGGGCGTTGACGAAGAGGCTGCCGTCGGCCTGGAGGACCTCGGCCTCGTTCTCGCTCTGCTGGACGGTGCCGTAGGCGGCCCCGGCGTCGGTGACCGTCAGCGCGGTCTCCTTGACGGCCTGGTCCTCGGCTTCGGCGATCTGCCCCTGCACGGTGATCGCGGGGGCGGCGGCCAGGGATTCGAGGGCGGCGTCCAGCAGCGGGCCGGCTTCGACCGGGGTCGGCGAGGGCGCCGGCTCTTCGCCTCCGCCACCCGGCCGCCAGCTGCTCAGGTCGATCGAGCAACCGGCCGCGCCGAGCGCGAAGACGGCCGTTGCGGCCGCGAACCTGACCGGTGTGCTCGGTCGGCGTCTGCTGGGTTGGTCCGGCGACATCATGCCTCCTGGCCCCTTGCCGAGGGGTACACGGGATTGGACGGGCTGAGCGGGGTTCGGATCGAACGCACCGTGCGAGGTCAGGGCCCCGGCGCCCACTGCCGTAGGGATCGGCGGGCGGCGGAAAAGCCCTCGTCGCACGTTCGTGCGGCCCCTCCGTTGCGGACAGCGTACCCAACGCCTCCGCACACCCGGTCAAAGCGGTGTTTCCCACTCAGCCCGCGGGACGCCCTCAAGGCGGCGCCGGTCCGGGAGAACCGTCCGCGTCACACGCCCCTCCCTCGTTCCCCGGCCGGGTCGTGTTCCGCGGTCCAGCCACCGCCGGCACTCCACGGGCACGCTCGATGTTCCCCGCTCAGTGGGAGGGGGCGCGCCGGCCCCGGGAAAACACCGGAACCGGTGAGGAGGAACTCCTCACCGGTCCGGCGTACTGCCACCTCACCGCATACGCGGCCGGGACCGCGGCCTCAACGCTGGGGACGCTAGGACCCGACCTGCTGTGAGGTCTTCTCCTCGCCCGGAGGCGTCGGCGAGGAGAGCTCTCCGGTCTCCAGCTCGTCCAGCTCGTCGAAGGCGTACGCGGTCTCGGAGTGGAGTTCGTGGTCGAGGCCGTTGGTCTCGACGTGCTCGGGGATCCGGAAGCCCATGACGAGGTCGATGACCTTGGCGATGATCCAGGTGACGACGAACGAGTAGACCATCACGGCGACCACGGCCAGGGCCTGCAGGCCGAGGAGCCCGACCCCCCCGCCGTAGAACAGGCCGTTGTCCTCGCTGACCGACGCCGCGGTCGAGGCGGCCAGCAGGCCGATGGCCAGGGAGCCGATGATGCCGCCCACCATGTGGATGCCGACCACGTCGAGGGCGTCGTCGTACTTGAACTTGAACTTCCAGCTGATCGCGTAGGCGCAGACACCGCCCGCGATGAGGCCGAGGGCGATCGAGCCGATCGGCGTCAGCGACGCCGCGGCCGGGGTGATGGCCACCAGGCCGGCGATCGCGCCCGAGGCGAAGCCCAGCGCGGTGATCTTGCCGTAGCGGATCCGCTCGACGAGCATCCAGGCGCCGGTGGCGGCAGCGGTGGCGACCTGGGTGTTGACCAGCGCCAGGGCCGCGGTGCCGTCGGCGGCCAGGCCGGAGCCGGCGTTGAAGCCGAACCAGCCGAACCACAGGAGCGCGGCGCCCAGCAGGACGAACGGAAGGTTGTGCGGGCGCATGGACTCCGACCCGAAGCCCTTGCGGCGGCCGAGCACCAGGGTCAGCGCGAGGGCGGCGACGCCGGCGTTGATGTGCACGGCGGTACCGCCGGCGAAGTCGATCACGCCGAGGTTGAAGATCCAGCCGGTGCCGCTCCAGACCCAGTGGGCGACCGGGAAGTACACCAGCAGCGCCCAGACGGGCACGAACAGCAGCCACGCGCCGAACTTCGCGCGGTCGGCGACCGCGCCGCTGATGAGCGCGACGGTGATGACGGCGAACATCATCTGGAACCCGGCGAAGGCCAGGTCGGGGATGTCCTCGCCGCTGCCGATCAGGCTGGTGAGCCCCACACTGCTGAAGTCGCCGAGCAGCGGTGCGAGCGGCCCGTAGCCTTCACCGAAGGTGAGCGAGTACCCGCAGACCACCCAGAGGACGCTGACGATCGCGATGCTGCTGAAGCTCATCAGCATCATGTTCAGCACGCTCTTCGCGCGGGACATGCCGCCGTAGAAGAACGCCAAGCCGGGTGTCATCAACATCACCAGCGCGGCGCATATGAGCACCCACGCCGTGTTACCGCTGTCCATGCCGCCTCCAGAGTCGGGCTGGGGGATTACGTCGCCATCGAGGAAAGGTCAGCGGGCGCGTCGTCGGGCCCGGTGAAGATCACCACGGCCGCAAGCCTCGTACCGGCGTGTTTCCCGGTGGAGCCCCCGATGTTGCCCCGGCGTAAAGAGATGACCTGCGGTGTTACAGATCGGTGAAGCATCTGCTCAGATGGGCCGTGGGCGGTGCCGGCGGGGTGACACCCGACCGAACAGGGCACCCCTGGGACGCCGGGGATTCGTGCCGTCGCCCCCGGATACCCGAACGGCCCCCTCCCCGAGCGGGGAGGGGGCCGTGGTGGTCGGGCCGGGCGGCGTGCGGGTCAGCTGTCGCCGAGGATCGCGTCGACGAACGTCTCGGCGTCGAACGGGGCGAGGTCGTCGGGGCCCTCGCCCAGGCCCACGAGCTTGACCGGGACGCCGAGCTCGCGCTGGACCTGGATGATGATGCCGCCCTTTGCGGTGCCGTCGAGCTTGGTGAGGACGATGCCGGAGACGTTGACGGCCTCGGCGAACACCCGCGCCTGGCGCAGTCCGTTCTGCCCGGTGGTGGCGTCGAGCACCAGCAGCACCTCGTCGACCTGCGATTTCTTCTCCACGACGCGCTTGACCTTGCCGAGCTCGTCCATGAGGCCGGTCTTGGTGTGCAGCCGCCCGGCGGTGTCGACGATCACGGTGTCGGTCTTCTCCTCGACCCCGCGGGCCACGGCGTCGAAGGCGACGCTGGCGGGATCGGCGCCCTCGTCGCGGCGGACGACGGGGGCGCCGACCCGGCTGCCCCAGGTTTCGAGCTGGTCGGCGGCCGCGGCGCGGAAGGTGTCGGCCGCGCCCAGCACGACGCTGCGGCCGTCGCCGACCAGCACACGGGCCAGCTTGCCGGTGGTCGTGGTCTTGCCGGTGCCGTTGACGCCGACGACCATGACCACGGCCGGGCGCCCGGGGAAGGGCCCGGTGGCCACCGTGCGGTCCAGCGCGGGGTCGATCTGGGTCAGCAGTTCCTCGCGCAGCAGGCGCCGCACCTCTTCGGGGGTGCGCGTGCCCAGGACCTTGACCCGGGTGCGCAGGCCGGCGACGATCTGCGCGGCGGAGGTGACGCCGACGTCGGCGGTGATCAGGGTGTCCTCGATCTCCTCCCACGCCTCGTCGTCGAGCCGGTCGGACGACAGCAGCCCCAGCAGGCTCTGCCCGAAGACGTTCTGCGAGCGCGCCAGCCGGGCGCGGAGGCGGACCAGCCGCCCGGCAGAGGGCGGCGGGACCTCGATCTCCGGCGCCGCGGGAGGTTCGGCCACCGCGGTGGCGGTCCCGGCCGCCGTCTCGCCGCCGGGTTCGCGCTCCTCCGGCTCGGCGACGGCGGTCGCGGCGGGTGCGCCGGAGGGCGGTGCCGCAGCGGACTCGTCGCGGGATTCGGGCTTGCGGGGTCGGATCAGGAAGACGCCGCCGAACACCAGGAGGGCGACGATGAAGACGGCAACGCCGAAGATCGTGTAGTCCATAACGCCGTCCAGTCTCGCAGAAGAAGGGTCACACGAGCGACTGGGCGGAGCCGCAGTGGAGGGAGGGAGACCCGACGCGAAGCCCCACCGGTATCCCACCCGCAACGAAGGCGACACCCAGCGCTCCCGGAAACACGAGCGACTGGGCGGAGCCGCAGTGGAGGGAGGGAGACCCCACGCGAAGCCCCACCGGTATCCCACCCGCAACGAAGGCGACACCCAGCGCTCCCGGAGACACGCCGGTCGCGCCCGGCGAACACCGGCGGGCGGGCCGGGGGCGGGGCCCGGCGCTCCGGGAGCGCCCGCGGCTCAGACGGAGCGGTGGCGGGTGGCGCGCAGGATGACGAGGAAGAACGGGGCGCCCAGGAACGCGGTCACCACCCCCAGCGGCAGCTCGGCGGGGGCGATCGCGGTGCGCGCGAGGATGTCCACGAGGACCAGGAACGCCGCGCCCGTGATGAGCGACATCGGCAGGATGAGCCGGTACCCGCTGCCCACGAGGCGGCGCACGATGTGCGGGACCACGATGCCCACGAACCCGATCAGCCCGCTGACCGACACCGCCGCCGCCGTCGCCAGCGACGCGGCGGCGATCACGACCAGCCGCACGGCCGTGGCGTTGAGCCCGAGGCTCTGCGCCTTCTCGTCGCCCAAGGCGAGCAGGTCCAGCAGGTAGCCGCTGGCCAGCAGGACCACCACGCTCACCGCGGCGTAGGGGGCGATCGACCGGACGTCGTCCCACCCGCCGCGTCCCAGGCCGCCGAGCACCCAGGAGTAGATGCGCTGGAGCTCCTCGGTCCGGGTCGCCTGGACCAGGGTCTGTGCGGCGGAGAGGAACGAGGACACCGCGACCCCGGCCAGTACCAGGGCCGCCGTGCCGCCCCGGCCCGCCGCCGAGCCGAGCGAGTAGGCGGCGGCGACCCCCGCCAGCGCTCCAATGAAGGCGGCGACGGGGACGAGGGCGCGCGGGGCGTCGAAGAGCTGGTCGCCGTAGGCGATCACCAGGGTGGCGCCCAGGCCGGCGCCGCCGGCGGCGCCGAGCAGGTAGGGATCGGCCAGGGGGTTGCGGAAGACCCCCTGGTAGGCGGCGCCGGCCGTGGCCAGCAGGGCGCCGACGATCGCGCCGAGCACCACGCGGGGCAGCCGGAGTTCCACCAGCACCGCGACCTGGCGGTCGCTGAGCGGGGACTCCACCCCCAGCGGGAGCCGGGAGAGCAGTTCGCGGGTGATGTCGGCGGGGCCGATGGAGGAGGCGGCGCCGGCGGCGGCACCGGCGATCAGCGCCGCCGCCAGCCCGGCCGCCGCTATGGCCAGCGGCGGCCAGGCCCGGCGGGAGCGTCGCACCGGCTAGCCCGCGTCGGCGGCGGTGACCGCCTCGGCCACGGTCGCGGCGAGGTCGGCGACGCGCGGGCCCCAGCGCGAGGCGACGTCGGGGTCGAGTTCGACGATGTCGCCGTTGCGCACGGCCGTGATGCCGTCGAAGGCGGGGCGGCCGGCCAGGTCGTCGGCCGCGTCGGCGCCGCCGTAGGCGAGGAAGATGAGGTCGGGGTCCTCTTCCACGACGTACTCGGCCGAGAGCTGTGGGTAGCCGCCCGCGGTGTCCTCGACGGAGTCGGCGATATTGGTCAGCCCGAATTCGGCGTAGATCTGGCCGATGAAGGTCTCGGAGGTGACGGAGTACATGCCGTCGTCGAGCTCGTGGTAGTAGCTGAGGTCGGTGTCGCCGATCTCCTCGCGCGCCGCTTCGACGATGCCGTCGACCTCGGCTTCGACCTCGTCCGCCGCCTGCGCGGCCTCCTCGGCGTGGCCCGTGGCCTCGCCGAGGAGGCGCATCTGGGAGTAGGTGTCGTCGAGGGTGACGGCCGCCGGCATCACGAGCACGGGGACGTCGATCTGCTCCAGCTGCTCCGCGGTGTCCTCGGCTTCGCGGGCGAGGACGACGAGGTCGGGGTCGTGCTCGCTAATGGCCTCCACGCTGGGCGTGAAGCCCGACAGGTCGGTGACCGGGGCCTCCTCCGGGAAGTCGGAGTACTCGTCCACTGCGGCGACCCGGTCGCCCGCGCCGATGGCGAAGAGCATCTCGGTGCTGGACGGGGAGAGGGAGACGATGCGCTCGGGGGCGGTGTCGAGGGTGACCTCGCCGCGGGCGTCGGTGACGGTGGCCGGGAAGCCTTCAGCGGGGGCGGCGGAGTCGGGTTCCGCGGATTCCTGTCCGCTACAGGCGGACAGCGTGAGGGCCGCCAGCACCAGGACGGCCGGCGTCGGGCGTGCGATGCGCACGGGACTCCTTCTTCTTGCGTGAAGGGGATGGGGGAGGTCGAGGAGCCCGCCGAACGCGTGGACGGACCGCCCTTCCCACGAGGACAGTGGACGCCGGCATCGCGGAGGCGACCTGGCTCGTCCCACCGGGGGCCGGTGGGCGTCACAGTTGCGGGACAGCGCCGGATTCGCCGGGCGCCTCAGCGCGCCGGTACCGGACTTCGCTCACACGATGCCGTTGACCTGCCGGAATCCACCGGCAGGGCAACATGTCCACTTTAGTCGGTCGGTTTCCGGGCGCCGCCGCGGCCCGTCCCCAGCAGGCGGGGACGGGCGGGGACGCCGATGGAAGGGCCGGGAGCCATCGGCCGGGCCTGCGGACGGCGCGCCCTATCCCTGCTTGGCGCGGTCCAGCTTCTGGCTGATCACCTGGGAGATGCCGTCGCCCTGCATGGTGACGCCGTAGAGGGCGTCCGCGGCCTCCATGGTGCGCTTCTGGTGGGTGATGACGATGAGCTGCGACGACGCCCGCAGCTCTTCGAAGATGACCAGCAGCCGTTGCAGGTTGGTGTCGTCGAGAGCGGCCTCGACCTCGTCCATGACGTAGAACGGTGACGGCCGCGCCTTGAAGATGGCCGCCAGGAACGCCACCGCGGTCAGCGACCGCTCACCGCCCGAGAGCAGTGACAGCCGCTTGACCTTCTTGCCCGGGGGCCGCGCCTCGACCTCGATCCCGGTGGTGAGCATGTCGTCGGGGGCGGTGAGGATGAGCCGGCCGTCGCCGCCGGGGAACAGCCGCCCGAAGATCAGCGCGAACTCCCGCTCCACGTCGTGGTAGGCGGCGGAGAACACCTCCTGGACCCGGGCGTCGACCTCCTGGACGACGGTCAGCAGGTCGCGGCGGGTCTTCTTGAGGTCCTCCAGCTGGGTGGTGAGGAACGCGTGGCGCTCCTCCAGAGCGGCGAACTCCTCCAGGGCCAGCGGGTTGATCCGGCCGAGCTGGCCGAGCTGGCGCTCGGCGCTGCGGGCGCGCTTCTCCTGCACCTCTCGGACGTAGGGGACCGGCACCGCCTCGTCGTCGGGCACCCCCGGCGGTGGCGGCACCGGGACCCGCGGCCCGTACTCCGCGACCAGGGTCGCGACGTCGACGCCCATCTCCTCGACCGCCTTCGCCTCCAGCTGCTCCAGGCGCAGGCGGCGCTCAGCGCGGGCGACCTCGCTGCCGTGCACGACGTTGACCAGCTTCTCCAGTTCCACCGACAGTTCGCGGACCCGGGCTCGCACCGTCTTCAGCTCGGCGTCGCGGGCGGCGCGCTCGTCTTCGGCCGCCCGCCGCTCGGTGTCGGCGCGCGCCAGCGAGTCGTCGATGCGCAGCAGTGCCCGGCCGGCTCCGTCGGCAACGGCTCGGGCGACGGTCGACTGCCGCGCCCGCCGCGCGCGGCGCCGGGCGGCGCGCTCACGGGCGCGCCGTTCCTCCTCGGCCGCCCGCATGAGGCCGTCGGCGCGGCCGACGATCGACCGCACCCGCTCTTCGGCGGTGCGCACCGCCAGCCGCCCTTCCATTTCCGCGGAGCGGGCGACCGCCGCGCTCTCGGCCAGGGCGTCGCGCCGCTCGGTGTCGGGGTCGCCGTCGTCGACGGGTTCGGCCTCGGCGTCGGCCAGCCGCTGCTCCAGGTCGGCGAGGGTATCGAGGTCGCTGGTGCGCCCGGCCGCGGCCTTCGCCGCCGCGGCGGTGTAGCGCTCGACCTCCGCGGCGGCCGAGCGCGCCTGCCCGCCGAGCTTGCCGACCTGCTGGGCGATCTCGTTGCGGCGCCTGTCGGCGGCGCGGCGGCGGGTGGTGATCTCGTCGACGGCGCCCGCGGCAGCGGCGCGCTCCTGCTTGGCCTCGGCGAGGTCGGCGGCGGCGAGCTTGCCGGAGGCCGCGGCCTCCGCCAGGCTCTCGGCCGCCTCGTCGACCGCGGCCTGCACCTCCAGCAGGCTGGGGGCCGACGACGAGCCGCCGCGCACGAGCACGGCGCCGAACACGTCGCCGTCGCGGGTCACCGCGCGCAGGCCGGGATGGCCCTTGACGGCGCGAGCCGCCTCGTCGGCGTCCGCGGCCAGCAGAATGCGGTCCAGCAGCGCGGCCACCGCCGGGGCGAGGTGCGCGGGCGGGGTGACGGCGTCGACGGCGTAGCGCAGCCCGGCGGGCGGCGCCGGCCAGGTCCCGCGGGGCGGGGCGTCGGTCGTGGCCGCGGCCACGACGATCGCCGCGCGGCCGGCGTCGTCTCCCCGGAGGAGCTCCAGCGCCGCCGCCGCCGTTGCGGGGTCGGCCACGGCCACGGCGTCGGAGGCGGCGCCGAGCGCCGCGGCGATCGCGGTCTCGTGCCCCGGCTCGACCTCGATCAGCGCGGCCAGCGAGCCGAGCAGGCCGGGCAGCCGGTCCCCCGCTCCCAGCAGCGCCCCGGTGCCGTCCTTGCGGTTGAGGCCCATTTCCAGGGCCTCCTTGCGGGCGGCGAGCGCGGCGCGCTCGCGTTCGGCCGCGCGCTCGGTGTCGCGGAGTTCGTTCAGCGCGGCTTCGGCGGCCACGAGCCGCTCCTGCGCGGTCTCCAGCGCGGCGTCGAGTTCGGCGCTGCCCTCGTCGGCCCCGGCGGAGTCGGCGGCGGCCTGCTCGTACTCGGCCTGCGCGGCCTCGGCGCGCTCCCGGGCCTCGACTGCGGCGTCGTCGAGCCGCTCCACCTCGGCCTCGCTCGCCGTCAGCCGGCCGCGCACCGCGTCGACGCGGCCGCGCAGCTTCGCGAGCCCTTCGCGGCGGTCGGCGGCGGCCCGCGCGGCGGCGGAGATCCGGCGCTCCTCGGCCTTCAGCGCCTCCTCGGCCGCGGACCGCTCGGCGACCGCGGCCTCCAGGGTCTCGCGGGCGTCGTCGAGCCGGTACTGCAGCTCCTCTTCCTGGGCGCGGACCTCCTCGGCCTCGCGCTCCAGCTCGTCGGGGTCGCGGCCGGAGCGCTCCTCACCGGGGCCGGCCGCGAGGTTGCGGTGGCGCTCGGCGGCGAGGTCGGCGACCGCGCTCAGCCGCTCCTTCAGCCGGGACAGCCCGTGGTAGGTGTCCTGGACGCGGGCCAGCAGGGGCGCGGCCTCGGTGGCGGCCGTGTCGAGCAGCGCCTCGCGCTCCTGGGCGGCCGCCAGCGACCGTTCGGCGGCCTCGCGCCGGGTGCGCACCGCGGCCTCGTCGGCCTGCTCCTTCGCCAGCGCCTCGGTGAGGGTGACGATGTCGTCGGCGAGCAGCCGGAGCCGCGCGTCGCGCAGGTCGGCCTGGATGGTGGCGGCGCGGCGGGCGAGTTCGGCCTGCCGGCCGAGGGGCTTGAGCTGGCGGCGCAGCTCGGCGGTGAGGTCGGTGACGCGGTCCAGGTTGCCCTGCATCGCGTCGAGCTTGCGCAGCGCCTTCTCCTTGCGCTTGCGGTGCTTGAGGATGCCCGCGGCCTCCTCGATCAGCGCGCGGCGCTCCTCGGGTCCGGCGTGCAGCACGGTGTCGAGCTGCCCCTGCCCGACGATGACGTGCATCTCGCGGCCGATCCCGGAGTCGCTGAGCAGGTCCTGGATGTCGAGCAGCCGGCAGGTGTCGCCGTTGATCGCGTACTCCGACCCGCCGTTGCGGAACATGGTCCGCTTGATGGTGACCTCGGAGTAGTCGATGGGCAGCGCGCCGTCGGAGTTGTCGATGGTCAGGCTGACCTCGGCGCGGCCCAGCGCGGCGCGGGAGGAGGTGCCCGCGAAGATGACGTCCTCCATCTTGCCGCCGCGCAGGCTCTTGGCGCCCTGCTCCCCCATGACCCAGGCGAGCGCGTCGACGACGTTGGACTTGCCGGACCCGTTGGGCCCCACAACGGTGGTGATGCCCGGCTCGAACCGGAGGGTGGTGGCCGACGCGAAGGACTTGAAGCCGCGCAGCGTGAGATTCTTCAGGTACACGCGTGCCCTCCTCGTCCACCCGGCGCTTCGTGCGTGTCAAGCGTCAAGGGTGCCACGAACCGCCCGGTCATGCCGCCGCATCGGGTGACGTGTCCGCGATGGTCACGGCCACATCGGCGGCGGGCACCGGGCGGGTGCCGCGGACGGGTGGGTCGGGTGGGGGCACTGGGGGGCGGGTCCGGCGCGGGGCCGCGCGGCCCGAGTCCGTCGGGGAATCGGGCCTGGAATCGACCGGGCCGAGGGTTGCGGAATTCACCCCCGGGGTACACCACTAGTGAGTAAAGGTCGGTCAACAGAGTTCAAAGAACACGCGAACGCTGTCGTCGCGGACCCAGGGACGCCAAGCTAAGGGCGTCCCTTGTCGGTGTCCGGATCCACCGGCGAACGCCCGCCGGTGATCGGTCTGCTGGAAGTAGTCGTTACGCCGCGTTACGCGAGCGCGGGCTCGCGGTCGGCAGCGCCGACGGCGACATCGGCTACGGCGGCGGAGAGCTGGTCGTTGTGGGCCTGGAGTCGGCCTACCTCGTCTTCGAGGTCACGTACCCGCTTCTGTAGCCGCCGCATCTCCTGAACCATTCGAGGGTCAGGACCACCGACGTGGCCGAACAGAGCCTTCGCCATGATGTGGGTCCTCCACATTGAGTGACCAGATGGAATTCAACGCACGTGTGAGCCACGGAAACGCGGTCGAGAATGTCGTCCGCATCGTGGACGAAAGGCGCGCGGTCTGCCTTCCAGAGTCTCACCACATGCGTTGCTGGTCAAGATTGGACGAAACAATAAGTAACCGGACAGTAACCATGCAGGCAGGTCACAGCGCACGATCCGCACATGAGTACCCCCCGGCCCCGGCCGACACACCCTGCGGTCGATTCCGCGCCGCGAAGGCGTTCGACGGGCCGACGCGGAGCACACACGGATCGCGTCGCCCCACTAGCATACTCA
This sequence comes from Nocardiopsis mangrovi, assembly GCF_042653925.1. Taxonomy (NCBI): domain Bacteria; kingdom Bacillati; phylum Actinomycetota; class Actinomycetes; order Streptosporangiales; family Nocardiopsidaceae; genus Nocardiopsis; species Nocardiopsis mangrovi. The sequence continues at coordinate 65,014 of NZ_JBHSFQ010000001.1, forward strand.
CCGCTCCGAGAATCCGGAGGAGGAACCCCGGGGTTTTCCCCACCGTTCGACCACTCCGAGCACCCGACCAGGGGGATCGCCGCCCCGGAGGAGCGCGAGCAATTCGTCACACCGGTCCTTGGGGCCCTCGGCGACCACTTCCACCCGGCCGTCGGCCAGGTTGGTCGCCGTTCCGGTGAGCCCGAGCTCCAGCGCCCGGGCACGCACCCACCAGCGGAACCCCACGCCCTGGACCCGGCCGCGCACCCACGCGGTCAGCCGCGCGTCGCCGCCGGTCGTCTCCTCCGCGGTGCCGGACATCGGTTCATCCCTCCTGTTCGCGCACGCTACACGCCCGGGCGCCGCGCGGCCCCGGGCGCCGCGCCCGCGACCGGCCGCGGGCGCGGCTGGCACTTCGGGCACGAGAACGACGAGCGGTTCATGAAGGGATCGCGGCGGATCGGCGTGCCGCAGCGCTCGCACGGCAGGTCGCGCCGGCCGTAGGCCTTCAATCCCCGCTCGAAGTACCCGCTCTCGCCGTTGACGTTCACATACAGCGCGTCGAATGACGTGCCGCCCGCGGCCAGGGCCTCGCGCAGCACGTCGCGCACTTCGGCGAGCAGCGCGGTGATCTGCGCCGGGCGCAGCGTTCGCGTGGACCGCGCCCAGTGCAGCCGCGCCCGCCACAGCGCTTCGTCGGCGTAGATGTTGCCCACCCCGCTGATCAGCGACTGGTCCAGCAGGGCGCGCTTGATCTCGGTGCGCCGGCGGCGCAGCGCATGGCCGAAGGCGTCGTCGTCGAAGGCGGCGTCCAGCGGGTCCAGGGCGATGTGCCGGATGGCCTCGGGAACCCCGGCGCCGGTGCCCGTGGAGTCGGCGACGAGCGGCTCGACCATCAGGTGGCCGAAGGTGCGCTGGTCGACGAAGCGCAGCTCCCGCTCCCCGGTGTCGAGCCGCACCCGCAGATGGCGCTCCGCGTCGCTTCCGGGCTGCTGGACGAGCAGCTGCCCGCTCATTCCCAGGTGGGCGAGCATCGCCTCGCCGGAATCGAGGGTCAGCCACAGGTACTTGCCCCGGCGCAGCGCGGCCGTGACCGTGCGGCCGGACAGCCGGGCGACGAAGTCGGGGGCGCCGGGGACGTGCCGGCGGATCGAGCGGGGGTGCAGCACGGCGACCGCGCCGATGGTACGGCCGGTGACCCACTGGTCCAGGCCGCGGCGGACGACTTCGACCTCGGGGAGCTCGGGCACGGCCGGATCAGCCCTGCTTCTCGTCGGGCCGCGCGCCCTCGGAGCGGGCGCGGATGGCCTTCCACGCCGACTCGGCCGCCTGCTGCTCGGCCTCCTTCTTGCTGCGGCCCTCCCCCAGCCCGTAGTCCTCGCCCGCCACGCGCACCCGGGCCCGGAACGTCTTCTGGTGGTCGGGGCCGCTCTCGTCGACGTGGTACTCGGGCACGCCCAGCATCTCCGCGGCGGTCAGCTCCTGGAGCGAGGTCTTCCAGTCGAGGCCGGCGCCCAGGCCCGAGGCCGTGGCGATCAGCGGGTCGAACAGGCGGTGCACCAGGTCGGCGGCGACGTCCAGGCCGCGGTCGAGGTAGACCGCGCCGATGATGGCCTCCAGGGTGTCGGCCAGGATGGAGGACTTGTCGCGGCCCCCGGTCCCTTCCTCGCCCCGGCCCAGCCGGATGTAGTCGCCGATCCCCAGGCCGCGCGCCACGTCGGCGAGCGCCCGCATGTTCACCACGGCGGCGCGCAGCTTGGCGAGCTGCCCCTCGGGCAGGTCGGGGTGGCCGCGGAAGAGGGTGTCGGTGACGATCAGCCCGAGCACGGAGTCGCCGAGGAACTCCAGGCGCTCATTGGTGGGCAGACCGCCCTTCTCGTAGGCGTAGGAGCGGTGCGTGAGCGCGCGCGCCAGCACCTCGGCATCGAGCTCGACACCGATCGCCCGGTAGAACTCGCGCGCCTCGGCGGCGTTGAGTTGAGTGGCCAACGACCTTCACACCCCTAGTCTCCAGCGCCGTCCACGGAAGAGGCGCACGGGTTCGATACGCGGCTGCGCTCAAGAAACCGGCCAGGGACGCTCGAAGACGAGGTGAGCGTCGCGGAGACATGCTCCCCGGCGTCCACCACGGCCTCGGGATATGCCCGAACCGGCCGCATTGTTCGGTTGTGCGCCGATCCACCGCCGGCTCCGCGGCCCCGGCCGGCGGCACGGGCCCCTGCGCGCAACGGTGCGGGGACGCCGGAAGCCGCCGCCCGCCGATCCCCGATGCTCCGCCGCATGCGGCGGAGCGGGTTCATCGGTCCGGACGACGGCGCTGTGCCGCGGCCGTGCCGGGCGCCGGCCCCGCGCCGTGGGCGGGGAGGGCGGACCGGCCGGATGTCCTCAGGACGCCGGGGTGATGACCTGGCGGTTGTTGTAGGTGCCGCAGGTGGGGCAGGCGACGTGGGGGAGCTTGGGGTCGCGGCAGCGCGGGCAGGTGGTCAGCACCGGACGCGACGCCTTCCACTGGGAACGGCGGGTACGGGTGTTGCTCCGCGACATCTTCCGCTTCGGGACGGCCATCTGTTCAATCCTCCTGGGTCACCCGCGCGGTCGGCGGGAGCGAAACGTACTTGCGTCGTCTCCGCGGGGGCGGGGTGGTGCCCCACGCTCGCACACGGCCGGGGCCGGTTCGCGCGAGCGCTGGTCCGCGGAGTGCGAACTCATCGGTCGCCGGGCTCCTCGCCCAGCTGCCGCAGCGCCTCCCACCGGGGGTCGACGCCGTCGCCGTGACCGTGTCCGGGCTCGGCATCGGCGAGTTTGACACCGCATTCGACACACAGGCCCGGACAGTCGTCCCGGCAGAGCGGCGAGAGCGGCAGTGCGAGGACGACCGCGTCGCGGACCACCTGTTCGAGGTCGATCGACTCGCCCTCAAGATAGTAGTCCTCATCCTCATCGTCCTGGTCCACCGGATCGGCCGGCCCGAGGTCGTCGTCCGACGGGTACCGGAACAGCTCCTGGAACCCGGCCTCGACCGGCTCGGAGACGGGGTCGAGGCAGCGGGAGCACTCGCCGGTCGCGGTCGCCGTGGCCGTGCCCGTGACGAGCACGCCCTCCATGACCGCCTCAAGGCGCAGATCAAGGTCGATCTCCGCGCCCTCGGGCACGCCGGACATCCCGGTCGCGAACGAACCGGGAGCGGACACGGCGCGGGAGACGGTCCGCGACGAACCGGGCTGGCGCCCCAGCGGCCGGGTGTCGACCACGAACTGGGAGCGGAGATCTGGACGAGACAGGGTGATCGCGCTTTCGGTGGGGTCCGCCGCCCCTGGAACGGGACGCGGGCGGATGTGCGGGCCGCCGCGTGTCGCGGCGGGCGCCATGCGCGGCATGCGCATGGCACGGTCGCCTCAGAGTCTAGCGATCGGGCCAGGTCATGCCCAAATCAGGAGGCCGGGGCAGGTCACCGGCGGTGGCCCCGCCCGGCCCTGGACCGCTCAGCCGTTCTCCGGCGCGGAGGGGCGCGGCCCGACCCCGTAGGTGTCGCGCAGCCGCTGCTCGACGTTGGGGGTGACCAGGCTGCTGACGTCCCCGCCGTACTGCGCGACCTCTTTGACCAGGCTGGAGCTGAGGAAGGAGTACTGGGGGTTGGCCGTCATGAACATGGTCTCGACACCGGAGAGCCGGTAGTTCATCTGCGCGATCTGCAACTCGTAGTCGAAGTCGCTGACCGACCGCAGGCTGCGGATGATCATGGCGATGTCGTTCTCACGGCAGAAGTCGACGAGCAGGCCGTCGAACTCGGCCACGCGCACATTGCCGAGGTCGGCGGTGCACTCGCGGAGCATCTCCAGCTTCTCCGACAAGGGGAACAGCCCGCGCTTGTTGACGTTGTTCAGAGCGGCGGCGATCACCTCGTCGTACTGGCGTGCCGCACGGCCGATGATGTCGATGTGACCGTTGGTGACCGGATCGAAGGACCCGGGGTAGACGACACGACGCACGGTGAACCGCTCCTTTCTGGCGACCTCCGCGGACGGGCACTCCACCACGATTCTGCCCGCAGGGTCACGAATGACCGGAAGGACTCGCGGCGTGACCGTACCAAAGGGCCGCTTCGCCGTAACGGCGGACCCGGTCCCCTGCGAACCCCTCGGGCCACTCCAGCCCGGGCCCCCGGGCGGCCCGCTCCACCACGACCAGCGCGCCGGGGGCCAGCCAGCCGTGATCGCGGAGGGCGGCCAGGACCGCGCCGACCTCGGCCTCGGTCACCGCGTAGGGCGGGTCGGCGACCACCAGGTCGTAGCCGCCGTCGCCGTCGCGCGGCCCGGCATCGAGCACGCGCTGCACGCGGTCGCCGGCGATCCTGGCACCGGGCAGGCCGAGGGAGGCGGCGTTGGCGCGGAGCACTGACAGCGCGCGGCGGTCGGACTCCACCAGCAGCGCGTGGGCGGCACCGCGCGACAGTGCTTCGAGGCCGATCGCGCCGGAACCCGCGTAGAGGTCGAGCGCCCGCAGGCCGTCAAGGGGGCCGAGGTCGGACACGACGGAGGCGAACAGGGCCTCGCGCGCACGGTCGCTCGTGGGGCGGGTCGTGCGACCGCCGGGGACGGCGATCCGCCGCCCTCCGGCGGCGCCGGCGATGATGCGGGTCATGGGGCCACGCTAGCGCGGGGAGCGGAACCCGGACGGCCAGGTCCGCCCCGGGCGGCCAGGTCCCGCCGCGGCACCGGGCCGTGTCCCGGTCAGGTCTTCTCCAGGTAGTCGGCGCGCTCCTCGCTGAGCAGGGCGTCGAGCGCGGCGGTCAGCGGCGGGTGCCCTTCGAGCAGCGGGTCGGCCTCCAGCAGCGCGACGGCTTCGTCGCGGGCGTCGCGGATGAGGTCTTCGTCACGCAGCAGGGTGAGGATCCGCAGCGACGAGCGCCGCCCCGACTGCGCGCCGCCGAGCACGTCGCCCTCGCGGCGCTGCTCCAGGTCCACGCGCGACAGCTCGAATCCGTCGGTGGTGGCGGCCACGGCCGCCAGCCGCTCGCGCGCGGGGGTGCCGTCCCCGGCGTCGGTGACCAGCAGGCACAGCCCCGGATGGGCGCCCCGGCCCACCCGGCCGCGCAGCTGGTGCAGCTGGGAGACGCCGAAGCGGTCGGCGTCCATGATCGCCATGACGGTGGCGTTGGGGACGTCGACGCCGACCTCGATGACGGTGGTCGCCACCAGGACGGCGGTCTCCCCGGCGGCGAAGCGGCGCATGACGGCGTCCTTGTCGTCCGGGGAGAGCCGGCCGTGCAGCTCCTCGACGCGCAGCCCGGCGAGCGGGCCGTCGAGGAGCCCGGCGGCGACGTCGGCCACGGCGTGCGGCGGCCGCCGCGCCTCCTCCCCCGGCTCGACGGGCTCTTCGGGTGCGGGGGCGTCGGCCTCGCCGCCGATGCGGGGGCAGACGACGTAGGCCTGGCGTCCCCGCGCGACCTCCTCGCGGACGCGCTCCCAGGCCCGGTGCAGGAAGTGGGGTTTCTCGCTGGCGGGCACGACGTGCGTGGCCACCGGCGAGCGGCCGGCGGGCGCCTGGGTGAGGGAGACGACGTCGAGGTCGCCGTAGACGGTCATGGCCACGGTGCGCGGAATGGGGGTGGCGGTCATGACGAGCACGTGCGGCCGGCCGTCGGCCGACTTCTCGCGCAGGGCGTCGCGCTGCTCGACGCCGAATCGGTGCTGCTCGTCGATCACCACCAGGCCGAGGTCGGCGAAGGAGACGTGCTCTTGGAGGAGGGCGTGGGTGCCGATGACGATCCCGGCGGCGCCGGAGGCCGCGTCGAGCAGCGCTTCGCGGCGGGCGCCCGCCCCCTGCGATCCGGTGAGCAGGGCGACGCGGGTGGCCTGTTCGGCCCCGTCGATCTGGCCGGCCCTGGCCAGCGGGCCGAGCATCGCGGTGATGGAGCGGTGGTGCTGCTGGGCGAGGACTTCGGTGGGGGCGAGCAGTACGGCCTGCCCGCCGGCGTCGACGACCTGGAGCATCGCGCGCAGCGCGACGATGGTCTTGCCCGCGCCGACGTCGCCTTGGAGCAGCCGGTGCATCGGGGTGGAGGTGTCGAGCCCTGCGGAGATCACCTCGCCGACCTCGGACTGGCCCGCGGTGAGGGTGAACGGGAGGGCGGCGTCGAAGGCGTCGAGCAGGCCGCCCTCGCTGCGGGGCCGGGGGCGCGCCGGCAGGGATTCGGCCGCGCGGCGCCGCCGGGCCAGCGCGACCTGGAGCACGAACGCCTCGTCCCATTTGAGGCGCTTGCGGGCGCGGCCGATGTCGTTGGACCCGGTGGGGCGGTGGATGCCGTTGAGGGCGGCGGTGAACCCCTGGAGCCGGTGGCGGGCCCGGAGGTCGGCCGGGAGGGGGTCGGCGAGCTCGCCCATCGTGTCGAGCAGGATCTTCACGCAGTCCGCGACCTTGAAGGACGACAGGTTGGCGGTGGCGGGGTAGATCGGGATGGGGCGCTCGGCGAACTCGCGGGCGCGCTCGTCGGCGTGCGCGTCGTCGGGCAGGACCTGGTAGGTGGGCTGGGAGAGCTGCTTCTTGTCCTTGAAGGAGGTGACCTTCCCGGAGAACAGGGCGCGGCACCCCGGTGCCAGGGTCCGCTTGTGGTACTCGGCCTTGGCGAAGAACGCGAGGGTGAGCAGGCCGGTTCCGTCGCTGATGACGACGTTCAGCATCGCGCGCTTGCGGCCGTTGCGCGGAGGGAGGGTGCGCAGCTTGCTCTCCACGACCTCGGCGACGACGGTGGCCAACTCCCCTTCGACGAGGAAGGCGAGGTCGCTCTTCTCCCCCCGGGTGGCGTAGCGGCGGGGATAGTGGCGGAGCAGGTCGCCCGCTGTGTGCAGGTCGAGCTCGGCGGCGAGCTTGGTCGCGGCGGCCGCACCCACCGATTTGCGTAGCGGCTCGTCGAAGTCGATCACCGGCTCCTCCTCGTCGTGCCCGGCATCGCGTGGTCCTCCCCCGTCACGGTAGAACGTCTGTACCCCTCGGCGCGCGTTCCGCGCTCTCCGGCCACGCTCGTCGGCTCGCCGTTGCGCGTGACCGGGTCACGCTCGCCCGGGCCCCGATCACGCGGCGACCGTCCCGCACCGCACCCGGGTTATACTCGGTGGAGTTCGTGTTCGCGGGGTTCGGCCCATGGCCGTCCTCCCCGCAGCGGGGGTCGGTAGGCCCTTCGCGATCGCGTGAACGGCGCCGGCATCGCGCCCGTCCCGTTTTGGGGGTCGGGCTTGGTCGTCGTGTACGCTTCCACGGTTGGCGCGCCGCGCCGGCCTGCTCATCAGACCTCTTCCGGGTCAATCACCACGTGTGCGCCAGCATGCGGACCCGAGCGCTTGAATGGAGTTACCGTGGCTTCCACCTGCGACGTCTGCGGCAAGGGACCAGGGTTCGGTAACAGTGTTTCCCACTCGCACCGCCGCACCCGCCGCCGCTGGAACCCCAACATCCAGACCGTGCGCACCCGCGTGGGCGGTACGCCCAAGCGCCTCCAGGTGTGCACCTCCTGCATCAAGGCCGGCAAGGTCGACCGCTGACACCTGCGGTTCCCTCCGGTTCATGATTTCGGCGAAGAGCGCCGCGGCCTTCGGTCCGCGGCGCTCTTCGGCGTTGGCCGGGGGTTCGGCACCGGGTGCGCGGCCGGGGGTCAGAGGTCGCAGGGGGCGTCGTTCAGCGAGCAGGAGTCCGGCCGCTGCGCCTCGCCCTCGGCGGTGAAGCTGACGGTCACGGAGTCGCCGGGCTCCAAGGGGTCGGCCCAGTCGGGCTGGCGGGCGACGATGCCGGAGCCCGTGCGCTCCCACTCGACGTCCCAGGCGTCGGTGACGGTGGCGTCGGAGAACCCGAGGGAGAGTTCCCAGCCGTCGAGGGCGGAGCCGCCCGTGTTGGTGACCGTGACCTGGCCGGTGAAGCTGTCGCTGGAGGTCTCGACCGTCTGGTAGGAGACCGCGCTCACGCTGGTCGAGCCGCCGGAGTCCGGGGGCGCGGTGTCGGGACCGCCGACGCCCGGTGCGGTGTCGGGGGCGGCGGTGGCGCCGGCATCGGGGAGAGCGCCCTGGGCGTCGGGCGGCTCGCTGAAGCGCAGGTAGATCTGCGTGGTGCTGTAGCCGAAGAGGGTCAGTGCCAGGGTGACGCCCGAGACCACCATGACGGTGAGGAACCGGGGCGGCTGCACGCGCTTGGGGACGGTGCTCTCCAGGACGTGCCCCATGGTGGAGAGCGGACCCGTGTGCTCGGGCTCGGAGCGGTGGGCACCGCGTCGCTCGGTTTCGCGCCGCGGGTCGGCGGCGTGCGCGGGCTGGGCCGTGCGCCGGCGCGTGCCCTTCGCACGGTGGCCGCCCGCCGGTTTCCAGGGCTTGCCGGGCGGTGGGGGGCGTACTGCCGAACGCGTCCGATCGGAGGTGTACTCCGGGTCGCCCGGGGTACCCTCCCCAGGCCGGCGATCCGTTCCACGTGGGCGCACGGTGACCCCGATCCGGTGCTGACAGACAAAGACGCAGCCAGAGCTTAACGTTATCCAGCCTTCGAATCCGACATCATAACCCCGCGTTCCGACGGTGTGACATGGTGTTCGGGGAACACTTCCACAACACGTGGCGACGTCCGCGCGGGTTCATCGCGCCCCGCCCGATGCGCCGAAATGGTCCCACCCGCCCGCCTGGGAGCGGCGCCCGTCCACGGTGACCCCGGTGCCCGCCGCGACCCTGCCGATCCGCACCCATGTGCCGGGCGGCTCCGTGTCCGGCGGGAAGGTCGCCGCCAGCGCGTGGTCCTCGCCACCGGCGAGCATGAGGTCGACGGGCCCGCGGGGCCGCGCCCCGGCCTCGTCCAGGGCGCGCACCGCGGCGGACAGGGCCGGGTGGGGGCGCAGCAGCCGGGTCTCGACGTCGATCGCGACCCCGCTCGCGTGTGCGATGTGCCCGAGGTCCTGGAGCAGGCCGTCGCTGACGTCGAGCATGGCGGTGGCGCCGAGCCGGGCGGCGCGCGGGCCCTCGTCGTAGGGCGGTCCGGGCCGGCGGTGCTCGCGCAGGCACAGGGCCCAGTCCGGCTGCCGGGCGTCGTCGCGCGGAGCGGGCGCGCCGGGGGCTTCGGGGGTGTGGCCGGGCGCGATCCCCGCGGCGAGCAGCGCGTAGCCGGCCGCCGACAGCCCCAGCGGGCCGCAGACCGCGACCGTGTCGCCGGGCCGCGCCCCGTCGCGCCGCACGGCCGCGCGCCCGCCGAGGTCGCCCAGCGCGGTCACGGAGATGGTCAGCAGGTCCGAGCGCACGGTATCGCCGCCCGCCACGGCGCAGCCGGCCGCGGCGCATTCGGCCCCCACACCTTCGGCGAACGCGTCGGCCCAGGCGGCGGGCAGGTCGGCGGGGGCGGCCAGGCCGATGAGCAGCCCGGTGGGGCGTGCCCCCATGGCCGCGAGGTCGGCGATGTTCTGCGCCACCGCCTTGTGGCCGATGTCGCACGGTGACGACCAGTCGCGGCGGAAGTGCCGCCCTTCGACCAGCATGTCCGTCGTCGCGACGACCCTCCGGTCGGGTGCGGCGACGAGGGCGGCGTCATCGCCCGGACCGAGGATTACGTCGTCGGAACCGGGGAATCTGGCGGTCACACGCGCGATCACGCCGAATTCACCTAGGTCCCCGATGGTGGTGCACACAGCCATCAGGGTACGGTGACGCCCTTGGCGGAGTGGTCCGGACCCGCGCCCGAACCGATCGGGACGCGCGATCGCCGACGAGCGTTCTTCAGGAGGTCTCATGGTGCAGGCATATGTCTTGATCCAGACGGAGGTCGGCATGGCCAAGGATGTCGCGCTCGACATCGCGGCGATCGAGGGAGTCACCCGGGCCGAGGACGTCACCGGGCCCTACGATGTCATCGTGCGGGCCGAGGCCGAGGACATCGACGCTCTCGGGCGGCTGGTGATCGCCGAGATCCAGCGCCGCGAAGGCATCGCGCGCACCCTCACCTGTCCGATCGTCAACATCTGAGCGCGGAGGCCGGTCTTCGAGATGCGACGTGTGGCGGTGGGCGCGACGGTGGCGGGGCTGGCGCTGGTGTCGGGGTGCTCCGGCACCGTGGAGGTTCCCGTGCCCGATCCGCAGGGAGCCGCCGCCGAGCAGTGCCGCGCGCTCGTCGAGGGCGCGCCCGACGAGCTCTTCGGCGAGGCACGGGCGACGGTCGAGCCGGAATCGCCCTACACCGCCGCCTGGGGCGATCCGCCGATCGCGCTGCGGTGCGGCGTGGAACGCCCGGCGGGCCTGCTGCCCGACTCCGAGCTGATGGTCGTGGACGACATCGCGTGGCTGCCGCAGCCGCCCGACCGCCCGACCCTGTACACGGCCGTGGGGCGGGAGGCGTACGTGGAGATGACCGTGCCGCCGTCCTATGGCCCCCCTGCCGAGGCCCTGGTGGCCGTCAGCGCGCTGATCGCCGACGGCGTCCCTGCCCTGCCCGGCGGCGAGCTCTAGCGGACCGGGGCCGCGGCTCCCCTGCAACGCCGAACGGGCCCCGGCGGATGCCGGAGACCCGTTTCCCGCTCATCTGGGGATGTGGATACGCGTGGATCACATCCCGCCGGCGAGGGCGTCGATCCCGCCGGCCTCTTCGAGCTCGGCGGCGGTCATGTCGAGCCCGCCCGAGCAGGCGGCGCCGGGCTCGGGCACCGAGGAGCTGCGCTCGTAGGTCCGCAGGAACTTCGAGAGCCGGTCGTCGTCGGGGGCGTCCACCCCGACCTGCGAACCCCAGCCGCTGGCCACGATCGGCGCGGGCATGTCGCCGTCCTCGAAGGGGCTGACCAGGATGTAGCTCCCCTGGGTGTAGAGGGAGTTGAGGGTCTCGACCTGGTCCGCCGGGAGCTCGGGGTCGTAGGTGATCCACACCGCGCCGTGCTCCAGGGAGTGCACGGCGTTCATGGTCGACACCGGGGCGTCGTAGGTGCCGCAGTTCTGCCAGATGGCGTGGTGGTCGCCGCCCACGGGCGGGGTCTGCTCGTAGTCGACCGGCTCGGCGACGTGCTCGTTGGTGAGGTCGTCGAACGTCCGCAGACCCTCGATGTTGCGGCGGTCGATCTCGGTGTAGACGCCGAATCCGACGAGTCCGAGGATCACCACCGCGGTGCCGGCCACGGCGGAGATCCTGAGGATCTTGCGCCGGCGCTCTTCGCGGATGCGTTGGATCCGCCGCTCTTCGGCCTTCTGCCGGCGGCGTTGGGCTGCGGCTGAGTTCTTGGCCACTGCGCTATCTCTCCCGGGGGTGGGCGGACGGACACGAGGACACCCGGTGAACCTCGACTAACCTCGACTCAGGGGCGCGCCATCCCAAACGCCCCATTGGCCAGGATGGTTCCCATAAGTGTTGAAGAGCATATGACAGACGCACCGGACGAACAGCCCCGGCGGACCCGCCGGGTCCCCCTCTACATCGCGATCGCCCTGGTGGTCGTCGCCCTGGCGTGCGGCTACATCGCGGGGCGGCCCGGTTACCCGATCGATACATCGGCCGACGCCGGCTTCCTGCGCGACATGAGCGTGCACCACGCGCAGGCCGTCGACATGTCCTTCGTGATCCGCGACAAGACCGACGACCCCACCCTGCGGGCCATCGCCCAGGACATCGCCCGCACCCAGCAGGAGCAGATCGGCCGGATGCAGGGCTGGCTGGTGCAGTGGGACCTGCCCGCCCGTTCCTCCCAGCCGCCGATGGCGTGGATGGCCGGGCACGACGGCCATGGCGGCGAGGCCCCCGACACGATGCCCGGCTACGCCTCCGCGGAGCGGATGGCGGAACTGGAGGACGCCGAGGGCACCGACGCCGAGGTCCTGTTCCTGGAGACGATGATCGACCACCACCGCGGCGGCATCGAGATGGCCGAGGCCGAGGTGCGGCTCGGCGGCGACGAGATGGTCGGCGGCTTCGCCGCGGGAATGGCCGAGGCCCAGCAGACCGAGATCGACCTCATGAACGACCTGCTGGAGGACCGCGGCGCCGAGCCCGTCTGACCCCGGCACCCGTGTGATGCGTCACGCGACCCCCGTCCGCGCCCCCGCCCAGCGGGGGCGCGGCCGCTCCGTTCACCGCACCCGTCCCCGTTCCGGCCGGCGTCGTTCCAGGTACGCGGGGCCGGCGAGGCGCCCGATCCGCTCGGCCGCCGGCCCGCCCGGCGGCGATCGGCCGCCCGTGCTCCCCCGACGTGATGTGTCCCTCCCCCTCCCCGAGGCGACGTACTACATGCCGTAGAACTACACTTCGTAGTACTACGGGTCGTCGACGAAGACACCAGGTTCGCGGAGAGGCACGCATGGACGTTCTCGATCTCGCACGGTGGCAATTCGGGATCACCACCGTCTACCACTTCCTGTTCGTGCCGCTGACGATCGGCCTGTCGGTGATCGTCGCGTCGCTCCAGACCGCCTGGTACCGCACCGGCTCCCGCGCCTACCTCCGGGGCACCAAGTTCTTCGGCAAGCTGTTCCTGATCAATTTCGCCATGGGCGTGGTCACCGGCATCGTGCAGGAGTTCCAGTTCGGCATGGCGTGGAGCGAGTACTCGCGCTTCGTCGGCGACGTGTTCGGGGCCCCGCTGGCGATGGAGGCGCTGGTCGCCTTCTTCCTGGAGTCCACGTTCATCGGGCTGTGGATCTTCGGCTGGGACAAGCTGCCCCGCGGGATCCACCTCGCCTGCATCTGGGCGGCCGCCATCGGCACCAACCTGTCCGCCTACTTCATCCTGGCCGCCAACGCCTGGATGCGCCACCCGGTGGGCTTCGAGGTGAACGAGGAGACCGGCCGCGCCCAGCTGACCAGCATCTGGGCGGTCCTGTCCAACAACCAGGCGTGGTCGACCTACCTGCACGTCGTCTCCGCCGCCTTCATCACCGCGGGCATGTTCGTCGCGGCCGTCAGCGCCTACAAGCTGTGGAGCGGGCGCGCCGAGCGCGCCGCCGCGGCCGAAGGCAGCGCGGGCGCACCCGCCCCAGCGTGCGGCGGTGTCGCGACGGCGACCGCGACCGCGACGGCGGCGGCCCCGGCGCCCGAGCTGACCGGCGACAACGAGCTGTTCCGCAGGACACTGCGCGTCGGCATGCTCGTCACCCTCATCGCCGGCCTCGTCGTCGTGTACTCCGGCGACCACCAGGCGAAGCTCGCCGCCGCCTATGAGCCGATGAAGCTCGCCGCGGCCGAGGCGCTCTGGGAGACCGAGGAGGGCGCCGCGTTCTCCACCTTCGCGGTCGGCGACACCGAGGAGCGGCTCAACGTCGTCGACCTCACCATCCCGCACGTGCTGAGCTTCCTGGCGACCGGGCGGATCGACGGCACCGTGGAGGGCATGAACGACCTCCAGGCGCGGTACGCCGAGGAGTACGGCCCCGGCGACTACATCCCCAACGTCTTCGTCCTCTACTGGTCGTTCCGGCTGATGATCGGCTTCGGGCTGTTCGGCGTCGCGGTCTCCGCGCTGGGGCTGTGGCTGACCCGGGGCCGGCGGCTGCCCCGCACGCGCTGGTTCTACTACGCCGCGATCGCCGCCCTCCCCGCGGCGCTGGCCGCCAACATCGCGGGCTGGCTCCTCACCGAGATGGGCCGCCAGCCCTGGACCGTCCACGGGGAGCTGCTCACCGCCGCCAGCGTCTCGCCCGGGGTGAGCCTCGCGGAGGTGGCGATCTCCCTCGCGGCCTTCACCGCGGTCTACGGGGTGCTCGCCGTCGTCGAAGCCGGGCTGCTGTGGCGCTACGTCAAGGCGGGGCCCGCCCACGTCATGCCCGAGAACGACGACGGCGACGGCAGCGACGACGACGCCCCCGTCCCGGCCTTCGTCTACTAGGAGCGCCCACCATGGATCTCCCACTCATCTGGTTCATCGCCATCGCGGTGCTGTGGATCGGCTACTTCGTCCTGGAGGGGTTCGACTTCGGCGTCGGGACGCTGCTGCCCGCCGTCGGCCGCGACGACACCGACCGCCGCGTCATGATCAACTCGATCGGGCCGGTCTGGGACGGCAACGAGGTCTGGCTGATCACCGCGATCGGCGCCACCTTCGCCGCGTTCCCCGCCTGGTACGCGTCCCTGCTCAGCGGCTTCTACCTGCCGGTCCTGCTCATCCTCCTCGCGCTCATCGTGCGCGGGGTCGCCTTCGAATACCGCGGCAAGGGCGACACCGACCGGTGGCGCGCGTGGTGGGACCGGGCGATCGTCTTCGGCAGCGCGGTCCCGACGGTGCTGTGGGGCGTGATCTTCGCCAACATCGTGCGCGGCGTCGACATGGGCGCCGACCATGTGGTCGACGCCGGCCTCCTCGACCTCTTCGGGCCCTACGCCCTGCTGGGCGGGCTCACCACGCTGTCGCTGTTCACGCTGCACGGCGCGGTGTTCCTCACCCTCAAGACCGACGGCGACGTGCGGCGGCGCTCCCGTGAGCAGGCGATGCGCGCCGGCGCCGTCGCGATCCCGGCGGGCACCGCCTTCCTCGCCTGGACCCAGGCGGCCCACGGGACCGCGTGGACGCTGCCGGTCGCCGTCGCGGCGGCGGGGGCGCTCGTCCTCGGGGTGGTGCTGGCGGCGCGCGGCCGCGAGGGCTGGTCGTTCACCGCCACGGCGGTGGCGATCGGCACGCTGACGGTCACCCTGTTCGGATCGCTCTACCCCGATGTACTGCCCTCCTCGACGGACCCGGCGCACAGCCTGACCGTCGCCAACGCCGCCTCGGCGCCCTACACCCTCACGGTGATCAGCTGGGTCGCGCTGGTGTTCCTGCCGGTGGTGGTGGGCTACCAGGCATGGAGCTACTGGGTGTTCCGCCGGCGCGTGACCCGCGAGCACATCGAGCCGGCGCCCGCCTATGGTGGCGGCAGCGCGGCGGCAGGGGGCGGCGATGCCCCCGCGTCGCCCGGATCCGGCTGAGAACGGGCACGGACACGCAAGGAACGGACGGCTGCCATGAAACCCCTCGATCCCCGGCTGGTGCGCAGCGCGCGGGCCGTGCGCGTGCACCTGGCCGTCACGGTGGCCGCCGGCGTCGCCGTCACCGGACTGGTGCTGGCCCAGGCGTGGCTGCTCGCGCACGCCATCGCCGGCGCCACCGGCGGCATGGGCACCGCCGAGCTGTCCTGGGCGATCGGCGCCGTCGCCGCGGTCGCGGTCGCCCGGGCGCTGCTGTCCTACGCGGCCGAGACCTCGGCCCTCCGATCCGCGGCGCGGGCGAAGTCCCAGCTCCGCCGCTCGCTCGTCGCACACGTGACGGGCTCCCGCCTCACGACGAGGCACGATGACCCCCCGGATGCCCACGGGCGTCCGGGGCCGGACCCGGTGTGGTTGTCAGGGCCGTCCGGGGCCGAAGAGGGAACGGGCACCGCGCGCGCCGGTGAGCTGGTCACGCTCGCCACACGTGGCCTCGACGCGCTGGATGACTACTTCGCCCGGTATCTCCCGCAGCTGGTGCTCGCGGTGCTCGTTCCCCTCGCCGTTCTCGTGGTGGTCGCCGGAGCCGACTGGATCTCGGCGGCGGTCATCGCGGTGACCCTGCCGCTCATCCCGGTGTTCATGGCCCTGGTCGGCTGGCACACCCAGGCCCGCACCCAGCGGCAGTGGCGGCTGCTCAGCCGCCTCGGCGGGCATTTCCTGGACGTCGTCGAAGGGCTGCCCACGCTGGCGATCTTCCGCCGAGCCACGGCCCAGGCCGCCATCATCCGGCGCATCACCGACGAGCACCGCCGCACGACCATGGGCACCCTGCGGGTTGCGTTCCTGTCGGCGCTGGTGCTGGAGCTGCTGTCGACCCTCGCGGTGGCGCTGGTCGCGGTGGAGATCGGGATCCGGCTGATGTACGGCGTGCTGGACTTCGAGACCGCGCTGCTGGTGCTCATCCTCGCGCCCGAGGCCTACCTGCCGCTGCGCGAAGTGGGCGCGCGCTTCCACGCGAGCATGGAGGGGGTCGCGGCGGCGGAGCAGGTGTTCGCGGTCCTGGAGCGCCGCCGCGGCGGCGGCGCCGGGGAGGGCGCGGCGTCCGAGAGCGGTGCCCCCGCCGGCGGCGCGAGTACCGGCGAACGGGCGGTGTCCGGGAGCGGGGGCCATGCGGGCGCGCCGTCGGCGGAGCCGCCGGACGGAGCCGTCCGGATCCGGTTCGAGGGTGTGGGGCTGACCTACCCCGGTCGCGACGCCCCGGCGCTCCGCGACGTCTCCCTCGACGTCGTCCCCGGCGACACGCTCCTGCTCGCCGGGCCCAGCGGGTCGGGCAAGAGCAGCCTGCTGTCGCTGCTGCTGCGGTTCACCGAGCCGACCGCCGGCCGGATCCTGGTGGACGGCCCCGAAGACGCGGCGCGGGCCGCCGGGGACACCGCCGACGGGCCCGGGCCGGGTGCGGGCGGGACTCCGCTGGACCGCATCCCGGCCGCGCACTGGCGGTCGCGCATCGCGTGGGTCCCGCAGCACCCCTACCTGTTCGACGACACGGTCGCGGGCAACATCGCGCTCGGGGCCCCCGACGCGACGCGCGAGGACATCCGGCGCGCCGCCGTTCTCGCGGAGGCCGGCGGCTTCATCGGGGACCTGCCCGACGGCTACGACACCCGGCTGGGCGAACGGGGCGCGCGGCTGTCGGCCGGCCAGCGCCAGCGCATCGCCCTGGCACGGGCGTTCCTCCGCGACGCCCCCATCGTGCTGCTGGACGAACCCACCGCCCACCTCGACCCCGACAACGCCGCCGCGGTGCGGGAGGCGGTCATCCGCCTGCTGCGCGGCCGGACCGGGATCATCGTCGCCCATGACACCGGCTGGACCGCGGCGGCCGACCGCACCGTCCGCATCGACGCGGGCCGCGTCGCGACGGAGGCGGCCGCATGACCCGGGAAGCGAACGGGCGGGACGCGCGTGGCTCGACGGGACGAGCCGCGCAGGCGCGCGGAGAGTGCGGTCACGACCGCCCCCGCCGTTGTGTCGGCGGCGCACTGACGAGGAGGCGGGGATGACCCCGACACGTTCCACTGCCGCGACCGTGCCCACCGTCCGGCGGGATCCGCTGTGGCGGATGGTCGCGCTGGCCCGGCCGCGCGGTTCGCGGTTCGCCCTCGGAGTGCTGCTGGGAGCCCTGGCCACGGGCTCCGGCGTGGCGCTGCTCGCCGTCGCCGCCTGGCTGATCGCCACCGCCGCCACCCATCCGCCCATCACCGCGATCAGCGTCGCCGTGGTCGCCACCCGCGCTCTCGGGGTTTCGCGGGGCGTGACGCGCTACCTGGAGCGGCTGGTCACTCACGACGCCGCGTTCCGCACGCTCGCCGATGTGCGGGTACGCGTCTACGAGCGCCTGGCGCGGACCGAGCCCATCCGCCGGTTCCGCTCCGGCGACCTGGTGTCGCGCCTGGTCAGCGACACCGACGTGACGCAGGACCTGCTCGTGCGCGGGCTCACCCCGCCCCTGGTCGCCGTGGTGACGGGCGCGGCGGCCGTCGCCTTCGCGACGGCGCTGCTGGCGCCCGGCGGGCTGCTGCTGGCCGCGGGGCTGCTGCTGGCCGGGGTCGCGGTGCCGTTGGCGGCGGCCGCCCTGGGCCGGGGGCCGGGCCGCCGCCAGGCCGCGGCCCGCGGCGACCTGTCGACGGCGCTGGTCGACACCCTCTACGGGGCCCCCGACCTCGTCGCCTACGGCGCCATGGACCGGGCGGTGCGGCGCGTCGAGGCCGCCGACGACGAGCTGACCCGCGTCGCGCGCCGCGACGCCGCCCTGCTCGGCCTCGGAGCGGGGGCGACGGCTCTGATCACCGGTCTGACCGTATGGGGGACCCTCCTGCTGGCGGTCGCCGCTGTGCGGGACGGAACCCTCGGCCCCATTCCCATGGCGGTGATCGTGCTGACCGCCCTGGCGGCCTTCGAGGTCGTCGCGCCGCTGCCGGCCGTGGCCGCGCGGCTGGGCGCCGTCCGGGCCGGCGGGGAGCGGCTGTTCGACGTGCTCGATACCCCGCCCGCGATCGCCGAGCCCGCCGGGAGCGGAACGCCGGAGGACGCTGGGGCCAATCCCGGCGGCACGCCCGGGGGTGCGGACCCGGCCGACGGCGGTCTCCCTCGCGGGGCGGACGCGGCCGGCGGCGGTACGGCCCTGCGCGTCAGGGGGCTGCGCGTCCGCTACGGCCCGGCCGAGCCGTGGGCGCTCGACGGGGTCGACCTCGACCTCCCCGCCGGGCGCACCATCGCGGTGCTCGGCCCCAGCGGGGCGGGCAAGAGCACGCTCGCGGCGGTGCTGCTGCGCTTCCGCGACCCCGACGGCGGCACCGTCGAACTGGGCGGCTCCGACATCACCGGGCTCCCGGCCGACGAGGTGCGCACGGTGGTCACCGGCGTGCCGCAGGACCCGCACATCTTCGCCAGCACCCTGCGCGAGAACCTGCGGCTGGCACGGCCCGGGTCCGACGACGGGGAGCTGTGGTCGGCCCTGCGGCGCGCGCGCCTCGACCACGAGGTCGAGGCGATGCCCGACGGCCTCGACACCGAGGTCGGATCGCACGGCACCCGGCTCAGCGGCGGCATGCGCCAGCGGCTCGCCCTCGCGCGCGCCCTGCTGGCGGCGCCGCGGGTCATGGTGCTCGACGAGCCGACGGCGCACCTCGACCCCGATACGCGCGACGAGGTCGTGGCCGATCTGCTGGACGCGGCGGAGGGGTATTCCACGCTGCTCATCACCCACGACCTCGCCGGGCTGGACCGTGTCGACCGCATCTACGTGGTCGCGGAGGGCCGCGTGCTCCAGCACGGCACCCATGAGGAGCTCCTCGCCCGGGAGGGCTGGTACCGCGACGCCCACCGGACCCGCTGACCTCGGGGTGGACCGGGCGGGACCCGCTCCGGGGGCGCGGACCCCGCCGGGGTGGGTGCCGGCGACCGGGGGAGAAGGGCGGCGCCGGCGCACGCGGGAAAACGCCTGGCGGAACGGACGGCGCCGCGGTAGCGTCCCGTCCCGTTCTCCGCCGCTGACCGGCGGCATCCGCGATCCCGCGAGCGAAAGGGCGATCCCCATGACCGGCCGGCCCGTGACGACGACCCTGTGGCGCCCGACCGGCCCGGCGGAACTCGGCCTGGTGCGGGAACTGCGATGGCGCGCCTGGCCGCCCCGGCTGCCCGAGCAGCCGATCTTCTACCCGGTCCTCAACGAGGACTATGCCATCAGGATCGCCAGGGACTGGAACGTCGAGCGCGACGGCGCCAGCTTCGTCACCCGCTTCGAGGTCGACTCCGCGTTCCTGTCCCGCTACCCCGTGCGGCAGGCGGGCGGGCGGACCATCCTCGAACTGTGGGTTCCGGCTGAGGACCTCGACGCGTTCAACGCCCACATCGTGGGCCGGATCCAGGTGGTCCACGAGTTCCGCTGAGTCCGGAGGCGGCGCGCGGTGCCCCGTGCGGCCCGCGCGCCCGCCCTGGGTACCGCCGCCGGTCGTCCGCCGGCCCTGTCCACAGGCACGGGACCCGTGTGGCGGTGGAGACGGTACGTCCTCCAGCATGGAGATCGAGGGACGGCCGCACGGGCGTCCCGTCCACCACCGCCGGAGGTGTCGCATGGGGATCCTCGCCGGGCTTCTCGCCGTCCTGCTCGTCGGCGCCGCCCATCTGCCCGTTCCATCCGGCCCGTCCGGCCCCTCCGCCGGGCGCGCGGGCGGAGATGGGGGCGGCGAGCTCTCCGGGTTCGTCGTCGGGTCCGTGCCCGAGCGAGCCGGGGACGACCGCGCCGATTTCGCCACCGAGTGGGGCGGGGTGGCCTTCACGTCCCGGGTATGGGAGGGCGCCGCCCCCGGCGGCGGCTACCGCGTCGGCCTCAAGGTCAACGTGCTGCGCGGAGCGGCCCTGACCGACCTCGCCGCGCTGCGCGCGTTCCTCGCCGAGTACCACGAGATCGACCCGGGCACGTGGGAGCTCGACCCCTTCGACCACGGCACGAGCCCGGGCCGGCACGGCGACGGCCGTGCCTTCTGGCTCGAAGAGCCCGGCCTGGCGGTATCCCTGTGGCTCGATCCCCGGCGCTTCGGTGAACCCGAACTCCTCACCACGGCCCAGGCCGTCCAGCGCAAGGCATAGGCAGGGGGACGTCACGGCCGCTGCGCCCGGGCCGCGTCACCGCGGCATGACCGGGACCGAGGCCGGGGCCGGGATCGGGGCCGGGGCCGGGATCGGGGCCGGGGCCGGGATCGGGGCCGGGGCCGGGATCGGGTCAGAGCCAGTCGTCCCAGATGTCGCCGCTGAGCCAGCCGCCCGGTGAGCGGCCGTAGCGGATCTTGAGCGACCCGCCCTTGACACTTCCCTTGACCACGAAGTGCGGGGCAGGCGGAGCGGGCGCCGGCGGCACCCTGCTGTCGACACTGCCCAGCCACGAGGTGTCGACGTCCACCGCGGCGGTCGCGCCGTCGGGCAGCACGACCCTGGCCTCGCCCCAGGATTCGCCGAACTCCAGCTCGACCACATCGCTGAGCAGGGTGGCATCACGAAAGTCCAGGCGTACGACCCCGTAGGGGTTGACCACCCGCACCCGCGCGGGCACTTCCCAGGCGCCGCGGCGCACGATACTGCCCGCGATGGAGGACTTGAGCACCAGCGGGGGCCCGGGTGACGCGGGCGGGTAGGCCGCCGGGGTGACCGGTGCGGGGGCCTGGACCCCGGGGATCGGCAGGTCTGCCGTCAGCGGGTCGAGTTCGGCGTAGGTGCGGGCCGCGAAAGCGCGGTCCAGTCGTTCATCGAGTTCGTCGAGCGTGATGCGGCCCTCGGCGGCGGCCTCGCGCAGGATCTCCGCCACGCGGTCGCGGTCGCGGTCGGAGGCCCGCATCCGGCCGTGCGCGCCGTCCGGGCCGCCGTCTGCCCCGTGCGCGTCCATCCGCCCTCCTCGTCCCCGTCCGCCATCGGTGGTCCCCCGCCGTTCACCAGCGGGTCCGACCCCGGTCACCGGCCCGCGACCACCGCGATCATGGTACGCCGTACCGAATGGCGGGAATACGGCGGGCATTTCACGACGGTCGGCGAATGCCCCAGGGAATGCGCGACACGGGACCGGGAAAACGCGCGCCCTTTTCGGCCATACGTGCAATGATTGTTCGCCCGTTGACCGCGACGGTGACACCCCGCAAAGAAATGCGAATACAACCCCACCGAATTCACGATGCCGTGGACCTGTGCGCCGCGGGCGCGGCGGTTGAGGCCCCTGCCGGGGAAGGACGGGCCCTGGCAGGGACCTGAGCCGCCCTTCCGCCCGATCGGCCGCCCGGTCAGACCCCGGCGGGCTCTCCCGCCGTGTCGCCGACGGCCGCCGCGGGCTCGATCCGGCCGCGCGCCGACGCCCACCGCTCGAAGACGACCGTTCCCAAGGGCGGGACGCTCGCCACCAGCGCGAGCACGCCGGTCCACAGGCTCCAGCCGAGCCGGTACCAGGCGATTACGGCGATGATCACGTAGAGGATGAACGCGGCCCCGTGCAGAGGACCGAAAATCTGCACACCGATCTCGTTGCGAACCACCACGTACTTGAAGAACATCCCGACCAGCAACCCCGCCCACGTGACGGCCTCGACCGTGGCGATCACCCGGAATATGGTCAGTACCGGCTTGGACACGTGGGCTCCTGTTCGTGCGGGGGTGGTGGCGGAGGGCGCGAATCCCTCTCCCCCAGTCTGCTCCACCGCTCGGAGGCGGTGGCACCACCCCCTCGGTGAACCCCATCACCCCCGATTACGGACGATCGATATCACGGGTTACGGACTTCAGACGACCCGGGAATCCGGGCGCCGCTGACGCTTTTCCCACCCGAATCCGGCCGCGCCTCGAAAACACCCTCGAAACGACCGCTCTGACCTGCCGTTTCTCCGTCCCCGAATTCCCCCTCCCGGGTGCCGTGGATCGCCCTCCACGAGCCGTTTGCCGGAATTGCGCAGCGAGCATGACCTTATGTGGAAGCGCGGTCGTGCACGCCGATCTTCCCGCCCGACTCCCCATGTCAGGACTGCGACCGGAGGAACAAAGGACGTGCCCAAGCTCGCCATCTCCCCGACCTTCCTCTCCGAATTCTCCCGGCTCGAGAACGCGATCCAGGCGGCGGCGCTGACCGCGGTGCAGGCCTACATGTCCGGCGACCGCGACCGGCTGGAGGCCGTCGCCGACACCCCCGGCCCCGGCATCGGGCTCCTGCGCATCGGCCCGGAGTGGTCCGGTGTCGTCGCGCCCGCCACCGGCCCCGGCGACACTCGGTGCCTGGTGGCGGTCCGCCCGCGCGACGAGGCGATCGCCTACGCGCGCGGCCTGCGGCCCGCGGGCGGCCCCGAGATCGAACTCGTCGGCGGAGGCCGCCCGCCCGCTCCCCCGGCCGGCGCGCCCAAGGTGACCGGCCCGGCCGCGCTCGCCGACGCCCTCGCCGGGTCCTTCGACGACTGGCGGACCACGCTCCACCCCGACCAGCGCCGCTTCACCGACGCCCATTTCACCGGCTCCGCGCAGGTCACCGGCGGCCCCGGAACCGGGACGACCGCGGTCGCCCTCCACCGGGCCGCCTACCTCGCCGCGCGCGACGCCGCCGCGTTCCCCGACCTCGACCGGCGCGCGATCCTGCTCACCACCCGCGGCCGCCTGTCGGCCCGGACCCTGTCCGGGCTGCTCGACCGCCTGCTCCCGGACGCCGACGTGCGCGCCCGGGTCGAGGTCGCCACCGTCGACTCGCTGGCCAGGGGCGTGGTCTGCGAGCACACCGGCACGGTGCCCGAGGCGATCAGCGGCGACGCCCTCGGCGAACGGTGGCGCGAGGCCGCCTGGTCCGAGGGGCTCCCCTACTCCGGGCGCTTCCTCGCCGACGAATGGGAGCAGGTGATCCTCGCGCAGTCCATCGCCACCTGCCCCGACTACATCCGATGTGAGCGCAGCGGCCGGGTGCTGCACCTGGCCCCCGAGCACCGCACGCAGGTGTGGGAGACCATCCAGCGCTACACCGCCGCCATGCGGGTCTCCGGCGAGTGGTCCTACCCGCAGATCGCGGCCGAATCGGCCCGGATCCTGGCGCGCACCGGGCCGCGCTACCGCCACGTCGTGGTGGACGAGGCCCACGACCTGCACCCTGCCCAGTGGCGGCTGCTGCGCGCCATCGTCGCCGAGGGGCCGGACGACCTCTTCATCGCGGGCGATCCGGACCGGCGCGTTGGCGACCACCGCGTGTCGCTGGCGTCGCTGGGCATCAACGTGCGCGGGCGCAGCCACCGGCTGCGCACCGTGTACCGCGTGAGCCAGGAGATCCTGCACTGGGCGGCCCCCCTCCTGGGCCGGCCCGCGGGTGAGGGCGTCGGAACCCCCGACGGCCGGGGCTCACTCCTGAACGGTCCCGAGCCCGCGGTGCGCGGATGCGTGAGCCGCGACGAAGAGCGCCGTGCCCTCGGCGACCAGGTCCGCGCGTGGCTCGAAGCCGGGGTCGCACCGTCGTCCATCGCCGTGGCCGGCCGCAACCAGTGGGTGGTCCGCGGCCTGGCCAAGGAACTGACCGCGCGCGGCATTCCCACGGCGCCGCTCGACGCCGACGACGGCATCCGGGCGGTGCGGTTGGGGACCATGCACCGGCTCAAGGGCCAGGAGTACCGCTGCGTGGCGGTCGCGGGGCTGAGCGAGCCCCTGCTGCCGCCCAAGGCGGCGATCGACTCCAGCGAGGGCGACCCCGTCGCCCTGGAGCAGGTCTACCAGCAGGAACGCAACCTCCTCTACGTCGCCTGCACCCGAGCCCGCGACACCCTCTATGTCTCATTCGTCGGCACCCCCAGCCGCCTCCTCCCCCACATCGACCCTGTGACCTGACCGAACACGGAAGAACGCAGCCGTCGGCCCTCCCGGGCTCCACCCGGGAGGGCCGACGGCTCTGATCGGCACGAAACGGCCTCCCGGGCGAAGCCCGGGAGGCCGTGGCCGTCGTTCAGCCCGATCAGCTGGGGCAGACGAACGACGGAGTCCTCGAACGAGTCGAGCGTGCTCAGGCGGCTCGCCCACCCGCATTCCAGCGAGCCCAAACGGTGGTGTAGCCGTTGGGGTTGCGAAGAGTCCCCCACACGTCGGCGAACGCGCCAACGAGCGCGAGGCCACGGCCGCCTTCACCGCCGTCCCGGGGACGCTTGACGACGGGACGGCTCGGCCGGTGCAGCAGCGGCCCGTTGTCGATCACCTCAATGCGAGCAGCACCACCCCGCGACGCCTCGATGTAGAGCCCGACCTCCCCGCCCCAAAGCCCACTACGCGAGTGCCGCACGGCGTTGGCCACAAGCTCCGTCACCACGAGCTGCGCGTTGTACAGATAGGGATGCCGCGCCCCCAGCCCGGACACGAGCAGCCGCCGCGCTTCAGCAGCACTCTCCGCCCGCCCGGGAAGCACGTGCAACCGCCCGTGGTGATCGCTCCCCTTCAACGGAGCCAAATCCCTCCGCGCCCGCAGCATCACCACGCCACCCCCACCGCCGCCACGATCCGCCGCGTCCGATTCGCAGCGGCCAAGGCGCGAGGAGTCGTCATCGCATAGCGCCTGACCAGGGATGCACGCCACCGCTTGGCCCGGATGCCGTCGTAACGCTTGAAGTCACGCATGAAGAACCCCCGAGGGGTCGAGTCGCTTGGAACAGAGCGACTGGGAACGAGTACAGCTCCATAATGAATCCTAGAAATCTAAGATTCAAGCGCTATTCCTTAGATTGCTATATGTCTGTTTTCTCGCCTTGGAGGGCTACGATCAGCAACGACAAGCATCTGCGCACGAAGGGGAAGCGAGTGGCCGCGAGTCCGACCATCAGACGGCGCCAGCTTTCGGCCATCCTCCGGCGCATGCGCAAGGACGCCGGGTTGAGCCTCGATGAGACCGCCAAGCGCCTGGAGTGGTCGCGGGCGAAGCTCGGCCATATCGAGACGGGCGAGCGCAAGAAGCCCTCGGTCGTCGAAGTCAAGGCGCTTCTGCGCGAGTACTCGGTTGAGGAGGGTCACGAGCACTACGACGCGGTCCTCGCCCTCGTCCGCCAAGCGCAGCAGCGTGGCTGGTGGACGCGCTATGACGACATCCTCACGGGCTCATACGTCGAGCTTGAGGCCGAGGCCACCAGCATCGCGAACTACGAGGCGTTCGGTGTCCCCGGCCTCTTGCAGACCCCGGGCTATGCACGGATCGTGCAGCGGGCCCGGCTCTGGCGCGATCCCGATGACATCCAGCGAGCGGTCGACGCGCGGATGCGCCGCCAGCAGATCCTGACCGCGGAAGACGCGCCGGACGTGTGGGCGGTCATCGAGGAACATGCCTTGCAGCGCTTGGCGGGCGCACCTGAGGTCATGCGCGAACAGATCGATCACCTGGTGAAGCTGGCGGACTCCTCCAGCCGCATCACGATCCAGGTCCTTCCGACGAGCGCGGGGGTCCATGCCGGTGCCACGGGCCCATTCGTCATCATTGATTTCCCTGATCCCGCGTCCCCGGTGGTCTACCTGGAGACGTTCACCGACGGCCTCTACCTTGAGCGGCCCGACGAGATCAGCGTGTACCGCAAGCTGTGGGATCACGTGCGTAGCTCCGCACTCGATGAGGAGCGGACGATCCCGTATCTGAAGCAGATGCTGAGCCGATAGAGAGATCGACATGCAGCCGTTCCCCCACGCCGCCAGATGGCGCACGTCCACCTACACCCAGCAACAGAACTGCGTCGAGGTCGCCGACGGCCCGAACTCATCGGCGCTCCGCGACACGAAGAACCGCGATGCGGGGAAACTCGTCTTCCCCGGGGTGGAGTGGCGGTCCTTCCTCCGCGCGGTCAAGAACGACGCGATCTGACCTGAAGACGACTGCCCCCAGCCGCCGGGCGGCTGGGGGCAGTCGTGTACTCGTTCCGCCCGAGATCGTATCCCGACCCGGTGCATCCGGCCACAGCCTTTCACCCCACCTCATCCAAAGTGCAGATGACGACGGGTAGGTGGGTGCTGGGAAAGAAGATGTGGGCGTCGTCAGAGGTGACGGCGTCGCCGCCGAAAGCGTTGGGCACGATGAACCGGGAGCAGATCCACGAATCGGCGCCGCCCCATTCGCGCATGTAGGAGCGGAGTTCGTCGTTGCTTGCGAGAAGGGCGACCAATCGGCAGGCGTGCTCACTGGAGAGCTTCAGCCATACCCGGTCCTGGTAGAAGCCCGACCAGCGGTGGTCTCCGGGCGGGACGGCGAGGGACGGTACTTCGTGTAGGGACTCACCGAAGTTCTGGCAACTCGCCCTGAGACGGATGCCGATACCCCACAATCTGCGGACCAGAGGGACGATGTCCCGGTCGATCCGGGCTGTACCCCCATCCGGGGTTTCAAGCACTCGGAACGGATGGATCGACGACCGATCGCCTGACACGTACGTCCCCTTCCCGATGTCCTACTCGCGGGCTCTGAAGCGTGCTTTCCGCCCACATCAGTACGGCCCTGATGTGGCGGAGATCGAGCCCCTGGTAGGGATCCGGCTGGACGAGCAACGTCGGAGATCCACGCAGAGAACGCTGAGCTGCCCACTCGTAGTCGAGCGGAGCAAAATCGTCGTCGATCCACGCCACCGGGGCGTCTCCCACCCATGCGGAGACGGGATCCCGCTTCCAGAGATATCCGTGCGGGTGGGGAGTGGATATGTCGGGTGTTCCCAGATCGATGTACGGCAGAGCCCCCAGCCCCAGAGGGGGCCCGATGAGACGCCCCGCATCCTCCATCCAACTGCTCGCCCACACTGGGTGGAACAAGCGCGTGGATCGGACGGCCTTCACCCACCGCCCGTGGTAGGGATCGAGCCAGACGGGAACGTCGCGGTGACCTTGGGGCGAGACGAGATGCGGACGGTGGCCCGGAGGGATGGAGCCCCCCGGACCAGGAAACGGGTTGAGGACCCCATCAATATCGATCAACAGGTAGGCAGGGGCGACCACGGGCTGGACCTCCTGGCGAACGCTAGATCTTGAGAAGTTCAGCGCCGTCGCCGACATGACGGCGGACTGCGGTGATGTACGCCGAATCCGCGGCAGGATCGGCGATCCATGTGACCGCCTGGGCGAGAAACCATTCCAGGGCCCACACCCGGTGCCACCCCAATGCCCAGCGCTCTGCGTCCAGTCCGCCTCTAGGAGCGAGTGCCCCGGACTCGCCGCCGGCCTCCACATAGCCTTCGATGAACACCCGCGTGGCGTCCGGGTCCGGGGTGTCCACGGTTCCGTGCCAAGAGGCCAGGTCGATCAGCCCCGGACCGCGGAAGGCTCGGGCGAAGTCGTACAGCCGGACACGGTCGCCGCGTACGAGCACGCTTTCGGGATGGAATTCCCCATGCACCCACCCGTAGGGCGGCGTGAGCGCGCCCTCGGCGCGGCTCCGGCCCGCCCGTGCGAGTTCCGACAGGGTCTCGCCGATGTCGTCGGTGCCTTCCCAGCGGTCCTCTTCATAGAGAAGCCGAAGGTTGCGCAGCGCGCGCTCAGGGAGCGAGGCCAGAAAGCCTGCATCCGCGGGCGGAAGATGCGGTGGTACCGCCGCCGCGTGAAGGCGGACGGCCGCGGCAATGCCGTGGGCGTCGGTGGGATCGCAATCCGGTGCCCCCATGTCCTCCATGAGCATGCCGAGCAGAGTTCCCGTCCTGATCGACGCCTCGACCCTGGGGACGTCGACCCCTGCCTGCAACGCACTGAGCAGGGCGGTGTGTTCATGGGTGAACGGCTCGGTCGCACACTTGAACACCAGCGATCCGCCATCGGCCAGCCGCAGCCGCTCCACGTGCGATAGCTCCCAGCTGTGCAGGACGTCGACGTTGTCGAGCAGCGGACCGACGCCGACCCGACCGAGTACGTCCCGCCGCAGCTGATCGATCTCACACTGGTGCATTCATTGCTCCTTGTCATGGCCTGGCTCCCCGCCACTCGGCGGGGAGCCAGGTTCTCCTGGCCCGCAATCAGACGGCGCGGTAGGACCGAACCTTCGTCATCCACTCGTCGCGGAATTCGGCGAGTTCGTCGCGGAAGCGATCCATGGGGGTCCCGTAGGGCGCCACGGCTCCACCCCTCCGGTCGGGAACGGACTGGCAGCCGTGCACCAGTCGTCCCCCGAGAGCCGCATGGGCCTTCACACTCTCGATTCGTCGGTTCTCGTTGAACCACCCGCCGTGGTACACCTCGTCGAGCAGCCCGACGGTCTTCTCGTCGAGATCGAAGACCACTTGGGCGGCGTCGGCGAAGAACCAGCAGGGGCCGACGTTGGTGATCCTGCCGTCCTGCTCGACCTTGTTGAGCGCGGTGAAGACCGAGACCTCGGCCAACATCCGCAGGTGCGTTTCGGTGATTCCCTCCAGACCCAGCGCAGGCAGGTGCTCCGCACGAAACAGGAAGCTGTAGACGTCCCAGGCGATACGCATGACTTCGGCTGGATCGTCCGTGGTTCGGCCGTTCTTTGCGATGTATTCCAGAGTGGTCTGCTCGATGGCGGACCCCGGAGTCTCGTCGACCGGGAGTAGTTCGTCAGAGACCTTCTCCCAGCTGATGACCGTCCAGGTCCGAGACTCCAGACGGAAGAAGTACTCATTGGACTCGATGCCTATCGTGCGGCCTTCCACGGTGACGCCTGGGATGCGGCTCCACCGGGTATCGAACTCGACGGGTAGTTCCACGGTCGTGCGGGCGATGAGGGGGGTCACCGGGGGTGCCCTCCTCGTCCTGCGACCGTATTCGAACCTCTTTGCACGGGGCTCTCCGATACCTTGGGCGCGGTGTCGCGCCGTTACCTCGAGCCAACCGTCAGTCGCGGCACACGACCACAGCCAGGATGGGGCAGATACGAGGCACTGATGCGGCAACGACAGCGCTGACCTACGACAACGTTGCTGATCGACTCGGACGGAGGCTGAGCGATGGAGCCCAGACGACGCGAACTGGCCCAGCGCCGGAAGTGCCTCGGCCTCACTCAGGAGGGGCTGGCGGGTCTCTTAGGGGTCGAACGATCTACCGTGGTGCGATGGGAACGCGGAGAACGGGAGCCCCAGCCATGGATTCGTCCCAAGCTCGCACGCGGATTACAGATCTCGCTGGAACACCTCGATCGACTGCTGGCCGGAGCCGACGAGAGCTCCCATCGGATGGGGTACATCGATGATCGCGATTCTGGGATCGCACTCCGTACCCATCCGGATCCCACGGAGATCGACGACATGAAGCGTCGCGAACTGCTACGCCTGTTCAGCATGGCCGGCACGGTGATGGCACTACCCTCTGCCCAGATCATCGACGTGGAACGTGTCTCTTCGGCCGCCGACCCTCGTAGCCGACCTGATGCCGCGCTCCTTGGCGAGTACGCTCAGCTCAATACCCACTTGTGGCGAGTTTTCGCGTTGACCGACGTCAAAGGCCAGATACTCCCACTCGTCCTCGATCAGCTGGGTGTTCTCTCCGATCAACTGAGCCGAGTTCGATCGCAGGCCGATCACCGGAGCCTGTGCGGCTTGGCCGCCGACCTGTTTCAACTGGCCGGGGAACTCTTCTTCGACGGGGACCGGTACACGAGCGCCGCCCACTGCTACACCCTTGCCGCAACAGCCGGTAAGGAAGCCGGAGCGTTCGATCTGTGGGCGTGCGCATTGACCCGGCACGCCTTCATCTCCGTCTACGAACGCCGATTCACCCAAGCCTCCCCCATGCTGGAGCTGGCAGCCGCCGTAGCCCGCCGCGGAGACGGTTCGTCGTCCACGCGGCACTGGGTCGCCGCCGTTCAGGCCGAGAACTTCGCCGGTCTCGGTGACCTCAGCGCTTGCCAGCGCGCTCTCGACGCCGCTGCACATGTCCAAGGACTCAAGGGTTCCGTGCACAACGGCGGATGGTTACGCTTCGACGGCTCGCGCTTGGCCGAGGAGCGCGGGACCTGCTATACCGCGCTCGGTCGCGACGACTTAGCCGAATCCGTACTCACGGACGCCTTATCCGGGTCCCTCACCATCCGCCGGAAGGCGAGTGTGCTCACCGATTTGGCCATGCTCGGCGTCCGACGTCGAGACCCGGATCAGGTGGTCACCTATGTCGATACGGCTCTGGCCGCCGCTCGCCGGACCGGTTCTCGCGTGATCGGTCGCAAGCTGCATGGCCTTCAGCCACACCTGGAGCCCCTACTGGCGCACTCTCAGGTCCGGCGTATCGACGCCGACATCACGGCGCTCTTCAACAGCCCCTCCATCAACGGATGACGAAGGAGACCTGTGCAGGATGAACGAGGCCGGGTGTTCCGGCAGGCGTGGATCGACGGCGTGAACGCGTACTATCCCGGGGAGCCCAAACCGGGATACATCACCCCGTGGGAGGACACCCCCGATTGGGAGCGCGAGGCGGCGACCGCTGTATATGACCAGGTCTCCGCCTTCATCACCGTCACGAACGGTGCCGCCGCGCGGCTCACCGCCGAGCAGAAGGGGCGGTTCGTCGCCCTGTGCTGGACCGGCCAGATCTTCAAGCATTTCGCCGACCCCAAGCCCTCCTATGTAGCCGACTGGGAGCAGCTTCCCGAGTGGCAGCGGAAGACCGACTCCGGCATCTTCGAGCGCATCGAACAGGACCTCTGACCTCGTGGTCGTCCTGATGCTCCGGCCAGGTGCCCGGCGGATGCCGGGCACCTGGCCTGCTCCTTGAGCGTGCTGGCCGTCAGACATGGATCAGACCGCTGGGACGCGGAGGTTTGACGGCGCGGAGTCCGTCCTCGGGCGTCAGCCGGTCAGGGTCGGTCGGCGATCCGATGGGCCAAGGTGTCGAGGAACTCGTCGAGGCCGGGCGCGGCGAGGTCGAAGCGGGCGGAGTGGGATGGGGTGGCGGACCGCCACACGCGTCTGGAGCCTGCCAGTGCGAACAGGTGCCCGCCGCCGTCGCTGGCGAACACCAGAGCCGGTTCCTCCCCGTCGATACGGATCGGGCCGTACTCGCGGAAATGCCCCGCGACCATCGAGGGCGGGTGGACGAAGTATCCGGCGTCCACGTCGGGCAGCGAGATCTCGGCGACCACCCAGTACAGCGTGGTCAGGTCCGACGGTATCGGCGTCAGCTCCACCAGCGCGTCCGTGTCCCGGTGGCTCTCCTCCGTCGCGCATGCGATCACGTTCCTGCCGGGCGGGAACCCGTGCCGCGCCTGGAACGAGCGCATCGACTCCGCCAGGTCCGCGCCCGCCCTCGTGCACCAGGCCCGTACCCACTCGGCTTCGAGCCGCTCACCGCCCACGCACGACCTCCTCAGTGCCGGGTCCCCCTGCGCATGAAGCGGAGTCCCCTCCGCGTATTCGGGAGACCCTACAGCGACCACGTCCGACGGAGGGCGGCGCTTTCGACGCCGACTTCGAGGTCGGCGGGCCCCGGGCGTCAGTGCCCGATGCCCCGAGGCCCGCCGGCCTGCCGACCCGCCGGCCCGCCGGCCCACTGCACTGTTGGCCTCCGGCTCGCCTACGTGCGGTCGAACTGGAGGTAGTCCAGGTTGAATCCGTCCGCGTCGTCGATGTTCACGACGAACTCGTGGGTGCCGGCGTCGAAGCGTCGCGTCTCCACCGGCTGTGTCATGAAGGCACGCTCGTCGTTCGTCGTGTTCATGACGTCGAAGGTCGTCGAGTCCTCATCGTCCCAGTCCACGGTGACGCGGCCCGGGGACCCGCTGTCGGAGGCCAGGCGGGCGGAGACCTCATAGCGGCCGGGGCGCTTGATGTCGATGGTGTACCTGATCCATTCCCCCGCCTGGACGGAGCCGACGGCGACCGCGCCCTCGATGTCGCAGACGTCGACGTCGCCCTCCGGCTTGAGGCCGCAGGTGTCGGGGTCGAGGTCGTGGTAACCGACGCCCTCGCCGCCCGGCGCGTAGTCCTCGGCCTGGACCCGCACGGTCCGGTTGCCGCGCTGGGACTCCCAGAACCGCATGTCCCCGCCGTTGCGCCAGTAGTCCAGCGCCTCGACGGAGTCGGTCTGGATCATGGTGGCGTCGTATTCGTCGACGACCGTCTCCCACCCCAGCGCCGGGTCGCGGCGCGACGCCTCGTCGGTGTAGGTCGCCGCCAGCCCGTTCCACATCGTGTTGATCCACACCCGGCTGTCCTGCTGGATCTCGTCGAGCACGGCGGGCTGGACCTGCGGGTCGGTGAGCTCGTCGAACACCACCTCGTAGGCCACGGGCCGGCGGTCGGGGAAGGTCCCGACCACGTCGGCGTTGCCGTCGTTGATGATGTGCATGTACTGGATCTCGGGGTCCCGGGCCATGAACTCGGCCGCTTCCGACACGGTCGGACTGCCCTTGAACAGGGCGTGGTCGACGGTGTCGGTCTCCTCCAGCACCCGGTAGGCGCCGTCGCGGGCGGCCCACCCCTTGTCCAGGTTGACCAGTGCGCGCCCCCGGACCTCGAGCATCGCCTCCTCAAGGGTCG
Organism: Nocardiopsis mangrovi; assembly: GCF_042653925.1. Taxonomy (NCBI): domain Bacteria; kingdom Bacillati; phylum Actinomycetota; class Actinomycetes; order Streptosporangiales; family Nocardiopsidaceae; genus Nocardiopsis; species Nocardiopsis mangrovi. The sequence goes on from NZ_JBHSFQ010000001.1 coordinate 97,374, forward strand.
GCACGGTGTGGTCGGTGAGCTCGGCCTGCGCACCGCCCAGGTGCTCCTTGAGCCGGAGTTCCTTGATCTGCGCCAGCGTCAGATCGGAGACCTCGCCGGTCCCATTGGTGGTGCGGTCCACGGTCTCGTCGTGCATGAGCACCGGGTGGCCGTCGGCGGTCTCGCGGACGTCGATCTCGACGATCTCCGAGCCGTCGCGGATCGCCTCGTCGATGGCCGCGATCGAGTTCTCCGGATGCTCCCGCCACTGCCCGCGGTGCGCCGCGATCATCAGCGGCGCGTCCTCGGAATGGTCGAGCAGGTTCTGGTGGATCCGGTCGAACGGCTGCCCTGCGGGCGCCGCCATCGCGGGACCGGCCGGGGCTAGAACGGTGAGTGCCAGCGCGCCTACAGCAGCGCTCTGGCCGAGGGGCACGGTACCCACGGACGCTCCAATCTTCTTTTTCACGGACGACACGCAAGGCTCCCTGTGCAGGTCGAACCGGGATCGAACGGCGTCGGCCGGGTCCGGTGAACAGCCCCGGAAGATCATGGACGCGTCCGGGGGCCCGTGGTGACTCCCCGTCGCTCGCCGACCGACCGGCCGGAAGTCGCCCCTGGCCGTTCGCCGACCCGTCGGCCCAACTGCCGGGCCCGACCGCGGCCGGGTCTGCGGGGGTCGCGGCGATCCGGGTTCCCGCGTGGCCCTCAGACCACGGGGACGCGCAGGTCGGAGGGGCGCGAATCCGCATCAGGGCGCGCGGCGAGGCCGGGGGCGAGGTCGGCCAGCAGGGTGAGGGCCAGTTCGGCGCGGCGGACGCGCTCGCGGCCGAGGTCGGCGGCGAGGCCGGCGATGTGGCGGCCGCTCGGGTAGATGTTGGGGGCGTTGCGCACACCCAGCTTCACGTAGACCGGGGCCGCCGTCCGGATCAGCTCGGCGACGTCGTAGAACCGGACCGCACCGCCCTGGTCGTCGGGCACCTCCACGTAGACGTCCACGGCGGCCGCCGTCGCGGCGCGGATCTCGGCGATGTCGCGGACCGGCAGGTCGGTGGAGACGTTGAGGCTGGTCGCGCCCAACCGCTCGTAGACAGCGCCCGTCGGGGCGTTGGCCAGCGGCATCAGCACCGACGTCTTGAGCGCGAGCTCGGCGGGCAGGACGCCGTCCTCCTTCATCCGGCCCAGGACCTCCAGCACGCCCACGTCCCCGACGAGCAGGCTGCGGATCCCCAGGTCCACCGCGCGCAGCGCCTCGTTCACACACGCGGCGAGGGTCGCGTTGCCGCGGGCGGCGCCGCCCGCGGCGGAGGTGGCCTTCGCCTGCCCGCCGATATCCCAGGCGCCGCGCGGGCCGATGAAGAGGTTGACCTCGACCCCGGCGCCGGCGCCCATGGCCGCCATCCGGCGGATCTCGGCGTCGGTCAGCATCATGACGCCGCTGCCCTGCGAGACGCGGTCGATCCGCACGCCGCGCGTCTCAGCCTCGTCCAGGACCGCGGCGAAGACGTCGGGCCCCTCGCAGCTGGGGATCTCGATCCGGAAGCGGGCGCCGTCGGAGAACGTCGCCGCCGACGCGGGCAGCGTTCCATCGAGAACGGGGTGGCCGAACCGGTCGGCCAGTGCCAGCAGTGCCGTGTGCTCCATGGTGGGGTCCGTCCTTGTCCGGAGGGGTGGTGGGGGCGCGCGGGATCCGCCGGCCCCGCTGGGCGGGCCTCTGCCGTGCGGCGGCCGGTCAGGCTCCGGCCGGGGGGTCGAGGGTGACCACAGCGGTTCCGACCGTCGTGGCCTCGCCCTCGGCGTTCTCGGTGCGGATGGTGAGTTCCACGCGGCCGCCGTCGGCCGATTCGACGCGGGCGGCGCAGGTCAGTTCGCGGTCGCGGACGTCCATCCCCCGGTAGCGCACGCTGAGGGAGGTGAGGCGGCCGGCGTCACCGGCCCATTCGCTCACGAGGCGGCCGAGCAGCGCCGCCTTGTACAGGCCGTGGAGGGAGAGCTCCGGGTGCCCGAGGCGGCGGGCGAAGTCCAGGTCGTAGTGCATCTCGTAGAAGTCGCCGGCGGCCCCCGCGTAGCGGACGATGTCGCGCAGGGTCGGCGTCAGGCGCAGTGGCGGCGGTTCGAACCCGGCCTCCGCCGATCGCGCCGTGGCGGTGCGGCCGGCGGCCTCCTTGCCGCCGGCGGCCTGCGAATCGCTGGTGGCCTCGTTGTCGCTGGTGGCCTCGTTCAACGCGTCCTCCTTGCGGAGTGGGGACGGTACGGGGGTGGTGCGGGCCGCGGGGGCGCGGCCCCGGCGGCTCGGACGGCTGAGCCTCAGCGGCGCAGGCGGACGCCCGTGTGGCGGACGAGGAGGGCGCCGCTGTCGTCGCGGAAGTCGGTGACGAAGGTGAGCAGGGCGAAGGCGCCGGACCGGCCGTGCTTCTCGGTGACCTCGGTGAGCACCGGCGCCGAGTGCAGGACCGTGCCGATCCGCACCGGGCCGTGGCCGTCGAACGTGTCCTCCCCGTTCAGCCAGCCGGTCCCGTAGGTCAAGGCGGCCGGGCAGTCGGGGGGTTCGCTGAGGAAGCACGCGACGAAGGTGAGCGGTGCCTCGTCGGACCGGGACGCTCCGATCGCGTCCTGGTAGGCGTGCAGGTGCCGCCGTTCGACGGCGTCGGTCCGGGTCGCGCCACGCCAGCCGACGGCGGCGTGCAGGCTCGCCATGCCGCTCATCCCCGCGCCTCCGGCTCCGCCGGCTCCCGCGGCTCGTGCGATGCCTCCGCTCGCAGCCTGTCGAGCCAGGCCCGTGCCTGTGGGCTGCCGTCGTCCAGGGTGTCGGCGATGTCGGCGATGAACGTGCGGTCGCCGTGGTGTTCGAGCTCGGCCAGGACGGGTGCCGGGTCCCCCGCCTCGATCAGCTCCAGCAGCCGGCGGTGCCGCTGCACGTCCTGGGCGGGGGTCTCGGCCCTCTGTGCGCGGGCCCGGCGGTTGAGCACCATGCACAGCAGCATCTGGAGGTAGAGCGAGCGGTAGGTGTCCTCCAGGCGGTCGTGCCCGGACAGGCCGATCACCGAGAGGTGGAAGCCGAACGCCGCCTCCGACAGCGCGGCCGGGTCGTCGTCGGCCGCGGCCAGCTCCATCGCGCCCAGCGCCGACCGGCAGCGCGCCAGCCGGGCGCCGTCGGTGACCGGGAGCGCGAGGTCGATCGCCATGCGCTCCAGAACGCGGCGCAGGGTGACGATCTCGTAGACGTCGTGCAGGGTCAGCGGCGTGACGATGGCCCCCTTGTGGGAGACCTGCCTGATGAGCCCTTCGCGTTCCAGGACCCGCAGGGCCTCCCGGAGCGGCGGCCGGCTGATGCCGAGCTCCTTGGTGAGCTGGTTCTCGACGACGCGGTCGCCGGGGAGGAGGTCGCCGCCGATGATCATCCGGCGCAGCGACTGCGCGGCGAGCTGCACCATGCTCGGTGGTCGCTCGATCTGCGGTGCGCCCTTGCGGGGCGTCGTCGACTCGACGGTCGTCATGCCTCTCCCTGTCCCGTTCGCCCGAGCCGGCACCGGTGAACCGGCTCACACGGCAGTGTGGCGCAGACCTTGCCTTTTGTCTATTGACTGTTGTAGACAATAGTCCACCCGATGAAATGTGGCCCCGGTCACCACTCACGGTGTCCGGGGACACTCACCCGCGTGGAGAGGACCGCCATGCCCCCGCAGCCCGACCCTGATACGCATGAGACGGCGCGGCCGCCCCTGAGCGGCGTCAAGGTCGTGGAGGTCGGCGCCTACATGGCCGCCCCCTTCGCGACCATGCAGCTCGCCGACCTCGGCGCCGACGTCGTGAAGATCGAGAACCCGGACGGCGGCGACGCCGTGCGCGACATCGGGCCCTTCATCGACGGGTACAGCTCCCCGTTCATGCGGCTGAACCGCAACAAGCGCTCCGTCGCGATCGACCTCAAGGCGCCGGAGGGCGCCGCGGTCCTCCGCAGACTGCTCGACGATGCCGACGTCCTGGTGCAGAACCTGCGCCCGGGCGCCATGGACCGCCTCGGCCTCGGCTACGGCGACCTCTCCGAGAGCCACCCCGCGCTGATCTACGCGTCGGCGTCCGGGTGGGGCGAAGACGGCCCGCTCGCCGACCTGCCCGGCCTCGACATCATGGCGCAGGCCCGCTCCGGGCTGATGAGCATCACCGGCATGCCCGACGGCGACCCCGTCAAGATCGGCGTACCGATGTGCGACCTGACCTGCGGCCTCTACGTCGCCATGGGGGTCCTCGCCGCGCTGGAGGCGCGGCGCACCACGGGGCGCGGACAGCACGTCGACGTCTCCCTCTTCGAGTCCGGGGTCTCCTTCACCATCTGGGAGGCGTCCAAGTACTGGGCGACCGGCGCCGTCGGCCGCCCCAACGGCTCCGCGCACCAGAGCACCGCCCCCTACCAGGCCCTGCGCACGTCCGACGGCTGGATCACCGCCGGCGCCGTGAGCCCGAAGACGTGGCAGGGCCTGTGCAGGGCACTGGACCTCCCGGAGCTGCTCGCCGACCCCCGCTATGCCGACGCCCACGACCGCCACGGCCTGCGCCACGAACTGATCCCCGCCATCGAATCGGTCACCCTGCGCCGCACGACCGACGACCTCATCGCCGCCCTGGACGCGGCCGGGGTGCCGTGCGCGCCGATCAACCGGACCGACCAGACCTACGACGACGCCCACCTGGCACAGCGCGGCTTCTTCTGGGACGCCGAGCACCCCGGGGCCGGCCGGGTGCGCCAGATCGGATCGCCCATGCGGTTGTCGGCCACCCCCGTGCGCCGCGGCCCGGCCGGGCCGCGGCTGGGATCCGACACCGGGAGCCTGCTGGAGGAGGCGGGCTTCACCCTCGCCGAGATCGCCGACCTGACCGGGCGCGGGATCGTGGGCGCCGCCCCCGCCGTGAGCGACCCGGCCCCACCGTCTCCCGGATCCTGACCGTCGCTCCGGCCGTCCCGCCGGCCCCATCCCTCGCACCGCCCCGCCGCGCACGGGCCCGCGGCCCGTGCGGGCCCCATCCCGCCCCACCCCGCCGCACCCACCCACCACGACAGGAGCCCCCATGTCCCACTCGGTCACCGCCGGCACCACCCGGACCGCGCACCGCGTCGTCGAGGAGCGGCACTGCACCCGGCGCGGAGAGCACGACATCTTCTCGACGCCCAATCTGGTGCTGTTCCTTGAGGAGACGGCGATCGAAGCGCTCGCCGGCCACATCGGCGAGCACCAGAGCAGCGTCGGCAGCCGCGTCGACATCGCGCACACCGCACCCACGCTGCGCGGCCAGAGCGTCGCGGTCACCGCGACCGTCACCGAGGTCGACCGCCGGCGCGTGGTCTTCGAGATCAGCGCCCACGACGGCGTCGACGAGATCGCCACGGGCAGCCACGAGCGCTTCATCGTCGACCTCGGCAAATTCGGCGCCCGGCTCGGCGCCAAGAGCGATGCGCTCCGGTGACGGCGCCCGCCCGCCCAAGGGTCCGATGATGCGCGCCCGACGCACCGCCGCGGCCGCCGCGGCCCTGCTGCTCACCGCCGGCACCGGCGCCTGTTCCGGCGCGGCCGGCTCCGATGAGGCCGGTACGAGCGAGCTCACCGGCGACGTCACCATGGTCGTCCCCTTCGGCGCCGGCGGCGGCAGCGACATCGCCGGGCGCACGATCGCCGCCGGCCTCGAAGCCGCCACGGGCGCGACCATCACCGTGGAGAACCGCGACGGCGGGGCCGGCGCGATCGGCTACACCTACCTGCTGTCCAAACAGGGCGACCCGAACTACCTGCTGGCGACCGAGACGGCGCTGCTCTCGCTGCCGATGACCGCCGATACCGAGTACCACTACACCGACTTCACGCCGATCATGAGCATCGGCGAGGACTTCACCCTCCTCGTCGTGGCGCCGGATTCGCCCTTCGACGGCTGCGCCGACGCCGTCGAGGCCGCGAAGGAGCAGCGGGTCGTCGCCGGGGTGTCGGGGGCGGCCAGCCTCGACAACGCGGTCTTCGCGATGGTCGAACAGGACACCGGAGCGGAATTCGACCGCGTCCCCTTCGAATCCGGCGGCGAGGTCATGGCCTCGCTCATCGCCGGGCGCATCGACATCGCGTCGCTCAACCCGAGCGAGGTCCTGGGGCAGCTGGAGTCGGGAGACCTGCGCGCCCTCTGCGTCGCGGCCGACGAACGCTACGACTACGACGCCCTGTCCCAGATCCCCACCGCGAAGGAGGAGGGGATCGATGTGTCCTACGGGCAGTTCCGCGGGGTGATCGCCCCGGGCGGGATCACCGAGGAGGCCGCCGCGCACTGGGAGGACGCCGGCCGGGAGTTCGTCGCCGGCGACGCCTACGACGACTACATCGCGGCCAACCTGCTCCAGCCCGGCCCCCTCTACGGCGCGGAGTTCCGCGCCTACCTCGACGACAACCGCGCGAGCCTGGAAGAGGTGATGAACCCGTGAGGACCTTTCCCCGCCTCTCCCCCGGCAGTGGCCCGTGGACATCGGAGCGCCACGGCCAGGTGGTCGCGTTCGGCGTGCTGACGGGCCTCGGCGGCGCGGTGGCCGTCGCCGCGTTCGCCTATGGCATCTGGATCGATGAGGGCCGGGTCGGCGCCGGCATGCTGCCCCTGGCCGTCGGCCTGATCCTGCTACTGACCTGCGGATCCCTCTTCGTCGCGGCGCTTCGCCGGACGCTGGCCGGGCGCGGGCCGGCCGCCGATGCCGACTCCGGCCCCGGCACCGACGCCCGCGGGCGCAGCCGGGCGGAGCGGGTGCGCAACCTGCGCATCGTGTTCGCGCTGACCCTGGCGATGGTCGCGGCGCTCCCCCACATCGGGCTGCTGCTCGCGTTCGGTGCCTACATCACCGCCGTGTCCACCCTGGTGGAGAAGCGCCCCTGGTACACCTCCCTGGCCATCGCGGCGGCCGCGGTCGCCGCCCTGCACATCGTCTTCGGCGTCCTGCTCGGCGTCCCGCTGCCGGGCTGGACCCTGACGCCGGGGATCGGGGGATCGTCGTGATCGACAACCTCATGATGGGCCTGGGGACGGCCCTCAGCCCGGAGAACCTGCTGTGGTGCTTCGTCGGCGTCCTGGCCGGAACGGTGATCGGGCTGCTCCCGGGCCTGGGCTCCAGCACCGGCGTCGCGGTGCTGCTCCCGCTGACGCTGGGGTTCGAACCGGTGACCGCGCTGATCATGCTCGCCGGGATCTACTACGGCTCGCAGTACGGCGGCACGATCACATCGGTGCTGATCTCGACGCCGGGCGAGGCGTCCAGCGTCGCGACCACGTTCGACGGCTACCAGATGGCGCGGCGCGGCCGGGCGGGCGCCGCCCTGTCGATCGCGGCCATCGGGTCGTTCGTCGCCGCGATCGCCTCCCTCCTCCTGCTGTCGGCGCTGGCCCCCGCGTTCGCCCGGTTCGCGCTGAACTTCGGGCCGGCGGAGAACCTCGCGGTGATGGTGCTCGGCCTCGCGACGATCGTGGGCTTCTCCGGGGGATCGCAGCTGCGGGGCGTCGCCATGGCCGGGGTGGGGCTCCTGCTGGCGACGGTCGGCATCGACTCGGCCACGGCGGAGTCCCGGTTCACGTTCGGCAGCACCGACCTGCTCGGCGGCATCCCCTTCGTCGAGGTGATGATCGGCCTGTTCGCCGTGGGCGAGGTGATGTACCAGCTCCGCGTCGGCGAGGCCGTGCCGATCCGGGCGAAGTTCCGCGACCTGGTGATCACCCGCGACGAGCTGAAGCGCTCGGGCGCGCCCATCGTGCGCGGCAGCGCCATCGGGTTCGTCCTGGGCTGCCTGCCCGGAGCGGGCTCCACCCTGGCGTCGTTCATGGCCTACGGCGTGGAGAAGCGCGTCTCGCGGCACCGGGACGAGTTCGGCAAGGGCGCGATCGAGGGCGTGGCCGCGCCGGAGAGCGCGAACAACTCCGCGGCCAACGCGAACTTCATCCCGACCCTGGCCCTGGGCATCCCCGGCGGGGCGACGACCGCCATCCTGCTGGGCGCGCTCATCGTCTACGGCGTGCAGCCCGGCCCTCTGATGTTCGAGGAGCAGCCGGAGCTGGTGTGGGGGCTGCTGGCGTCCTTCTTCATCGGCAACCTGATTCTGCTGGTGCTCAACCTGCCGCTGGCCCCGCTGTTCGCGCAGATGCTGCGCATCCCCTACGCCTACCTGTACCCGCTGATCATCTGCACCAGCTTCGTGGGCGCCTACTCGATCGACAACAGCCTCTACAGCGTGTGGATCGTGTTCGTGTTCGGCGTGGTGGGCTACCTGATGAAGCTGCTGGACCTGCCGATCGCGCCCCTGGTCCTGGGACTGGTGCTCGGGCCCCTGTTCGAGAAGGCGCTGGTGCAGACCTCGGCTCTGGGGGACGGGAGTTTCATCCTGGTCGCGCAGAGCCCCATCGCGGTGGGCACCCTGGCCCTCGCTATCGTGCTGGCCGCCGGCCCCGCACTGCTGACGCGCCTGCGCCGGCGCCCGGGGAGCACGGCCGACGGGCCGCCGACGGACGGCGGTCCCGTCCCCACCACCGGCGCGCCCGCGCCGGCGGAGCCGACCGCACCCGGCGGGGCGGCCGACCGAGAGGAACGATGAATGAACGCGAGCCCCGAACTCCTCGTCGAACGCCAGGGCGCGGTCCTGGCCGTGACCTTCAACCGCCCCGAGGCCCGCAACGCCATGACCTGGGGCATGTACGAGGGTCTCTATGAGGCGTGCGAACTCGCCGACAACGACGACGGCGTGCGCGCGATGCTGCTGCGCGGGGCGGGGACGGCCGCCTTCGTCGCGGGGACCGACATCGGGCAGTTCACCGAGTTCCGCGACGGCGCCGACGGGATCGCCTACGAGAAGCGGATCGAGCGCGTGGTGACCCGCCTGGAGTCGGTCACGGTGCCGACGGTGGCCGCGGTGCGCGGCTACTGCGTCGGCGGCGGCCTCGCCCTCGCCGCGGTGTGCGACCTGCGGGTGGCCGATGAGACCGCCCGCTTCGGGATCCCGGTGGCGCGCACGCTCGGCAACTGCCTGTCGATGAACACCTACTCCCTGCTGGTGCACCACTTCGGCCCGGCACGGACCCTGGACGTGCTGCTGCGCGCCCGCATGTACACGGGCGAGGAGGCGGCGGCGGCCGGGTTCGTCGCCGAGGTGTGCCCGCCCGCCGACCTCGACGGACGCGTGGCGGGGATCCTGGACCGGCTCCAGCGGCACGCGCCGCTGTCCATGTGGGCCGCGAAGGAGGCGGTGCGCCGCCTGCGGCGCAGCACGCTGCCCGATGGGGACGACATCGTCGCCCGGGTCTTCGGCAGCGACGACTTCGCGGCCGGCGTCCGGGGCTTCCTGGCCAAGGAGCGCCCGCAGTGGACGGGCCGTTGACCGGGTGACCCCCGCGTGCCGTCCCGCCCCGCCGCCGCGCGCAGGGCGGGGCGGCACCGCCGTCGCGGCCGGGCCGGCCGGGCCGGCTACACCGACTGGCGGGTGCCGGTCTTGTTCTGGTGCAGGTGGTCGAGGACCTCGGCGAAGCGCTCGCCGAGCATCTCGTGCAGGTGGCGGGCCATGGCCTGGGCGAGCATGGAGTCGACCGCGGCCTGGGCCAGAGGGCGCAGCCGGCGGATGAGGTCGGCGGCCTCGCCGATGTCCTCGCCCTGGAGCAGGCCGTCGGGGGCGTGCTCGGCGACGATGTGGCCGGTGATGGCCTGCACGAGGTCGCCCGCCGCCGCGTCGACCTGCGTCTTGAGGCGCTCGGCGATGCCGAGTGCGGTGGGCACCGGGATCCCGGCGGCCACCAGCTCGGCACCGACGTTGAGCAGCCGCGGGCTGGGGACGCGGAAGCGCGGCCCCTCGCGTTCGATGATGCCCAGCCGCAGCGCGCGGGCGACGTCGGGCTGGGTGACCTCGCCGTTGAAGAGCCCGCTCAGCTCTTCGTCGTCGATGTAGTCGGGGATCTCATCGGACCACGGCCCGCCCACCGCGGTCTCGAAGCCGAGGATGTCGGTGAGGTTCCCGCCGCGCTCCCACGCCGTGACGAGCTCGCTGATGTTGGCGAAGGTGTAGCCGCGCTTGAGGAGCTGGCCGATGAGCCGCAGCCGCGCGAGGTGCGCCTCGGTGTAGATCCCCACCCGGCCCTCGCGGCGCGGCGGGGAGAGCAGCCCGCGGTCCTGGTAGACACGCACGTTGCGGACGGTGGTGTCCGCAAGCCGCGCCAGCTCGTCGATGCGGTATTCGGCCATGGGGTCCAGCCTAGGGACTTTTCGCCTCCTACTCGACAGTAGCAAGCCATCCATTGAGCCATGGCACGGCGGACCGGCCGGCCCCGGAGCCCCGCCGCCGGGCGGTCCGGGACGCGCGGCGCCCGCCCGCGCCGCCGGATCCGCCGACGGCGCACGGCCGCGCTGATCAGCGCGGCCGCGGCGTCACCAGGGGTCCTCGCGGCGGAAGAAGGCGGCGCCGGCGTGGTCGGCGCGCACCGCGCCGTACCCGGGCTTGATGACGTGGTCGATGAGCGCGAGCCGCTCGTCGTGGCCGATGAAGGCCGACTTCATCGCATTGACGGTGAACCAGCTCAGGGTGTCGAGCCCGTAGCCGAAGGCGTCGCAGAGCCGGGCGAACTCCCCCGTCATTGACGTCCGGTTGAGCAGCCGGTTGTCGGTGTTCACCGTGACCCGGAATCGGAGCCGGCGCAGCACGTCGACGGGGTGGTCGGCGAGCCGGGCGACCGCGCCGGTGGTGAGGTTGGAGGTGGGGCACAGCTCCAGCGGGATCCGCTTGTCCCGGACATAGGCGGCGAGCTGGCCGAGCTTGGCGGTGCGTACCGGGGCCCCCGGCCGCTCGCCCTCCCCGGGCTCCTCGTCCGAGAGGGCGATGTCGTCGATGATGCGCACGCCCTGCCCCAGGCGGTCGGCGCCGCACCACTGGATGGCCTCCCAGATGGAGGACAGCCCGAACCCCTCGCCCGCGTGCAGGGTGAGGTTGAAGTTCTCCCGCTTGATGTACTCGCAGGCCGAGATGTGGCGGGTGGGCGGGTAGCCGGCCTCCGGCCCGGCGATGTCGAAGCCGACGACCCCGCGGTGCCGGTAGCGGACGGCGAGGTCGGCGATCTCCAGGGAATCGGCCGCCTGGCGCAGCGCGGTGAGCAGCAGCCGTACGTCGATGGAGCGGCCGAACAGCCGGGCGCGCGCGGCACCCACGCGCAGCCCCTCCAGCACCGCGTCGACGACCTGTTCGCGGGTGAGCCCCTGGCGGGTGTGCTGTTCGGGGGCGATCTTGACCTCGGCGTAGACGACGCCGTCGGCGGCGAGGTCCTGGGCGCATTCGGCGGCGACGCGGGTCAGCGCCGCACTGTCCTGGAGCAGGTCCAGGATGGGGTCGAACCGCCGCAGGTGCTCCTCGGTCGAGGCGGCGGGGGCGGCGAACCAGTCCTGGAGCGCGCCGGGGCCGGCGGCGGCCAGGCCGGTGTAGCCGGACGCGGCGGCGAGGCCGAGCAGGGTCTCCGGGCGCACGCCGCCGTCGAGGTGGTCGTGCAGCAGCACCTTGGGCAGGCGCCGGACGGTGTCGTGGTCGAGTCGTGTCATCGTCCCCCTCGGTTCCTGGTGGATAAATTCCCCGGATTCTAGACGATCCACCGGTGACCTGCACCGGAGGCCCCGACTGCCGGGACGCTGCGTGCGCGCGGCGCCGGTCGGCGCGGCCGGGTCGGTGCGGCCGAGTCAGTGCGGCGGAGTCAGTGCGGCGGATCGTTGCGGTGGTAGGGCAACACGTGCTCCGACACCTCGGAGTGGACCCGCAGGAGCCGGGCCCGGGCGGCGCGGCGCAGGCGGCCGAGGCATTCGACCGCCGCCATGTCGTCGCCCACCAGCCCGCCCTTGGAGATCACGGGCGCACCGTCGAGCGGCCCCCCGCCGAGGATGCCGTGCACGGCCAGGGGGACGACCTCGCCGCCGACCTCGAACGCGTGCACCCCCAGTTCCTCCAGGACGCTGGAGGCGACGTCGCCGCCGGTGAGGAACAGTCCGCTGGGCAGCGCGTGGCTCCCGGCCCGCGCCTCCACCGCGTGCACGGCGCCGGCCACCAGCCCGGCCAGCCGCGCGGGCAGGGCCCGGCCCGCGTCGGCGGGCACCGCGTCGCCCGGGGCCGTCACCCGCAGGACCACCACCTCGGGGAAGCTCACGGCGATGAGGCGTTCGGCGAGGGTGTGGACCACCTCATCGGCGTGGTCGTCCTCCGGGTCGGCGAGGCGGACGGCGTCGGCGTCGACGAACCAGGCCGGCCCGGTGCGGGCCAGGGTCGCGAACTGGCGGCGGGTGAGGGCGGTGGGGCTCCCGGCGACGGCCAGCAGCGGGCCGGGCTCGCCGGAACGGCCGCGCAGCCGCAGGGCGTAGGCGAGAAGGGCGCCGGTGGGGCCGGGATCGGCCGCGACCCACACGGTGCCGTCGGCCCGGTGGACATCGGCCGCGGCGACCGCGAGGTCTTCGAGGCGCCGGTCGTCCCGGGCGTCGCAGAGCACCACGGGCTCGTCGCCCGCGCTGAGGTCGGCGGCGAGCAGGGCGGGGGTCACCTGCCGGTCGGGCACGTGCCGCACGGCCAGCGAGGTCTGGCGGGCGAGGATGTCGGCGACGCGGCCGGTGGCCATCGGGAAGAACGGGTCGCCGGCGAGTTCGGTGCTCTCCAGGGGGACGCCGTCGAGCAGCTGGACGCCGTCGACCGTGGTGCGCCCGGAGGCGGGGAACGCCGGCACCATGAGGGCGCGCACCGGGACGCGGTCGGGCACCCGCTCGCGGACCGCCGTGAGCGCGGCCTCCAGCTCCGCGCCGACGTTGCCGCGCAGGGTGGTGTCGGTGCGCTTGACGACCAGATCGACCGGCCACACGGCCTCGATGACGTCGGTGACCAGGTCCGCGGCCTGCTCGGCCGAGGCGTGCCTGCTGTCGAGGTTGGCCACGACGACGTCGTACTCGCCGGCCGCGGCGGCCACACGCTCGGGAGTCACCGTCGCCACCCGCATCCCGGCGCGCGCGAACCGCGCGCCCGTGGCATTGGCGCCGGTGAGGTCATCGGCGACGACGAGTACCTGGGCCACGGGAACGACTCCTCTGCGCAGATCGGGGCCACCCGAACGGACGGCCACCCGGCGCGGGCCGGATCACACCGCGCAGGACGACTCTCTCATCCCGGAGAGACCGGCCACACCGAGCGTGCCTGTGAGGCGCCGGCGGTGGCCGGACTGAGGAGCGGCGTGCGACCGAGGAACGAGGGAGCGCACCGCGACGAGGACTGTCTCCCCGGACTGGCTCCGCCTTGAAGGCGCCCCACAGGCCGAGCGGGGACCACGGTCACGCCCGCCTTCGCAGGCCGATCCCGGCGAGGGCGGCCGCGGCGCACAGTGCCGCGGCGTAGGCGACGACCGCGGTCCAGCCCAGGTGGTCGTAGAACAGCCCGCCCAGCCAGCCGAACGCGCTGGAGCCCAGGTAGTAGGCGAGGGTGTACATCGCGGCGGCCTGGGCGCGGGCGGTCGCGGCCCGGTGGCCGACCCAGGACGAGGCGGTGGTGTGGGCGGCGAAGAAGAACAGCGTGAAGACGACGAGGCCGGCGATCACGGCGGCGAGCGAGGGGACCAGCAGCAGGGCTGCGCTCAGGATCATCGCGGCGACGCAGGCCAGCAGGACCGGGTGGCGCCCGAAGCGCTCGATGACGCGGCCGACCGCGGCGGAGCTGACCGTGCCGGCCAGGTAGGCGACGAAGAGGAACGCCACCACGGCCTGGGAGAGGCCGAACGGCGAATCCATCATGCGGAAGCCCAGGTAGTTGTAGACCGTGACGAAGGCGCCCATGAGGAAGAGCGCCTGGCAGTACAGCGCGATGAGGCCGGGGTCGGCGACCGCTCCCCCGACCCGGCGCAGCAGCCCCGGGCCCCCGGAGCGGCGGGGGCGGGCGACGAATCCGCGCGGTCGCGGGACCGCGGCCAGGTAGACGGCGAGCGCGACCAGAGCGAGCAGGGAGTCGGCGCCGATCCCCCACCGCCAGCCGCCGATGTCGGCCACGGCCCCCGCGACCAGGCGTCCGCTCATGCCGCCGATGGTGTTGCCCGCGATGTAGACGCCGGCGACCCGCCCGAGGTGTTCGGGGGCGATCTCCTCCGCGAGGTAGGCCATGGCGACGGCGGGCACACCGCCCAGCGCCGCCCCCTGGAGGCCGCGCAGGACCAGGAGCATCCACATTTCGGGGGCGAACGGCGCGGCCAGGCCGAGGAGCGTGGAGCAGACGAGGGCCACCGTCATCACCCGGACCCGGCCGAACCGGTCGGCGGCCCCGCTCCATACCAGGACGAACACCGCCAGGCCCGCGGTGGCGAAGGAAACACTGAGCGCCGCCTGCGACGCGGAGGCGCCGAAGCCCTCGGCCAGACCGGGCAGGATGGACTGCACCGCGTACAGCTGCGCGAAGGTGGCGATGCCCGCCGCCGTCATCGCGACCACGATCCGCCGGTACCCCCGGCTTCCGGCACGGTGTCCCTGCTCGGCCCGGAGTTCGGTGGTCGTGTCGTCCATACATCCGACGTTAGACACCGCGATCCGCCGGGGCACCCCCTGGGGGGTGCGGTCTGTCCCACACCGGTGGCGGCGGGGGGCGGCGACGGGCCCGAACGGGTGGCGGGGGCCGGCGGGCGCGGGGACCGCCGGGGCCGGCCACCCCCCGGATCAGGCGCGACGCCTCAGAGGCCGACCACCTGGCCGGTGCGGGCGCTGCGGCGCGCGGCCTCGATGACCTCCAGCCCGTGGATGACCTCGTGGAGCTCCACCGGCACGGGTTCGGCCTCGCCCACGGCGTCGCGCACACCCGCGTAGAACGCGGGGTAGGCGCCGCGCTCGCTGGGAACGGTGCGCAGGCCGCCGTCGGCACCGAGGCGGCCCCACGCCGATTCCGGCTCGACCCCCCAATCGGGTGCGTCGGGGCGCTCCCCGCGGCCGAGCCGCTCCTCCTGGCCGTCGAGCCCGTCGATGGTGAACGCCGCGGCATCGCCCAGGACCCGGAAGCGCGGCCCGAGCTGGGCGGCGACGGCGCTCATCCACAGGTGGGAGCGCACGCCCGAGGCGTGGGTGAGGGCGAGGAAGGCGTCGTCGTCGGCCCCCGCTCCGGCGCGGCGGGCGTCGAGTTCGGCGTGGACGGAGTCGACGGGACCGAAGAGGTTGACCGCCTGGTCGATCAGGTGCGAGCCGAGGTCGTAGAGCAGGCCCGCACCGGTGTCGGCGGTTCCGCGTTCACGCCAGGTGTCCTTGGGAACGG
Source organism: Nocardiopsis mangrovi (assembly GCF_042653925.1). Classification (NCBI taxonomy): domain Bacteria; kingdom Bacillati; phylum Actinomycetota; class Actinomycetes; order Streptosporangiales; family Nocardiopsidaceae; genus Nocardiopsis; species Nocardiopsis mangrovi. The sequence continues at coordinate 112,640 of NZ_JBHSFQ010000001.1, forward strand.
GGCGCCACCGCTCGAAGCGGGATTCGAACCGGTGCACCCGGCCCAGCGCGCCGTCGTCGATCAGCTTCCAGAGGGTGAGGAAGTCGGAGTCCCAGCGCCGGTTCTGGTAGACGGTCAGGACCCGGCCGAGCCGGTCGGCCTCCGCGGCGAGCCCGCGCGCCTCGGCGGCCGTGAGCGCGAACGGCTTGTCGACCACCACCGAGAGCCCGGCCTCCAGGGCGCTGCGGGCGAGCGGCGCGTGGGTGTCGTTGGGGGTGGTGATGACGGCGATCTCGAACTCGCCGGAGCGCTGCCACAGCTCATCGGCGGACCCGAGCACCGCGGCGCCGGGATACCGCTTCCGCACCGCCGCCCGCCGCCCGGGATCCCCGGTCACCACGGCCGAAAGCCGCAGCCCCGGAGTCGCGTCGACCAGCGGGGCATGGAACACCTCGCCCCCTTTGCCGTACCCCACGACGGCGACATGCAGTTCCGGCCCGGCCTCATCCCCAGTGGTCATGGGGCAACTCTAGTCAGACGCCCGCCCTCAGCTCGTCGGCCGAATGCCCTTTGGCCGCGATGAGGCGCCGCACGTCCGCGGCGGAGACGAACACCTCCTCGCGTGCCGCCTCGGCACCGAGGCGCTCCTCCAGCCATTCCCGCATCAGTACGGTGACCTTCACCCCCCGCTCCTCGGCAGCGCTGCGGAGCCCCCGCATGACGTTGCGCGGCACCCGCAGCGAAGTGGTGACCATCGGGTTCTCCACGGCACCGTCGTTCGGGACGGATTCCGCGATCTCCTCGGAGAAGTCATGCTCATCGGCCCACGCCGCGATCTCTTCCAGCCGCTTCGGGTCCATCTCAGTTCCCCTCCACCTTTCGGAACCAGCGCAACTCCGCGGCGCTCATGTCGCGCGCGGTCGCGATGTAGGTCCGGCCGTCCATGCTCTCCGCCGCCACCACCATGATGCACCGCCCCGCGTCTGTGCGTCCGAAGACATAGCTGACGCCGCGCCCAGGTCTGCGGCGGTTCTTCCGATCGCCGAGGACGGTCTCGACCTCGTCCGGTGTGACGCAATGGCGGGCGATGTGCGCCTCTGCCTGCTCAGTCCACATGATCTCGCCAAACACAGAGTAAACGTAATGCCTTTTGCATTGCAATACCCTCTGAAACGAGAACTCGCGGAGCATCAAGATCAAGGGGGCCGCCGACCCCTCCAGGTCGGCGGCCCCCTTTCGTGTCGGCGCCCGGCGTCAGGCCGCCGCTGCGGTCTCGGCCGTGTGCGCCGGTTCCAGGGCCAGCTCCAAGACCTCGCGGACGTCGCTGACCGGGTGGACGGTCAGCTGTTCCAGCACGTCCTCGGGGACGTCGTCGAGGTCGGGCTCGTTGCGGGACGGGATGAGGACCGTGGTGATCCCCGCCCGGTGGGCCGCGAGGAGCTTCTGCTTGACCCCGCCGATCGGCAGGACGCGGCCGGTGAGGGAGACCTCTCCGGTCATCGCCACGTCGGCGCGTGCCGTGCGGCCCGACAGCAGGGACGCCAGGGCCGTCGTCATGGTGACACCGGCGCTGGGGCCGTCCTTCGGGGTCGCGCCGGCCGGGACGTGGATGTGCACGCCGCGGTCCTTGAGGTCGGCCACCGGCAGCTCCAGCTCCGCCCCGCGCGAGCGCAGGTAGGAGAGCGCGATCTGCGCGGACTCCTTCATGACGTCGCCGAGCTGGCCGGTGAGGGTCAGCCCGCCGGCGCCGGACTCCGCGTCGGCCAGGGACGCCTCGACGAACAGCACGTCGCCGCCCGCCCCCGTGACCGCCAGGCCGGTGGCCACGCCGGGCACCGCCGTGCGGTCGGCGGACTCCGGGGTGTGCTTGGGCCGGCCGATGTAGTCGGACAGGTCGCCCGCGCCCACCGTCACCGGCAGCTCCCGGTCGCCGAGGGCCACGCCCGCGGCGATCTTGCGCAGCACCCGGGCGATGGTCCGCTCCAGGCCGCGCACCCCCGCCTCGCGGGTGTACTCGGCGGCGATGCTGCGCAGCGCGTCGTCGCCGAATCCGGCCTCGCCGGAGTCGAGCCCGGCCCGCTCCAGCTGGCGCGGGAGCAGGTGGTCGCGGGCGATGACGACCTTCTCGTCCTCGGTGTAGCCGTCCAGGAGCACGAGCTCCATCCGGTCCAGCAGCGGGCCGGGAATGGACTCCAGGGCGTTGGCGGTGGCCAGGAAGACCACGTCGGACAGGTCGAGGTCGACCTCCAGGTAGTGGTCCCTGAAGGTGTGGTTCTGCGCCGGGTCGAGAACCTCCAGCAGGGCCGCCGTGGGGTCGCCGCGGAAGTCGCTGCCGACCTTGTCGATCTCGTCGAGCAGCACGACCGGGTTCATCGACCCGGACTCCTTGATCGCGCGGACGATGCGGCCCGGCAGCGCGCCCACGTAGGTGCGCCGGTGGCCGCGGATCTCGGCCTCGTCCCGGACGCCGCCCAGGGCCACCCGGGTGAACTTGCGGCCCATGGCGCGCGCGACGGACTCCCCCAGCGAGGTCTTGCCGACACCGGGCGGGCCGACCAGGGCCAGCACCGCTCCGCTGCGCCGGCCGCCGACGACGCCGAGCCCGCGCTCCTCGCGGCGCTTGCGCACCGCCAGGTATTCGACGATGCGCTCCTTGACGTCGTCGAGCCCGGCGTGGTCGGCGTCGAGCACGCCGCGCGCCTCGGCGATGCCGTAGGCGTCCTCGGTGCGCTCGTTCCACGGCATGTCCAGCACGGTGTCGAGCCAGGTGCGGATCCAGCCGGACTCCGGCGAGGAGTCGCCGGCGCGCTCCAGCTTGTCGACCTCGGCCAGGGCGGCCTTGCGGACGTGGTCGGGCAGCTCGGCCAGCTCCACGCGTTCGCGGTAGTCGTCCTCCTCGCTGCCCGGCTTGCCGTCGAGCTCGTTGAGCTCCTTGCGGATCGCGTCCATCTGGCGGCGGAGCAGGAACTCCCGCTGCTGCTTCTCGACGCCTTCCTGCACGTCCTGGTCGATGGTCTCGGCGACGTCGAGCTCGGCGAGGTAGTCGCGGGTCCACTCGGTCAGGAGCCGGAGCCGTTCGGTGACGTCGTAGGTCTCCAGGAGCTGGAGCTTCTGGGCGGTCTTGAGGAACGGCGAGTAGCCGCCGCGGTCGGCCAGCCGCCCCGGGTCGTCGAGCTGCTGCACACCGTCGAGGACCTGCCAGGCGTTGCGCTTCTGGAGGTAGGTGGTGAGCAGGCCCTTGTACTCGCGTGCCTGTTCGAGGACCTTGCCCGGGTATCCGCCTTCGGGGGCCTCGTCGGTGTGGGTCTCGGCCGAGACCCACAGGGCCGCACCGGGGCCGGTGGTCCCGCTGCCGACGCGGGCGCGGGCGGCGCCGCGGACCACCGCGGCGGGCTCGCCCTCGGGGGTGCGCCCGACCTGCTCGATGACGGCAACGGTGCCGAAGGGGGCGTAGGTCCCGTCGATGCGCGGGACGATCAGCACGCGGGGCTTGGTGGTGGAGCGGACACCGGGGACTCGGGCGCCGGGGCCGCTCGCCTGCGCCGCGTCGATGGCGGCGCGGACCTCGGAATCGGAGATGTCCACCGGCACGACCATGCCGGGGAGCACGACGTCGTCGTCGAGGGGCAGCACGGGCAGCGTCACAGTGGACTGCTCTTCGGTCATCGGACCCTCCTTGTTGAGTCACTAACACTCAATAAAGAAGAGTCCCCGTTTGTTCCGCGTTCCCCGTTCGCCGTCAGCGATCGCCGGAGTTCCCGTCCGGGCACCGAGAACGGAGACCGTGACGCAACCGTTACGGGGGGAATCCCGGCGAACCGTGGACACTGAGCGACAAAGGAACTTCCATCGGTGAAATCACCGGTCTATACCAGTACCGGTCACCGCTGGAGGTGCGCGTATGCCCCTGTCCATGCCACCACCCCGCCTCTCCTCGCCCCTCGCCGCCTGCCTGTCCCTCGCCCTGCTCACCTCCGGCTGCGCCTACCTGCAAGGCGGCGGAGGGCAGGTGGCCGACCCCGATTCCCCCGCCTGCGCGCCGTTCCGCCAATGGCAGGACACCGGGGGCGGCCGGGTCGAGGTCTACGCCTCGCTCCGCGACGAGGTGGGCGAGGCCATGCAGGCCGCATGGGACGACTTCGCCCGCTGCACCGGGATCCACATCTCCTACGAGGGCACCGGGGAGTTCGAGGCGCAGATCCAGGTCAAGATCGCCGGCGGCAACGCCCCCGATGTCGCCTTCTTCCCCCAGCCCGGCCTCCTGGCCCGCTTCGTCGAATCCGGCGACGCGCTCCCCCTGCCCCCGGGGGCCGCCCAGCGGGCCGAGGAGGGCTGGACCGAGGACTGGCTGGACTATGTGGAGCACGGCGGGGAGCTGTACGGGACCCCGCTCGGCGCCAACGTGAAGTCGATCGTCTGGTACTCGCCGCGGTTCTTCGCCGACAACGGCTATGAGATCCCGGAGACCTGGGACGACATGATCGCCCTGAGCGACCGGATGGCCGGCGACGGCGTCACCCCCTGGTGCGCCGGCATCGAATCCGGCGAGGCCACCGGCTGGCCGGTGACCGACTGGCTGGAGGCCGCGGTCCTGCGCCAGTACGGGCCCGAGGTCTACGACCAGTGGGTGGCGCACGAGATCCCGTTCGACGACCCGAGGATCACCGGGTCCCTCGACCGGGTCGGCGAGATCCTGCGCAACCCCGACTACGTGGGCGAGGTGCAGTCCATCCTCACCACCTCCCAGCAGGACGCCGGGCTGCCCCTCCTCGACGGCGGGTGCGGCATGTACATGATCGGCTCGTTCTACGCCTCGAACTTTCCCGAGGGGACCGACATCTCCCCCGAGGGCGACGTCTTCACGTTCGACCTGCCCGAGATGAACCCCGACGTCGGCCGGCCCGTGCTCGGCGGCGGCGAGTTCGCCGCGGGCTTCGCCGACCGCCCCGAGGTGGTCGCCTTCCAGGAGTACCTGGCCACCGTCGACTACGCCGACCGCCGCGCCCGGGCCGGCGCCTGGTTCTCCGCACACGTCGACAGCGACCTGGACGCCCTGCTCAACGCCAACGACCGCTTCGCCGCCGAACTCCTGCGCAACCCCGACACCGTCTTCCGGTGGGACGGCAGCGACAACATGCCGGCCGCCGTCGGCTCGGGCACTTTCTGGCGCGGGATGACCGACTGGGTCAACGGCGACGACACCGGTGACGTCGCCGCCTACGTCGAGAACTCGTGGCCGGTCTGATGGGCGTCGACGTGCAGGCCGCGCTGCCCAAACTCCTCTACCTGGTCATCGCCGTCGCGGTCTTCCTCGCGGTGATCGGGCTGCTGCTGCTCATCGTCGACCGCGGCCCGCGGAGCCGGCACGACTGGTGGCAGGCGGCCTGCTTCGGCGGCCCGGCCCTGGTGCTGCTGGCGACCGGGCTGGTCTATCCGGCGGTGCGCACCGCGCTGCTGTCCTTCCGCGACCGTGCCGGGGAGGCGTGGGTGGGACTGGACAACTACGCCTGGATGTTCACCCAGCCCGAGACCCTGCTCGTACTCCGCAACACGCTGCTGTGGGTGCTGTTCGCCCCCGCGCTGGCCACGGCGATCGGGCTCGTCTACGCCGTGCTGGTGGACCGGTCGCGCTACGAGGCGGTCGCCAAGTCGCTGCTGTTCATGCCCATGGCGATCTCCTTCGTCGGCGCCGGAATCATCTGGCGGTTCGTCTACGCCTACCGCCCCGCCGACAGCGAGCAGATCGGCCTGCTCAACCAGCTCGTGGTCTGGGCCGGGGGCGGGCCGCGGCAGTGGCTGCTCGACGAACCGGCCAACACCCTTCTGCTCATCGTGGTCCTGGTGTGGATCCAGGCGGGCTTCGCGATGGTCGTGCAGTCGGCGGCGATCAAGGCCGTCCCGGCGGAGGTCGTGGAGGCGGCCCGGATCGACGGGGTGACCGCCTGGCAGATGTTCTGGCGGGTCACGCTGCCCGTCATCTGGCCGACCGTGGCGGTCGTGCTGATCACGATCTCGGTGGCGACGCTGAAGGTCTTCGACATCGTGCGCACCATGACCGGCGGCCAGTTCGGCACGTCGGTGATCGCCAACGAGATGTACGCCCAGGCGTTCCGCTACGGCGAGCTGGGCCACGGATCGGCGCTGGCCGTGTTCCTGTTCGCCCTGGTCACCCCGTTGGTCTTCATCCAGATTCGCAACCGCAGGGAGGCGCGATGACCGCCACCGAGACCTCCGCGGGCCGGGTCCGGCGCCGCCTGTCGGGACGCGGCGGCAGCATCGCGGCGCTGGTGATCGCCGTGGTGTGGACCGTGCCCACCGCCGGCATGCTGGTGTCGTCGCTGCGGCCCGAGGAGCAGATCCGCACCACGGGCTGGTGGACGTTCTTCTCCGCGCCCCGGCTGACCCTGGACAACTACACCGAGGTGCTGTTCGGCGGGCCGGCCTCCGGACGGCTGGCCGGGTACTTCGTCAACTCGTTCGTGATCACGCTGCCGACCGTGGTGTTCGACGTCGCCCTGGCGGCGCTGGCCGCCTACTGCCTGTCGTGGATGCGGTTCCCCGGCCGCGACTGGATCTTCATCGGGATCTTCTCGCTCCAGATCGTGCCGCTGCAGATGTCGCTGGTCCCGCTGCTGGGGCTCTTCTCCGAGGGCCTGGCCATCGGCGGGGTCCAGGTCATGCCCGCCTGGGAGCTGCTGGGGGCGTTCCAGTTCACCACGGTGTGGGTGGCGCACACGGTCTTCGGCCTGCCCCTCGGCATCTTCCTGCTGCACAACTTCATCTCCCGGCTGCCGCACGGGCTGATCGAGGCCGCCCGCGTCGACGGCGCGGGGCACGGGGTGATCTTCCGCAGGATCGTGCTGCCGCTGTCGGTCCCGGCCCTGGTGTCGCTGGCGATCTTCCAGTTCCTGTGGGTCTGGAACGACCTGCTGGTGGCGCTGATCTTCGCCGGGGGCGGCATCGACGTCGCCCCGCTCACGGTCCGGCTCGCCGAGATGGCGGGGCCGACGGGCGAGGACTGGCACCGGCTGACCGCGGGTGCGTTCGTCTCGATCGTCGTCCCGCTGATCGTGTTCTTCTGCCTCCAGCGCTACTTCGTGCGCGGCCTGCTGGCCGGCGGCATGAAGGGCTGACACCGGGAACGGTGCGCCGGCGGGGCGCGCACGCCGCGGATGGCGAGCGCGCCCCGCCGCCGCCTCAGCGCACCAGCCCGGCGCGGTAGGCGATCACCACGAGCTGGGCCCGGTCGCGCGCCCGCAGCTTCACCATGGCCCGGCTGACGTGCGTGCGCGCCGTGGCCGGGCTCACGAACAGCCGCTCGGCGATCTCGGCGTTGGACAGCCCCTCGCCGACCAGCGCCAGCACCTCGCGCTCGCGTTCGGTCAGCTCCGTCAGGGCCGGGCGCGCGGCCCCCTCCCCGCCGGGCGCGCGGCTCACGAAGCTGGAGATGACCCGGCGCGTCACCGACGGCGACAGCAGGGACTCGCCCGAGGCGGCGAGCCGGATCGCGCGCAGCAGCTCCGCGGGCTCGCTGTCCTTGATCAGGAACCCCGACGCTCCGGCGCGCAGCGCGTCGAACACGTACTCGTCCAGCTCGAACGTCGTGAGCACCACCACGCGGGTCGACGCCAGCCGGTCGTCGGCGGCGATCTCGCGCAGCGCGGCGATCCCGTCCATGACCGGCATGCGCACGTCCATCAGCACCACATCGGGGTGCTCGCGGCGGACGAGCTCCACCGCCTCGCGTCCGTCGGCGGCCTCGCCGGCCGCCTCCAGGTCGTCCTCGGCCTCCACGAGCACGCGCAGGCCCATGCGCACCAGCGCCTGGTCGTCGGCGATCGCCACCCGGATCGTCACCGCTCCCCCCGCGGCAGCTCGGCGCGGACCGCGAACCCGCCCCCGGGACGCGGCCCGGCGGTCAGGGAGCCGCCGACCGCGCGGGCGCGCTCGCGCATCCCCGCGATCCCGTTGCCCTCGGCCGGGACCTGCCCCGGACGCGCGGGCCCGTCATCCGTTATCTCCACCACGACCTCCGCGGGCCGGTAGGTGACGAGTACGGCCGCCCCGGCGCCTCCGGCGTGCCGCACCACGTTGGTCAGGGCCTCCTGCACGATCCGGTAGGCCGCGTGGTCCACCGCCGCGGGCAGCGGCCCGGGCTCCCCTTCGGTGCGCGCCTCGGCGGTCCGGCCCGCCGAGGCGACGCCGGACACGAGGTCGTCGAGGCGGTCCAGTCCTGGAAGCGGCTCGCGCGGCCGGTCGGACCGGCCTTCGGGGTCGCGGAACACCGCGAGCGTACCGCGCAGCTCCTCCAGCGCGTCCTTGCTCGTCTGCCGGATCGCCTCAAGGGATGGCTCGATGCGGTCGGGCCGCTTGTGCAGGACGTGCAGGGCCACCCCGGCCTGCATGTTGATCACCGACAGGCTGTGTCCCACGACGTCGTGCACCTCGCGGGCGATGCGCAGCCGCTCCTCGTAGGCGAACCGGCGCAGCTCCTCGTCGCGTTCGTGGCGCGCGGCCTCGCGGCGCGAGCGGACGATCACCCCGAGCGCCGCCGGGACGCTGAACAGCGCCGCGCCGACCCCCAGCCCCAGGTAGAGGTCGAGGTCGTAGACGCCGAAGTAGGGCCGGTCCAGGTAGCCCACGAGGAACATGGGCAGCGCGACCGCCGTCCACGGCGCCCACGCCCGCGGCTGGTAGAGCGACGCCATGGTGTAGGTCAGCACGATGGGACCGAGCAGGACGGGCCCGAAGAACCCGCCGATCAGCAGGAAGACGGTCATGGCGGCCACCGAGGCGACGAACGCCGCGCGCGGGCGGATCCGGCGGACCATCACGGCCGCGACCACCACCCAGATCGCCGCGTACGCGGCGATCGGCAGCGGCTCGGCGTCGGTCCGGAACTTCGGCGGCTGATCGGGGGTGCCCGGACCCGCGTGCCAGGCCGGGGGGAAGGGCCCGGAATCGGCGGTCTGGAACTGCGCATGGGCCACGCCGAGCGCGAGGAACGCGATGGCCAGGCCCAGCGGCACGTCCAGCGCGAGCAGGCGTAACAGGCGTCGGTCCCGGCGGCTCACCCTCCCGACACTAGCCGCCCGGCCGTCGCCCCGGCGTCGGCTCAGGCGCGTATCGGGTCTGATGCCGCGCGCGTAGCGGCGAAGCCGCCGCCGGGGCGACGACGCGCGCGGGGCCGGCGGGGCACGCTGATGCCATGGACACCGCACTGATCGACGCGGCCGGGACGGTCACCGCCGCGGCGGCCCACGGGCCGCCCTGGGGCGCCGGCCCGCCGCCATTCGCCCATCCGCTGATCGGAGTCGCCATGTTCCTCGTGCCCCTGGTACTGATCGCCCTCGGATTCTTCATCGCCACCCGGTTCGCCAAGCGCCGGCCCCCGTGGGCGACGCCGCCGGAGGCCCCCGAGGACGGGGCCAAGCGGGTGCTGGCCGAGCGGTTCGCGCGCGGAGACATCGGAGTCGACGAGTTCATGGAGCGCGCCAGCGTCCTGAACTGGACCCCCGGCAAGTCCCCGGGGGCGCGGACGTGACCGCCCCGGCCGCGGACGCCGCCGCGCCCGGGGCGCCCCGGACATCGGCGGGCTCCCCGGTGCGGCCGGCCCGCGGCCGCCCGGCCGCCCGGTCCCGGCGGCTGCGGCCGGCCTGGCGGGCGGCGTGGGTGAGCGCGCATGTGGTGGCGTCGGTCGGCTGGCTGGGCGTGCACGGGGGCGTGCTCGCGCTGGCGGCCACCGGCCTGGCGGCGGAGTCCTCCGGCGCCGCCGCCGACGCCTACGCCGGAGCGGCCCAGTTGGTGCGGCTGCTGGTGCTCCCCCTCAGCCTCACGGCCCTCGTGACCGGGCTGGTGCTGGCGCTGGGCACCCCGTGGGGGCTGTTCCGCCACTACTGGGTCGCCCTCAAGCTCGGCTTCACCGCGCTGCTCGTCGCGGGCAGCAACCTCAGTCTGGGCCCGATGGTGCTGGACCTCGCGGCGGCCACGGCCGGCGGCGCGGTCCTGCCGCCCGGCCCGGACCGCGCGCAGCCGGTCGTCGCGCTGTCGGTCGCGCTGACACTCCTGCTGGCATCGACGCTGCTGTCGACGGTCAAGCCGTTCGGCCGGATCCGGCGCCCGGCAACGGAGGGGTGACGGGTGCGGGCCGCCGCCCGCGCCCGTCGCCGCCCTAGCCGACCTCGCGGTCCTGGTCGCGCAGGCTGCCGATGATCGCCTCGATGTCGTCGTCACTCACCCGGTCGGCGATGCCGGTATCGACCACCAGGGTGAACGCGCGCACCGCGTTGTCCTCGCGGGGGTTGGGGACGGCCACGGTGTGCACCTCGGCGGTCGGCGGCTCGCAGGTGCCATCGGGGTCGGCCAGGGTGACGTCGACGACGGCCCGGTGGCCGGTGAGCCCATTGCCGGCGAACTCCTCGACCGAGCGCAGCTCGGCCCGGGGCTCCCCGGCGTCGGTGTGGAAGCTCTCCTCGCCCCAGGTGAGGGCGACCCCCTCGGCCATGTCCTCGGTGTCCTGCGTCTCCAGCAGGCCCTGGACGCCGGCGGCGGCCCGGTTGCCCCACCCCGGGCAGGGGGAGTCGAGGTAGATGGAGGCGGCGCCCATGGCGGTCACCGGCCCGCCTTCGCCGTCGTCGCCGACGCTGATCAGCTCGCCTCTGACCCGCCATCCCTCATCGTAGGTGGGGACCTCGTAGACGAGCCCCCAGTCGTCGGCCGCGGCGGTCCGCCATCCGGGGTTGATGAGCGCCTCGTCGGGGGAGGGCGACGGCGTGGGCGTGGGTTCGGGGGCGTCGTCGGCGGCCTGGGCGGTGGGCGGGTCACCGTCGGGGGACGGGTCGGGCGCCGCGTCGGGCCGGCCGGGCCCCCAGCGGTCCCAGAGCACCAGGACCGTCGCGATCAGCACGGCGACCAGGATGACGGTGAGGACGCTCACCACGAGCGGGCTCGTACCGCGGAGGGAGGGCGGCGATCCCCAGCCGCCGGAGTGGTTCTGCCATGTCACGGCACGACTTTAGATGATCCGCCCGGTCGCGCCCGGTCCGCCCGTGGCCGGGAGCGGTCAGTCGGGCCCGCGCAGGGCCGCGCGCGCCACGTCGACGGTGGTGGTGCGGTAGGCCGCGCCGTAGAGGCACACGTGCACCAGGAGCGGGTGCAGCTGGTGCAGGGGCACCCGCGCCCGCCAGCCGGCCGCCAGCGGCGCCGCCTCGTTGTAGGCGTCGCGGACCCGGTCCAGGTGGGGCAGGCCGAACAGGGCGAGCATGGCGAGGTCGGCCTCGCGGTGGCCGCCGTGGGCCGCGGGGTCGACCACCACCGCGCCGTCGTCCTGCCAGAGCACGTTGCCGCTCCACAGGTCGCCGTGGATGCGCGCGGGCGGCTCGGGCTCGCCAGCGAGGTCGGCCACCGCGTCGATGACCTTCTCGACGATGCGCACGTCGGGCGGCGTCAGCGCCCCCCGGTCCGCCGCGCGGCGCAGGAACGGGGCCAGCCGCCGCTCGGCGTAGAACTCCGGCCAGTCGTCCGACGGGGTGTTGTCGAGCGGCAGCGGGCCGATGAAGCCGTCACGGCTCCCCCCGAAGGAGTCGGCCCCCGAGAGGTGCATGCCGGCGAGCCGGTGGCCGAAGCGCTCCGCGGCCTCGGGGGTGGGCGGCCGCTCCTCCACCCAGGACAGCACCAGCGTGCGGGGGTCCCACCCCCACACATCGGGCACGGGCGAGCCGAAGGAGCGCCCGAGCCAGGACAGGCCCAGCGCCTCGGCCTGGAACATCCCGGCGAAGGGGGCGTCGTCGGCACCGGAGCCGAGGGCCTTGACGAACAGCGGGGTGCCGTCGGCCAGTTCCGCCCGGTACAGCTCCCAGGCGTGGCTCGCCCCCATGGACGCCGCGCCGGCGACCTCGCGCCCGGTCAGATCCGCGACCCGCGCCGCGACAGCCTGCTCCACCGCCGCCTACCGCGCGTCGCCCGCGCCGGGCACGGCGGCGAGTTCGCCGACGAGCCCCTTGGACGCGGCCTCGATCATGTTCAGCACGGTGCCGAACCCGTCGTCACCGCCGTAGTAGGGGTCGGGGACCTCGGGGTTGGGGCCGCTGCCCGGCGCGAAGGAGCGGAACAGCCGCAGCCGGCCGGGGTCGAGCCGGTCGGGGGCCAGGCGGCGCAGCTCGTCGATGTTGTCCAGGTCCATGGCGAGGACGAGGTCGCGCTCGGCGAACCACACGGGGTCGAACCGCCGGGCGGTGTGGCCCGTGGGGTAGCCGTGCACCCGCAGGGTCGTGGCGGCGCGCTCGTCCATGGGGGAGCCGATGTGCCAGCTCCCCGTGCCGGAGCTGTCGACGGCGACGGCCGCGCCGAGCCCGGCGCGTTCGAGGTCGGCGGAGAGGATCTTCTCGGCCATCGGGGAACGGCAGATGTTGCCGAGGCAGACGAGGCTGATGCGGTACGGCCCGTCGGGATCACGCGGTTCGGGCAGGCTCATGGTGCCTACCGTAACGCCTGACCGGCGCGGAGGCGGTGACCCGGCACGGTCCGTGCCGGTCCGCCGGCGGGCTCAGACCTTGGGCAGGCGCACCACGGTGACGAAGAAGTCGTCGATCTGCCGGACCACCCGGATGAACTGGTCGAAGTCGACCGGCTTGGCCACGTACGCGTTGGCGTGCAGCCGGTAGCTGCGCAGGATGTCCTCCTCGGCTTCGGAGGTGGTCAGCACGACGATGGGGATGTGCGAGAGGGACTCGTCCTTCTTGACCTCTTCGAGGACCTCGCGGCCGTCCTTGCGGGGCAGGTTGAGGTCGAGCAGGATCAGGTGCGGCTGCGGGGCCGTGGCGTACTCGCCCTCGCGGCGCAGGAAGCGCATGGCCTCGACGCCGTCGGAGACCACGTGCAGCCGGTTGCCGACCTTGTGCTCGTGGAACGCCTCCTTGGTCATCAGGACGTCACCGGGGTCATCCTCGACCAGCAGCACCTCGATCGGTTGCACCAAGTCGCCCTCGCTCAATGTCCTCGTCCTCAGACCTTCTCGTCGTCCCACTGCGGGTGCGGGGTGTCGTCGGCGTCGGCCGTGACGGTCGCCGCGGTGTCGTCACCGGAGTCGGTGTCGACGTCGGCGGGCAGGGACCAGCATATTCGGGTTCCCGGTTCGTCGCTTTCGGTGTCCAGCCAGATGCGCCCGCCGTGGAACTCCACGATCTTCTTGCACATGGCCAGGCCGATTCCGGTCCCCCCGTACTTGTCCCGGGTGTGCAGCCGCTGGAAGATGACGAAGACGCGCTCGGCGTACTGGGGCTCGATGCCGATCCCGTTGTCGGCGCAGCAGAACACCCACTCGTCGCCGCGCCGCTCGGCGCTGAGGTGCACGGCCGCCGGGCGGTCGCCGCGGAACTTCACGGCGTTGCCGACCAGGTTGAAGAAGACCTGGGTGAGCAGGGTGCGGTCGCCCACGACAACGGGCATCTCGTCGCCGGTGACCACGGCGCCGGCCTCCTCCAGCCGGGCCTCCAGGCTGCTGAGGGCGTCGCCGAGCGCGGCGTTGAGGTCGACGGCCGTGAAGCTCTTGGTCCGGCCGACCCGGGAGAACGCCAGCAGGTCGTTGATGAGCGTCTGCATGCGCTTGGCGCCCTCGACCGCGAAGTCGATGTAGGAGTCCGCCCGGTCGTCGAGCTGCCCGCGGTAGCGGCGCTGGAGCAGCTGGCAGAAGCTGGCGACCTTGCGCAGCGGCTCCTGGAGGTCGTGCGAGGCGACGTAGGCGAACTGCTCCAGCTCCAGGTTGGAGCGCCGCAGCTCGTCGGTCTGGCGCTCCAGGAGTTCCGACTGCTCTTGGAGCTTGCGGCGGGCGGCGCCCACCTCGTGCAGGTCCTTGACGATGCGCTCGCGCATCGCGTCGACGTCGCGTCCCACCCGTTCGAATTCGGGTGGGCCGTGTAACTGGATGCGGTGGGCGTAATAGCCCTCGGAGACCTGCATGAGGTGGCTGGCCAGCTCGTCGAGCGGGCGCAGCACCCAGTTCTGGAGCATCACCCACAGGAACCCGGAGAGCACGATCACCACCACGCCGACCAGGATGAGCAGTGCCACCACCTGCTGGGTGGCGACCGTCAGGCCGTCGCGGGCCTGGATCAGCTCCTGGGCGATGCGCGTCTCGGCCGAGACCCCGGCCGAGCGCACGTCGTCGAAGCGCTCGCGGCCCAGGCGGAAGTCGGCGTCGCTGACCTCCTCGCCCTCGCGCACCTTCTCCAGGGTGGGGTCGGCGAAGTCCTCGGTCCACGCCTCGCCGGCTTCGAGGAGGCGGTTGATGTCGGAGTCGACGTCGCCGTTGTCGCCGGCGATCGCGCGCAGCGCCGGGAGGCTCTCTGCGAGCGACTGGCTGCCCTGCTCGTAGGGCGAGAGGAATTCGAAGTCGGAGGTGAGGGCGTAGCCCCGGATGCCGTTGTCCTGGTTGAGGTAGGCGGCGAGGGTCTGCTGCACGGCGTTCTGCGCCGGGGTGAGCTGGTCGACCTGGCGGGCCAGCGAATCACGGGCGTTGAACGCGGCGAACGTGATCGTGGACACCGACGTGACCAGGATGACCGCGACCGAGGTGAGCAGGACGGTGACCCGGCGCCGGAGGGACCAGCGCTTCACCCCCGCCCTCCGTGCGTGAGCAGCAGCATGGCGACGTCGTCCTGCAGCGGGCCGCCGTTGCGGCGCTCGGCCTCGTCGACCAGGTGCTCGGGCAGGTCCACGATCGAGGTGCCCTGGGCCAGGGTGCCGGTGAGGATGGTCCGCAGGCCGGCGACCCCCAGGCGCTCGGGCGGGCCGCCGTCGTAGGCGTCGACCAGGCCGTCGGTGTAGAGCATGAGGGTGGCGCCGCGCGGGAACGCGAACTCCTCGACCTCGGTCTCGGCGACGTCGGGGAACACGCCCAGCGGCGGGCGCGGCGAGGCCGCGATCTCCTCGACCACGCCGTCGAAGAGTGCCAGCGGCGGCGGATGGCCCAGCAGCCGGATCCGGGCGCGCTCGCTTCCGGTGTCCAGGCTGGCCTGGCACAGGGTGGCGTACATCTCCTCCTGCGCGCGCTCGCTGATGAGGATCTGCTCCAGAGCGGGCAGCACGTCCCCCTCGCCGACGCCGCCCATGACCAGGGCGCGCCAGGCGATGCGCAGGCTCACGCCGAGGGCCGCCTCGTCGGGGCCGTGCCCGCTGACGTCGCCGACGATGACGTGGGTCGTGCCGTCCTTCTGCACGGCGTCGAAGAAGTCGCCGCCGACCAGGGCGCGCTTGCGCCCGGGGCGGTAGAAGGAGCGGTGGGTCAGGGGGGAGTCGTCGAGCAGCACCTGCGGGAGCAGGCCGCGCTCCAGGCGCATGTTCTCGCGGGCGTACAGCTCGGCCTCGCGCAGCTGGCGGGTGTTCTCATCGGCGCGCTGGCGTTCGACGGAGTAGCGCAGGCTGCGCGCCAGCAGCGAGCCGTCGACCTGGCCCTTGACCAGGTAGTCCTGGGCTCCGGCGGCCACGGCGGCGACGCCCTCGTGCTCGTCGTTGAGGCCGGTGAGCACGACGACCGCGGCGGACCGGGCCACGGTCAGCACCTCGCGGAGCAGGCCCATCCCCTCGGCGTCGGGCAGGTTGAGGTCGAGCAGGACGCAGCCGCGGAACGAGGGCAGGTGCTCGCGGGCCTCGGCGAGGGTGGGCACCCAGGTGATGCGCGTGGTGAGCGCGCTGTCGGCGAGCAGCTCCTCGACGAGGAAGGCGTCCTGGGTGTCGTCCTCGATGAGCAGGATGTCGACGGCCTCAAGGGGCGCGTCGGCACTCCGGTCGGCGACAGCACCGTCGGCGCGACCGGCCTGGGCCGGTCCCGCTGATTCGGGATCCGTCATCGTCACGGGATCGTGTCCTGGTTTCCTGGTATCCACACATCGCCTCTACGTCGACCGGCCGTCCGGCGCGGAGCCGGGCGGGAGCGCCCCGGGGCGGTGTCCTCGCGGTCTCATTCGGCAGTCAAAAGATAATGTCGCGGCGACCCACGCCGCCATCGGGATTGCACGAGAGACATCCAACGTCGCCTACGGGAACCCTGGCCCGGATGCCCCGTCACTCAGGCGCGCGCTCATCAGCGTACCCGCATACCATCCCACGGCATTTCCTGACACCGTGTCGCCTTCCACTTGACAGCCGCGGAACCCTTGATGACAAGATGTCAGAAACACGCGACCACCGGCCCGGAACCGGGAAGACGGGGAGTGCGAGAGTGAGTACCGGCAGCGCATCGTCCGACGACACACCGGCCGTCTTCTCCACTCGCCTCAAGGCCGCGACCTGGGACGCCCACCACGAGGCCGAGCAGCAGGGCTTCACCCGCGCGCTGCTCGACGGCAGCCTCCCGCGCGAGGGCTTCGCCGCGATGGCCGCCCAGCACTACTTCGCCTACACCGCCCTCGAAGAGGTCGGCCGCGCCCTCGCGGACGACCCCGTGGCGGCGGCCGTCGTCGACCCCGCCCTCTTCCGCGTCCCGGCGCTGGAACGCGACCTCGCCGCCCTGGTGGGACCCGACTGGCGCGACCTCGTCTCCCCCTCGCGCCCCACCCGCACCTACGCCGCCCGGATCGAGCAGATGGCCGACGACCCCGCCGGCTACATCGCCCACCACTACACCCGCTACATCGGGGACCTCTCCGGCGGCCGGTTCATCCGCCGGGCCGCGGCGCACGCCTACGGGCTCACCGACGGCACCGGGCTGGCGTTCTACGCGTTCGACCAGGTGGGCAGCCTCCCCCGCTTCAAGGAGGGCTACCGCGCCCGGATCGACGCCCTGGGCCTCGACGAAGCCGCCCAGCGCCGCGTGGTGCGCGAGACCCGGCTCGCCTACCAGCTCAACACCGAGGTCCTCGCCGACCTCGAACGCACTCACACGACCGGTCTCGCTGCGTGACAACGGCATGCCACCATAGGGGCCATGCCGAAGATCTCCGCTCCGACCATCGCAGCGCACCGCGCCCAGACCCGCGAGCGCATCCTCGAAGCCGTGGCGGCCCTGACCCGGGCCCAGGGCATCGACGAGATCTCGATGACCGACGTCGCGGCCGAGGCGGGGATCACGCGCACGGCCCTGTACAACTACTTCCCTGACAAGCCCGCCCTGCTGCTCGCCTTCACCGAGCAGGTCACCAGCGGCTTCGTCGAGCGCTACCGCCAGGAGCTGCCCACCGACGCCACCGCCTCCGAGCGGCTGTCGGCGTTCATCCGCTTCCAGCTCGAAGGCATCGCCGAGCACCCCCATCCCGACGCCGCCGAACTCGGCGCGAGCCTGGGCCCCGATGCCTACCAGGCGCTGGCCGACCACGTCGCGCCCATGCAGGCCCTCCTCGTGGGCGTCCTCGGCGAGGGGGTGCGCTCGGGGGAGTTCGCGCCGTTGGCCGAGGAGGAGTCCACCGCCCGGTTCATCCTGGCCCTCATCGGCTCCCAGCGCGTGCCGCTGCTGCGCGAGGAGACCACCCCGGCACGCGCACACGAGCTCGTGACCGCCTTCACGCTCGCGGCCCTGGCCCCGCGCGGCTGACCGGCGCACACCGGCCCCCGGACCGGTCACGGTGCGTGATATCGGTGCGCACCCAACCCGCCCGAACGGCGCCGCCCCCTCCGCCGACCGCCCCGCCTGCGGCAGAATCGGGCTCCACCCCCGCCGTTCGCCCCGGAGGAGGCAGCAGAACCGTGTCGCTCACGCTGATCCTCGTCGGCGCCGCCCTGGTCGCCGTCGCCCTGTTCAACCGCGTTCCCGCCCTGCACGGCAGGCCCGGACGGCGCACACCCGGGTTCGCCCCGGCCCGCCTCACCGAGGCCGGCCGCGCCACGCTGACCACCGTCGGCGGCAGCCTGCTGATCATCGCGTTCTTCCTGGCACTGTCCGGGTTCTGAGCGCACCCGCGCCGGCGGCCGGAGGACGCGCCCCCGCCGCGGTTCAGCGTCCCCCGCGCAGCAGCCCGCGCGCGACCGCCGCCGCGGCCAGCGCCCCCGTGGCTGCCGCCGCCGCGGCCACCGCCTCGCGGCGCCTGCGGCTCCGCTGCGCGGCATCGGCCGCGGCACGCCGCTGCTCCACACCGAACGAGCCGCCGCACAGCTCCGGGTCCAGCTCCAGCGGGCGCCAGCACGGGGGCCAGGTGGCCAGCGGGCGCGCCGGAGCCGGCCGCGCCGCCGACAGGCGGAGGGTCCCGCCCGGCGACACCCGGGGTTTGAGCCGGACCGTTTCCGCGGGCGCTGCGTGAACGGCCAGGGGGGCGGGACCGGTGTACCGCAGCTCCCCGGGGGCGTTGCGCAGCAGCTCGGCGAGGAGTTGCGCGCAGGCGCGGGCGTCGCCGAGCGCCGTGTGCTGGCCCGTGGGCCAGTGGCCGTTCAGCGCGTGGCTGGCCCTGGGCAGCGAGTACCGGTCCAGGCCGACCTGGGAGCGCAGGGCGCGCAGCGTGCACAGCCCGGGCAGCGCCGCCGGCAGGCCGGCGGGGACGAACTCGGCCTCCAGGAAGCGGCCTTCGAAGTCGAGCTTGTGCCCCACCAGGACGGCGTCCGAGACCAGTTCCGCCACCACCCCCACGAGGTCGCCCACCTTGGGCGCGCCCACGACGTCGCTCTGCCCGATGCTGTGGTGGATCTGCCCGGTCACCGGGCCGCCGGGGTCGACCAGCGTGGTGAACTCCCGCAGGACGCTGCCGTCGCCGCGCATCCGGATCACCGCGATCTCGCAGATGCGGGCGCCCTCGGCGGGGTGCAGCCCGGTGGTCTCGACATCGATCACGGCGTAGTCGAGCCCCCGGGCGGCCGTGCCCGGCCGGCCGCGGGTCAGCGTCCCCATGCGCAGCGCGCTCCGGCCGCCGGGGCGGGAGTCCAGCACGTCGTCCATCTCCCCTGTCGGTCGGAGCCGGATCGCACCGCCCCCTGCGGTCCGCGGAAGACAGGACCGGGGGGCTGGGCCCGACCCTATGCCACCCGCGGGAAGAGCGCCGCCGTTCGGGGCGTTTATGCTCTCGCTGGCGCATCCAGGCGCCCGGGGGCACCGCGCGCCGGCGGCGCCGCCCGCACCCCGCGTCCCGCCCGATGGCGACAGGAGGCCCTCCATGCCCGACACCGCGGTTCCCGGCTACGTACCCCTCGCCGAGGTGGTCCGCTCGGGGTTCCGGGAGGGCGTGCACTACGGGGCCGTGATCGGGCTGGCCGCCGACGGGACCGCGGCGTACCGGCGCGGGCCGGCGGACGCGCCCATGTTCCCCCGTTCCGCCGCCAAGCCCTTCCAGGCGCTGGCGGCCCTGCGCGCCGGGGCGCCGTTGTCGGGCCCCGCACTGGCGATCGCCGCGGGCAGCCACAGCGGACAGGACATCCACGTCGAGGCGGTGCTCGCGACCCTGTCGGCCGCCGGGCTCGGCGCGGACGACCTGCGCTGCCCGCCCGACCGGCCGATGGGCGGGCGGTTCCGCGACGCCATGCTGCGCGCGGGGGGCGAGCCCACGCGCACCCTAATGAACTGCTCGGGCAAGCACGCGGCCATGCTGGCGGCGTGCGTCGCGCGGGGCTGGAGCACCGGCGACTACCTCGACCCCGGCCACCCCCTCCAGGTCCTGGTCCGCGCGACCATCGAGGAACTGTGCGGCGAGCCGGTGGCCCACACCGCTGTCGACGGGTGCGGCGCGCCGCAGATGGCGGTCTCCCTCGCCGGGCTGGCGCGGGGGCTGCGCGCGATGGCGGTGGCTCCCGGGGGGACGCCCGAGGCCGCCGTCATCACCGCCATGCGCGAGCACCCCGAGTACGTCGCGGGCGAGGGCCGCGACGACACCCGGCTCATGCGCTCCCTGCCCGGCCTGGTCTCCAAGATCGGTGCCGAGGGGGTCATCGCCATGGCCACGCC
Organism: Nocardiopsis mangrovi; assembly: GCF_042653925.1. Classification (NCBI taxonomy): domain Bacteria; kingdom Bacillati; phylum Actinomycetota; class Actinomycetes; order Streptosporangiales; family Nocardiopsidaceae; genus Nocardiopsis; species Nocardiopsis mangrovi. The sequence continues at coordinate 132,474 of NZ_JBHSFQ010000001.1, forward strand.
GGCGGGCGAGTCGGTCGCCGTCAAGATCAGCGACGGCGACCCGCAGACCCGGGCCCGCACCGCCGTGGCGCTGACGGCGTTGGAGGCGCTGGGGGTCGACATCGGGCCCGTTCGCGACATGCTGTCCGTGGACGTGCTGGGCGGCGGCGCCCCCGTGGGCGCCGTCCGGCCGCTCCCGGCCCTCGCCGGGCCATAGCCGACCCCGGGCCGCCGGCCGCGCCCGCCTCCCCCGGTTCCCGGTCCGGTGGGGCCCGCCGACCGGGGGACGGCGCCGGCCGCGCCCGCGCCCGCGCGTCGGACCGCCGCTCGGAACACGAAGGCAGAGGAAAGGACGGACCATGCGTCGGATCGTCATCGCAGGCGCCGGAATGGCCGGGCTGCACACCGCGGAATCGCTGCGCGCCGAGGGCTTCGACGGCACTATCACCCTCGTCGGCGACGAGCCGCACCGCCCCTATTCCCGCCCCCCGCTGTCGAAGGAGATCCTCACCGGCAAGGGCACCGACAAGAGCCTGGTGCTGCGCGAGGACGCGGAGTTCGCGGCGCTCGACCTGGACCTGCGCCTGGGCCGGCGCGCCGAGCGGCTGCGCCCCGGCGACCGCGCGGTGGAGCTGGACGACGGCTCATCGGTCGTCTGCGACGGCCTGGTCATCGCCACCGGCGCGCGGGCGCGGCGGCCCGCCACCGGCCTGGCCGGGGTGCACGTCCTGCGCACCATCGACGACGCCGAAGCGGTGCGCGCGGCCTTCGGCTCCGCCGGGCACCTGGTGGTGGTCGGCGCGGGGTTCATCGGCGCCGAGGTGGCGGCCAGCGCCCGCGCGGCGGGGCTGGAGGTCACGCTCGTCGAGGCGGCGCCCACCCCGCTGACCCGGGTGATCGACCCCCGGGTGGGCGGGGTCCTCACCGAACTGCACCGCGACAACGGTGTGGACGTGCGGCTGGGCACCGGTGTCGCGGGTTACGAGGGCGCGGGCCGGGTGGAACGGGTGCGGCTGGCCGACGGCTCGGCCGTCGAGACCCCGCTCGTGGTGGCGGGTCTGGGCGTGGAGCTCAACACGGGCTGGCTCGCGGGGTCGGGGGTCCGGCTCTCGGACGGCGCGGGCGCGGTCCTCTGCGACCCGTTCTGTGCGACCTCGGTGCCCGGTGTGGCCGCGGTCGGCGACCTCGCCGACTGGCCCCACCCCCGGTACGGCGGCCGGATGCGACTGGAGCACTGGACGAACGCGGGCGAGCAGGCCGCGGTGGCGGCGCACAATCTCCTGGCCGGGGAGGGCGCGCGGCGCCCCTACACCCCGGTCCCCTACTTCTGGTCCGACCAGTACGGGATGAAGGTCCAGCTCCTGGGCCAGGCCGCACCCGCCGACACCGTGGAGGTCGTGCACGGTGCGGCCGAGGACCGCAAGTTCGTGGCGTTCCTCGGCCGGGCCGGGCGGCTGGTGGGGGTGCTGGGCCTGCGCTCGACCCCGAAGGTGATGCGCTACCGCGGGCTGCTCGCCGAGGAGACCTCGTGGGAGGACGCGCTGGCCGCGGCCGGGGTCAGCCCTCGATCTTGATGGCCTGCTTGGGGCACATCCGCGCGGCCTCCTCGACCTTGTCGCGCCACTCCTCCGCGGGCTCCTCCTGGAGCACGTAGAGGAAGTCGTCGTCGCGGACCTCGAACACCTCGGGCACGATGCCCATGCAGACCGCGTTGCTCTCGCACAGGTCGAAATCGACGTTCACCCGCATGTGGCACTCCTCACTCATCTCGGCAGGGCTCCGAGCCTAGCGCCCGCGTGCGCGGGCCGAGCCGGGGCCGTGGCGCCGGGAAGCCCTGGTGGCCGGACGCTCCGGTGTCAGGAGTCCGCGAAGGCGTCGGTGGCCGAGATGAGGCGGTCCAGGATGCCGGGCTCGCTGTACGCGTGCCCGGCGTCGTCGACGATGTGGAACTCCGCCTCGGGCCACGCCTCGCTCAGGTCGAACGCGGTCTTGGCGGGGGTGCACATGTCGTAGCGCCCCTGCACGATGACGCCGGGGATCCCGCGCAGGCGGTCGGCCCCCGCGAGGAGCTGTCCCGGGGTGAAGAACCCGCCGTGCACGAAGTAGTGGTTCTCGATGCGCGCGAACGCCAGCGCGTAGTCGTCCTCCGCGTGGCGGGCGATGACGCCGGGGTCGGGCCGCAGCGAGATCGCCGACCCCTCCCACACGCTCCAGGCCCGCGCCGCTCTCAGCCGGACCTCGGGGTCGTCGGAGTTGAGCTGGAGGGCATAGGCGCCGATCAGGTCGTCGCGCTCCTCCTCGGGGATGGGCTCCAGGTAGGTCTCCCACACCTCCGGGAACACGAACGACGCCCCGCTCTGGTAGAACCAGCGCAGCTCCTCGTTGCGCAGCGTGAAGATCCCCCGCAGGATCAGCTCGGTCACCCGCCCCGGGTGCTGCTGGGCGTAGGCCAGGGCCAGCGCGCTCCCCCAGGACCCGCCGAACACCTGCCACCGCTCGACCCCCGCCATCGAGCGCAGCAGCTCGATGTCGTCGAGGAGGTGCCAGGTGGTGTTCTCCTTGAGATCGGTGTCGTGGAGGGCGGCGTGCGGCGTGCTGCGCCCGCAGTTGCGCTGGTCGAACAGCAGGATCCGGTAGCGCTCCGGATCGAAGAGCCGCCGGTGCTCGGGAGAGCAGCCGCCTCCGGGCCCGCCGTGCAGGAACACGACCGGCTTGCCGCTGGGGTTGCCGCAGAGCTCCCAGTAGATCCGGTTCCCGTCACCGACGTCGAGCATTCCGGAGTCGTAGGGCTCGATCGGCGGGTACAGCGTGCGCATGGGAGTGGCGCCCTTCTAGCGGGTAGCAGCGGGTAAGGACGGGGCAAGACTTGAATATCAGAGGTGACCGGTGAGTTCGGCCTTCTTCGCCCCGAATTCCGCACCGGTGACGAGACCTTCACCATCCGGTCGGGCCGGCCCCCGGCGGCGTCCTGCACACCGGCCCCGGGCGACCTCCCGGGCGGGCGGCACCACAGAGGCTAGAGTGACGGGAGTCACATATCATAAGCGGAGGTTGAGCATGTCGAGCACGGCCATGGGTGGGTTCCGCTCCGCACGGGACTTCCTGCTGGAACACCGCGATGACCAGGAACGCGCCGTCAGAGGGTTCCACTGGCCGCGGCCCGACCGGTTCAACTGGGTGCTCGACCACTTCGACCCCGCCGCCGCCGAGCACCCCGACCGGACCGCCCTGTGGATCGTGGCCGACGACGGCTCCGAGGCCCGGGCGACCTACGGCGAGATCGCGGCCCGCTCCCACCAGGTCGCCAACTGGCTGCACGCCCAAGGCGTGCACCGCGGCGACCGGATCCTCATGATGCTCGGCGACCAGATGGAGCTGTGGGAGACCATGCTCGCGGCGATGCGGCTGGGCGCGGTCATCATCCCCGCGACCCCGCAGCTCACCGAGGACGACCTCGCCGACCGCCTCCAGCGGGGCGGGGTCGCGCACGTCGTCGTCGACGCCCCCGACACCGGGAAGTTCGCGGACCTGCCGGGGCACTGGAGCCGGATCTCGGTGGGCCGGGTCGAGGGGTGGCTGTCCTATGGCGACTCCGAGCACGCCGGGCTCGACTTCACGCCGGCTCATGAGACCCGCGCCGACGACCCGCTGCTCCTCTACTTCACCTCCGGCACCACCGCGCGGCCCAAGCTGGTGCGGCACACGCACGCGTCCTACCCGATCGGGCACCTCACCACGATGTACTGGATCGGCGTTCGCCCCGGCGACGTGCACCTGAACGTCGCCTCCCCCGGCTGGGCCAAGCACGCCTACAGCAGCCTCTTCGCGCCGTGGAGCGCCGGCGCCACCGTCCTGGTGGTGAACCAGGACCGGTTCGACGCCGCGCGCCTGCTCGACCGGATCGTGGGATGCGGCGTCGACACGTTCTGCGCCCCGCCGACGGTATGGCGGATGCTCATCCAGGCCGACCTGGGCCGCTGGAACGTCCCCATCCGCGAGGCGGTCGCCGCGGGCGAACCGCTCAACTCCGAGGTCGTCGACCGCGTGCGCGACGCCTGGGGGGTGACCGTGCGCGACGGCTTCGGGCAGACCGAGACCACCGTCCAGGTCGGCAACGGGCCCGGAGAAGAGGTCCGGCCCGGATCGATGGGCCGCCCGATGCCGGGCTTCACGGTGGTCCTGGAGGACCCCGTCACCGGCGAGACCGGCGACCACGGCGAGATCTGCCTCGACCTCGCCGACGCGCCGGTGGGCCTGATGACCGGCTACCTCGACGACGACGACCGCACCGCCGAGGTGATGCGCAACGGGCGCTACCACACGGGCGACGTCGCCTCCCGCGACGCCGACGGCTACATCACCTACATCGGGCGCAGCGACGACATCTTCAAGGCGTCGGACTACCGGATCTCCCCGTTCGAGCTGGAGAGCGTGCTGATCGGGCACGAGGCGGTCGCCGAGGCCGCCGTCGTGCCCGCCCCCGACCCGGTGCGGCTGGCGGTGCCCAAGGCCTACGTCACGCTGGTGGACGGGGTGTCCCCCGGCCCCGAGGTCGCCCGGTCGATCCTCGGCTACTGCCGCACGCACCTGGCCTCCTACAAGCGCGTCCGCCGGGTGGAGTTCGCCGAGCTGCCCAAGACCGTCTCCGGCAAGATCCGCCGGGTGCAGCTGCGCACCGCCGAGGAGGACCGGCGCGATGCGCCGCGCGGCGAGCAGGAGTACCGGGAGGAGGACTTCCCCGGGCTCAAGGACGAGCTGCCCTAGCGGCCCCGCACGGCGGAGCGCCCGGGCCGCCGCTCCCGGCCGGCCGGGAGCGGCGCGGAGCCGGGGAGCGGGGCGTCCGCCCAGTTCCCGGGGCGTTAGGGTGCTGAGTGGGCCGTCGGAGAAGGAATGGGAACGCATGCCGAGCACCAATGACACACGGGTCGTCGACTACCAGCCGCTGGTGGCGCCCCGCGACATCCTCGCGGAACTGCCGATGGGGCCGGAGCGCACGGCTCTGGTCGAGGACGCGCGCGCCGAGGTGAAGCGCGTCCTCGACGGCACCGACGACCGCCTCCTGGTGATCGTGGGGCCGTGCTCGGTGCACGACCCCGATGCGGCGCTGGACTACGCCCACCGGCTCAAGGGGCTGATCCCCTCGCTGGGCGCGGACCTGTGCATCGTGATGCGGGTCTACTTCGAGAAGCCGCGCACCACCCTGGGCTGGAAGGGCCTGATCAACGACCCCGGCCTCGACGAGAGCCACGACGTCCACCGCGGGCTGCGCACCGCCCGCAAGCTGCTGCTGGACATCGGGTCGCTCGGGGTGCCCTCGGGCACCGAGTTCCTGGACCCGATCACCCCGCAGTACATCGCCGACGCGGTCACGTGGGGCGCCATCGGGGCGCGCACGACCGAGAGCCAGGTGCACCGCCAGCTCGGCAGCGGGCTGAGCATGCCGGTCGGGTTCAAGAACGGCACCGACGGCGACGTGCAGGTCGCGGTCGACGCCTGCGGCGCCTCGGCGGCCTCGCACACGTTCTTCGGGGTCGACCTGGCGGGCGCCGGGTCGGTCGTGGTGACCTCCGGCAACCCCGACTGCCACGTGATCCTGCGCGGCGGCCGCTCCGGTCCCAACTTCGACGCCGACAGCGTGGGCGCGGCGCTGGGCACCATCGAGCGCGCCGGCCTGCCCCGGCGGGTGATGATCGACGCCAGCCACGCCAACAGCGGCAAGGACCACACCCGCCAGCCGGGGGTCGCCGACACCATCGCCGCGCAGATCGCCGGCGGGCAGCGCGGCATCACGGGCGTCATGCTGGAGAGTTTCATCGAGGAGGGCGCGCAGAAGCTCGGCGACCCCGCCGACCTCGCCTACGGCACGTCCATCACCGACGCGTGCATGGGCTGGGACACCACCGCCGACGTCCTCGCCCGCCTGGCCGAGGCCGTGCGCAAGCGCCGCACCCTCTGACCCGCCGCGGGCCGCCGCCCGGCGCGGCGGCCCGCACGCTCCCCTGTGATCCGCGCGGAAAACCGGTTGACCCGCCCGCGAGGATCGACCCATGACCGAGAGCCCTACCGCCGCCCGCCATCCGGGCCGCGGCCGGCAGGAGATCTACGCCGACCACGACGACGCCACACTGGTCGTCTACCAGGCCTACCCCCCGGCCATCGCCGACGCCGCCCTCGCGGCCGGGCGCTTCACCGGCCCGTTCAAGCGGGAGCGGATGACCTGGATCAAGCCGTCCTTCACCTGGATGATGTACCGCTGCGGATACGCCGCGAAGCCGGGGCAGGAACGGGTGCTCGCGATCCGGATCCGGCGGGAGGGGTTCGCGTGGGCGCTGCGCAACGCCTGCCTGAGCCACTACGACCCGGACCGCCACGGCGGCGACCGCGCCGCCTGGAGGCAGGCGCTCCGGCAGAGCCCCGTCCGCGTCCAGTGGGACCCCGAGCGCGGCCTGCGCGGCGACCCGCTCGGCCACCGCTCGATCCAGATCGGGCTCTCGGGTGCGGCGGTCGCCCGCTACGTCGACGAGTGGACCACCACGATCACCGACATCACCCCCTTCGTGCGCGACCTGCGCGCCCTGGTGGCGGCGGCACGGCTCGACGAGGCCCGCGCCCTCCTCCCGGATGAGCGGCCCTACCCCGCCCCCAGCGGGTCCGGAGGCGTCTGCTGACCCCCCGCTCGCGCCCCGGGCCCCGCACTGGGCGGCGCGCGTCCGCGCTGCTACGCTGGTCGCGGTCGCCGAACCCGCACGGGAGAGCGCCCGCGCAGCCGGCGCGGGCCGCCGAAGGAGCAAACCCTCCCCAGAGAACCTCTCAGGCGCGCCGGACCGTGCGGGCGAGACCACTCTGGAAAGCAGGGGCCCGCGCCCCTCGCCGAAGGTGCAAGCCGATCACGCCCCCGGGCGCGGCGAAGCTCTCAGGCACCCATGACAGAGGGGGAGGATGACAGTGCATTTCGCGCTTGTGCCGAAACGACGCCCATCCTCTCGGGAGTGCCGATGACAGCGCCTGGCAACGATCCCTCAGCCCCTCGCCGGACACCGCTCCACGACGTCCACGCGGATCTGGGCGCGACCCTCGTCGACTTCGCCGGCTGGATCATGCCGCTGCGCTACAGCGGCGAGCGCGCCGAGCACACGGCCGTGCGCGAGCGCGCCGGGCTGTTCGACCTCTCCCACATGGGCGAGATCCACATCACCGGCCCCCAGGCGGCCGACCTGCTCGACCACGCGCTCGTCGGCCACCTGTCCAAGGTGACCACCGGCCGCGCCCGCTACACCATGATCACCGCCGACGACGGCGGGGTGCTCGACGACCTCATCGTCTACCGGCTGGCCGACGACGACTTCCTGGTGGTCGCCAACGCCGCCAACTCCGGCACCGTGTCCCGCGCGCTGACCGACCGCGCCGCCGGGTTCGACGCGCGGGTCGAGGACCGCTCCGCCGAATACGCGCTCATCGCGATCCAGGGGCCTGAGGCCGCGGCCATCCTCGCGCCGCTCACCGACGCCGACCTCGCGCAGATCCGCTACTACGCCGGCTACGCGCACACCGTCGCCGGGCACCCGGTGCTGCTCGCCCGCACCGGCTACACCGGCGAGGACGGCTTCGAGATCTTCATCCGGCCGGGCACCGACGCCCCGGAGATCTGGGCGGCCCTGCTCGCCGCGGGCGAGCCCCGCGGCCTGGTGCCGGCCGGGCTGTCGGCGCGCGACACCCTGCGGCTGGAGGCGGGCATGCCGCTCTACGGCAACGAGCTGACCGCCGGCACCACCCCGTTCGACGCCGGCCAGGGGCGGGTCGTCAAGTTCGACAAGCCCGGCGACTTCGTCGGGCGCGCCGCACTGGCCGAGGCCGCCGAATCCGGCCCGGCGCGCCGGCTCATCGGGCTGGTCGCCCGCGGCCGCCGCCCCCTGCGCAAGGGCAACGACGTCCTGCTCGACGGCCGCCGGGTGGGGGTCACCACCAGCGGGGCGCCGTCGCCCACGCTGGGACGGCCCATCGCCATGGCCTACGTCGACGCCGATGTCGACACCGCGGCCGGCGGCTTCGTGGTCGACGTCCGGGGGCGGGGCGAGGAGGTCGACGTCGTCGAGCTGCCCTTCTACACGCGCAAGGCGTGACCCTCCGTCCGCCCCCTCCACATGTCCACGTGTCCCCAGGCCGCACCGCCCCGCCGGCCCCGCCCCGCGCCACCGGGGCCCGGGCCGGGCGGCGCCGCCTCCACTCGTTCGCCGGCCCGCCGTTCCGTTGCACCGGAGGCGGCCGACGGATGCGGGGCGCCCCGCCCATCCGGCAGAATCCGGCGGGTGGGCGGTCACGGCCCGCACACATCGGCAGGTCAGGGCCGCGTGCCCCCAGGTCACGCCGTGCCGGATAATGGAACACCTCCAGGAGAGTTGAATTGAGCGTCCCCGCGGAGCTGAACTACACGAAAGAGCACGAGTGGGTGTCCATCAGCGATGGCGTCGCCACCGTGGGCATCACCGCGTTCGCCGCCGAGTCGCTGGGCGACATCGTCTTCGTCGAGCCGCCGGAGTCCGGCACCGCCGTCACAGCGGGTGAGCCGTGCGGCGAGGTGGAGTCGACCAAGTCGGTCAGCGACCTCTACGCCCCGGTCGACGGCGAGGTCGTCGAGGTCAACGCCGACGCCGTCGCCGACCCCGAGGTCATCGGGGCCGATCCCTACGGACGCGGCTGGCTCTTCAAGGTCGAGATCGCCGGGGAAACGTCCGACCTGCTCTCCCCGGAGCAGTACACCCAGCTGACCGAAGGCGAAGGTTAACCAGATGCCGTCCGAGAACCACCTCCTCGACCAGTCACTCGCCGACCTCGACCCCGAGGTCGCGGCAGCGGTCGGCCAGGAGCTGAGCCGGCAGCGCGACACCCTGGAGATGATCGCCTCCGAGAACTTCGCCCCGCGGGCGGTCCTGGAGGCGCAGGGCACCGTCCTGACCAACAAGTACGCCGAGGGCTACCCGGGCCGCCGCTACTACGGGGGCTGCGAGTACGTCGACGTCGTCGAGCAGCTCGCGATCGACCGCGCCAAGGAACTGTTCGGCGCCGAGCACGCCAACGTGCAGCCGCACTCCGGTGCGCAGGCCAACACCGCCGTCTACTTCGCGCTGCTCAAGCCCGGCGACACCATCCTCGGGCTCGACCTCGCCCACGGCGGCCACCTCACCCACGGCATGCGGATCAACTACTCCGGCAAGATCCTCAACGCCGTCGCCTACCACGTGCGCGACGAGGACGGCACCGTCGACTACGACGAGGTCGAGGCGCTGGCCAAGGAGCACCGGCCGAAGATGATCGTGGCCGGCTGGTCGGCCTACCCGCGCCGGCTCGACTTCGCGCGGTTCCGCGAGATCGCCGACAGCGTCGACGCGCTGCTCATGGTCGACATGGCGCACTTCGCCGGGCTCGTCGCGGCCGGCCTGCACCCCAACCCGGTGCCGTTCGCCGATGTCGTCACCACCACGACGCACAAGACGCTCGGGGGCCCCCGCGGCGGGCTCATCCTGGCCAAGGCCGGGCTCGGCAAGAAGATCAACTCCGCAGTCTTCCCCGGGATGCAGGGCGGGCCGCTGGAGCACGTGATCGCCGCGAAGGCGGTCGCGCTGAAGGTGGCCGCGGGCGAGGAGTTCGCCGACCGGCAGCGGCGCACGCTCACGGGCGCCCGGCTGCTCGCCGAGCGCCTGACCCGGCCCGACGCCGCCGAGGCGGGCGTGAACGTCCTCACCGGGGGCACCGACGTCCACCTCGTCCTGGTCGACCTCGTGCACTCCCAGCTGAACGGGCAGGAGGCCGAGGACCGGCTGCACGAGATCGGGATCACGGTGAACCGCAACGCGGTGCCCAACGACCCGCGTCCGCCGATGGTCACCTCCGGGCTGCGCATCGGCACCCCCGCCCTGGCCACCCGCGGCTTCGACGACGCCGACTTCACCGAGGTCGCCGACATCATCGCCGAAGCCCTCAAGCCGGGCTACGACTCCGCGGCCCTCCGGGCCCGCGTCGACGCCCTGGTGGCCAAGCACCCGCTCTACCCGGGCCTGTAAGGCTCCGGCCCGCCCTCGGTGCGGCGAGCGGGCACCCCGCCCGGCCGCCGCACCGGGGCACACGACCGACCCCGGCGACCCCGGTCGTGCCATCGAGAACACCCCGCGCTCGCACGCGCGCACCGTCGAGAACACCCGCGCCGCACCTGGGCGCACCCGAACGAGCACACCCGCCGTGGGATGCGGGCGCCCCGGCGGGCATCCAGGAAGCACCTTCACTCCACTCCGCTCCACCCCACCGCACCAAGCTCGCGAGCCGTCCACGAGGAGGAGGGCCGGGCCCATGGCCATCAGCGTCTTCGACCTGTTCACAATCGGCATAGGGCCGTCCAGCTCGCACACCGTCGGGCCGATGAAGGCCGCGCGGACCTTCACCGCGGGGCTCGCCGGCGACGGCCTGCTCCCCCGCGTGGCGGGGGTGCGGGCGGAGCTGTACGGATCGCTCGCCCTCACCGGGAAAGGGCACGGCAGCGACCGCGCCGTCATCCTGGGGCTGCTCGGCGAGACCCCCGAGGGGATCGACGTCGACGCGGTCCCCGGCCTGCTGGAGGACGTGCGGTCCCGCGGGCGGCTCCGGCTGCCGGGCGGGCACGAGATCGCGTTCGACCCGGCCGCCGACGTCGACATGCGGCGCCGCGAGAGCCTGCCGGGCCACCCCAACGGGATGTGCTTCCGGGCGTTCGGCGACGACGGTGCCGAACTGCGCTCGCGCGTCTACTACTCGGTGGGCGGCGGGTTCGTGGTCGACGAGGCCGCGGCCGGCGCCGACCGCATCGTCCCCGACGACACCCCGCGCCCCTACCCCTTCACCACGGCGGCCGAACTGCTGGACCTGTGCCGCGAGACCGGCATGTCCATCAGCGCGCTGATGCTCGCCAACGAGCAGGCGTTCGGGCGCACCCCCGGCGAGATCCGCGCGGGCCTGCTGGAGATCTGGCAGGCCATGCGGCGGTGCGTGCGGCGCGGCGTCAGCACCGAGGGCACCCTGCCGGGCGGGCTGAAGGTGCCCCGGCGCGCGCACCGGCTCTACCGGCAACTGGGCGGACGCTGCGACGACCACGGGCTGCTGGCCCCCGAGTCCGTCGATACCAGCGACCCGATGCACGGCAGCGACTGGATCACGCTGTACGCGCTGGCGGTCAACGAGGAGAACGCGGCGGGCGGCCGCGTGGTGACCGCGCCGACCAACGGCGCGGCGGGCATCGTCCCGGCGGTCCTGCACTACTACACGCACTTCACCCGCGGCGCCGGCGACGACGGCGTCGTCCGCTTCCTGCTCGCCGCGGGCGCGATCGGCATCCTGTTCAAGGAGAACGCGTCGATCTCGGGCGCCGAGGTCGGCTGCCAGGGAGAGGTCGGCTCGGCGTCGTCGATGGCCGCCGGCGGGTTCGCGGAAGCACTCGGCGCCACACCGGCCCAGGTCGAGAACGCCGCCGAGATCGCGATGGAGCACAACCTCGGCCTCACCTGCGACCCCATCGGCGGCCTCGTCCAGGTCCCGTGCATCGAGCGCAACGCCCTGGCGTCGGTCAAGGCGATCAGCGCCACCCGCATGGCGATGCGCGGCGACGGCAGCCACTTCGTCTCCCTCGACAAGGTCATCAAGACCATGCGCGACACCGGCCGCGACATGCACGACAAATACAAGGAGACCAGCCGCGGCGGCCTCGCCGTCAACGTCATCGAGTGCTGAGAGACGCAACACCGGTACCCGAAACCGGACCACCCACACCGATCCAGCCGAGTGGGCTACGGATCGCGGCTAAGGCGGTGACAAGTGACTAACGTGGGCCGCATGCCCTCAAAGCGCATCACCGTCTACGCAGATGCTGAAGACCTCGCAGTCATCAGGGAAGCCGCGCGCGGCCGCGGCGTCACCGATTCCGAGATCATTGTCGAAGGGATCCGGCTGGCAACCATGCCGATCCGCGTCTTGGACGAACCGCTCAACGGGCGCGTATGGGACGGCGATCAGGGGTCCGTTGGAGAGGGCTCCGCGCTCGCGTCCGGAGACGAGCCCCGCCGCTGATCCGCCTTCACCGCCTCGGGCCGTGTCTGCGTCGACGTCGGCTGGGCACGCGTCGCGCACGGCGCGTATCGGTCTCGTCTCAGTCGTATACGGATGACCTGTGTCCCAGATGCACGACGATGACCACGAGATGCCCTTGGTCGACGGTGTAAACCACCCTGTAGTCGCCGACGCGAAGACGCCTGTGGCCTGGGAAGCCCACCATCACCTTGGTATCGAACGCGAACGGATCCGATTCGAGTTCGGCAAGTTTGCGCAGGATGGTCATGGCGTGCTCTCGCGGAATCTTGCGGAGCTCTGCCTGGGCTTCGATCTTAAAGACGGTCGAATACTTACTCATCACGCGCCAAGGTCTCGGACATCACCTCGGCCAACGAAACCGTCGGGGAGTCGCGGCGCTCATCTATGAGCCGCCGCAACTCGTCCTCGTCTCTCTGTCTCGCCTGCTCCAAGACCTCCATTGGGACGAACGCGCCCACGGCTCTTCCATTGCGCGTGACGACCGTGGCGTCACCGGCCTTCGCTCGATCGATGGCCTCGGACAGGTGCGTGCGGAACTCACGGGAAGAAACAGTTTGCGTCATGACCACAGTGTAACCTGCGCAAATTGTGTACACAATCGCTCAGTGAAGCTCGATGCCAGGACACCCACGCCCATGGCGGGCCCTGTGTCCGGTGGTGGCCACTCGATGCGGGGGATTGAGGCGGTTCGGGATGATGGGCGGGGGGTGACGCGGCGGGGGGTGGTTCGGTGATGAGGAGGGACCGTGGACCTGAAGGACCACTATCAGCGGCTGCTGGACGGGATCGGGCTGGCGATCCAGGCGGCCGATGACGCGTTCCCGCTGCACCCGCCGTTCCGGCGGCTGCTGCACCGGTGGGCCCAGGAGGAGCTGTCCGGCCGGAAGGGCGACATCGACTGGTGCGACTCCACGCAGGATCTCGCCGATGTGACCAGCGGCCTGCTGACGTTCGCGCGGGACTACACCGAGCTACGGCGCTCCCTGTTCTCCGACCATCTGCACCTCGGTCCCGAGCCGCCGTGGCGGATCGTCGGATCGCCGCACGTCCGGCGGCTCGCGGTGCGAGTCCCGCTGTCGTTCTACCGCGAGGCCGCCGACCACTTCGTGCTCCGCGTGGTCGGCGCCGCGCAGGCCGACGTGCGGGCGTGGGAGTTCACCGTGCTCACCCGCGCCGCGGGCACCGACCGGGACGACCGGTTCACCCTGACGGCCGGCACCGATGTCGTCGTCCACATCCCGGCCGAACTCAGCGCCCGCCCCGACTGGACCGAGCAGGCGTTCTACGGCCTGCGCTGCCTCACCGGCGACGCCCTCAACCTCCGGCCCTTCCCTGAACTGTGACCCCCGCGCCGGCCACAGGCTCCCTTGGGCCGTCAGCTCTGGACGGCGGCGGGGTCCATCCACATGACCTCCCAGATGTGGCCGTCGGGGTCCTGGAAGCTGCGGGCGTACATGAAGCCGTGGTCCTGGGGGTCCCTGGCGAAGGAACCGCCCGCCGCGAGGGCCTTGTCGGCCAGGGCGTCGACCTCGGAGCGGCTGTCGGCGGACAGGGCGATGATCGACCCGGTGTGGGTGGCGGGGTCGGCGACGGGCTTGGGGGTGAAGGTCGAGAAGAAGTCCCGGACGAGCAGCATGACGAAACCCTCGTCACTGATGATCATGCACGTGGCGTTCTCATCGGTGAATTGCGGGTTGAACGAGAACCCGAGCTCGGTGAAGAAGTCGACCGAGGTCTTCAGGTCCTTGACGGGCAGATTCACAAAGATCTTCGTGGTCATGCCCAGAACGTAACAGCGCCCTACGACACAATCCCCGGTACGACATGCGTCGGACGGCCGCACGCCTCCGCCGACGTGCACACCCCTTCAGGCCCGCGTGCGGGGACGGGGGGGTTCCGGGCGGGCCGGTGGGGATCCGCGGCGGGCACGTTCGCGGCGTATCGCCCGGTCACGAGGGGTTCGCGCGGAATTTCCCGGCCGCCCCGCCTGGACGGGAACGCAGGTCGGCTACGGTGACGTGACGGAGCGACGACGATAGGGGTGTGCGTGGGCAAGCGCCTGGTGCTGTGGGACATCGACAAGACCCTGGTGGACATGGACGACCTCGGGTTCGAGATCTTCTCGGCCGCGTTCGCCGCGTATTCCGGGCTGGCCGGCCACACCGATACCCGCGGCCCCGGCCGGACCGAATGGCAGTGGTTCCACGACACCCAGCTCGCCAACGGCATCGAGCCCGCCGACGGCGCCTTCGAGGAGTACCTGCGGATCCAGGACCCCATGTTCGAGGCGCGCAGAGCGGAGTTCGCCCGGCGCGGGCACGTCCTGCCCGGTGCCCGCGAGGCCCTGCTCGCCTGCGCGGACGACCCCGACATCGTGTCGTCGATCCTGACGGGCAACACCCGGCGCAACGCCGAGCGCAAGCTCGCCGCGTTCGGCCTGGACCACCTGGTGGATCTGTCGGTGGGCGGCTACGGCGACGACCACATGGACCGCCCCGAACTCGTCCGCATCGCGCGCCGTCGCGTCTCCGAGCACACCGGGGTGGAGTTCACGGCCGATACCACCGTGCTCGTCGGCGACAGCCCCAACGACGTCCTCGCGGCGCTGCACGGCGGGGCCCGCGTCGTGGCGGTGGCCACGGGGATCACCGACGCGGCGGCGCTGCGCGCCGTGGGCGCCCACACCGTGCTCGACGACCTGTCCGACACTGCCGCGGTGCTGCGCTCCCTGCGCGGCTGACGGAGGTCGCTCCTCGGATTCGACTCGGAAGGCCGCTCGTCTCGGGGCGGTCGGCCCTCCGACGCGCTTCACCGCGGCGGCCGGTCCGGTGCTCCCCCGCGAGGCCGACGTGGCCGCCACGGCCTTCCGCCCCGGGGGCCGCGCGTCCCTTCATCACCCCGGTATTCGCGACGCGGCCGACCCGTCATGCGTCCCAGTAGGCCCCCGCCCCGCTCGCGGATGGCGGGGCGTTCCCGCAGCCCCTACCCGGCGGGCGGCCTCCGCGGCCTCACTGGCGGTGCGACCGGTGCGACCGGTGCGACCGGTGCGCGCCGGCGCGAACGCCGGGGCGGGGGGAAAGAGTTCGGAGCGGTACCGGTGGCTCCCCCCAGATACCTCCGGTACCGCCCCTCCAGGGTGGTCTGTGTGAGCCGGCCGGGTGCCGGCGGTGCGGTCGGCGGGTGGTGCCGGCCACGGGTCGGGCGGGTGGGCGTTCCGGGGACCTCGGTGGTGCCGTCGCCCGCAGCAGGACCGCTGCCGGCCGCCGCTCCGGCCCCCCTGCGCGCCGCGGGTTCGCCGACACCTCGCCGGACGCGCCGCCGCACGGCGGGCACGTCCTCGTCGGCGTCCGGCGCGACATCCGGCCGGACGCTCGGGCCGCGCCGGGAGCCGGTCGGCCGGCACCGTGCCCGGCGCATTCCGGGGTACCCGCCGGCTTCATCGTCGAACGGTCCGCGCGCCGCCCCCCGCACGGTCCCGGCCGACGCGGCACGCGCTCGTGGTGCGGCGGCGACGGCCCGTTTCCGGCCCTTGTCGCAGGTCCCGGCGCCGATCCGTGATCTCCAGCGTACCCGGGGATCGGTGCTCGCGCCGGACTCCGCCACTGTTCTTTCCGGACGGACCCGTACGGACACCCGCTCCGGCCGCGGCGCCGAGGCGGAGCGACCCTGTTCGCGTGTCCGGCCCGCAGCTCTCGCGCCGCCGATGAGGGCCGCCCGCGCACCGCCGGTGACAATGGCCCCCGCGCCGCCGGTGAGGGCCGCCCACGCGGTCCGCGCGCCGGGGATCTCCGGCCTCTTGGGCACGGTCGCGGCGCCGCTGACGGCGACCAGGGTGCCGGGAACGGCGCGCCGCGGGTGGCCGCCGGGTGCCGGGCTCCCTGGTGTGTCACTCAACGTCATCGGCCGCCTTCGCATTCCGCACCCGGGTGGAGACCGTGAGTCCGTACAGGGGGGACAGGTCCGACAGCCGCTGCCGCACCGCCTCGGCCACCTCGGCGCGCAGTGCCGCGCAGTCGCCCGGGTCGGTGTGGACGCGCACCCGCACCCGGACCCGCCGGCAGCGGACGGACACCCGCGCCGACCGCACCCCGCTGACCCGATGCGCCGCCGAGGCGAGCGTGGCCCGCAGCGCCGATTTCGACAGGCCCACCACCAGGGCCGGATCGTCGGTGCGCAGCACCGTCCAGCGGCCGCCGCGGACGGGCAGCAGCGCCACGACGATCAGGACCAGGCCGATGAGCGCCAGAACACCCGACGCGATCTGCACGGAGGGGTCGCTCCAGCGGGCCGTCGCGGCGTAGTCGACCCCCGGGGCGGCCACCGGGGTCCGCATCGGCGGTCCGGCGAGGGCGGAGATCACCTCGGCCGCCGCGACACCGGCGACGGACAGCAGCACCAGTCCGACGATCGTCGCGGGCCAGGAGAGCCGCGGCCGGAACGTGCGGACGGCCGTGCGGCGCGAGCGATGCACGGTACCCGGGTGTCCCCGGCCCACTGTGTCTTCCACAGTCGTCATCCTGTGTCCCCTCCCGTTCCCGTCCCGGACCGTCGTGCCCGCCCTGTGCGGGCCGGCGGTCATCCGGTGCGCCGCACCGGTGGCCCCGCTCCGTGTTCGACCCGCTCCTCCGCCTGCTCGCCCGCTCTCTCCGTAGTGCCGCCGATCGCGTGCGCGCCCCCCGCGCCCGGCCGGGGCACAGGCCGGGACCGCGCAGGTCCCGGCGGCGCGCGCGGCGACCCGCCGGTCCCGCTGTCTCGGACGCGGTGCCGCGGCGCAAGGCCGTGACCGTGCGTTCATGGCCCGCCCTTCGATCGGTCGGCCTGTCCTCCCGGAGCGCACCCCGGAGCCGCCGTGCGGCGATCACCGCCGCGTCCGGGACCACGGGAACGGCATCCCACCCCATGCCGCGCGGGCGTGGATGCGTGTCACGCCACGGGAGCTGAAACTCGTTCACCCTATCGCTACCGAGTGTAATCAATGATGCCCGTAAAGTAACGCGGCACAAGGCGGGGAGCCCGCGGCGTTCGGGTGGGCGACCGGACCGCGCGGTGAGGGGGTCGGGGAGTCGGTCAGGGGCCCGGACGGACCCGGCCGGTGGCCCCGGGCCCTCGGGTCCGGGGCATGGCGCGCCGCCGCGCCGTCCCCTCAGGGACCCTGGACCGCACACGTGAACCGGTCGCCGCCCCTGGACGGGCCGGCACCGGCCGCCCGGCTCCGCGGCGGCACCGACCGGCGCCGACCGGATGTCGACCCCGCGCCGATCCCGGACCGACCCGGCGCCGAGCCTGAGGCGACCATGCCCCTAGCGGAAGACCACCGTCTTGGCGCCGTTGAGCAGCACGCGGTGCTGGGCGTGCCAGTTGACGGCGCGGGCCAAGGCGAGCGATTCGAGGTCGCGGCCGATCGCCGTGAGCCGCTCGGGCCCCTGCGTGTGGTCGACCCGCGAGACCTCCTGCTCGATGATGGGCCCTTCGTCGAGGTCGGCGGTGACGTAGTGGGCGGTCGCCCCGATGAGCTTGACGCCGCGCGCGTGCGCTTGGTGGTAGGGGCGGGCGCCCTTGAAGCTCGGCAGGAACGAGTGGTGGATGTTGATGACCCGGCCCGACATCTTGGCGCACAGGTCCGCGGAGAGGACCTGCATGTAGCGGGCGAGCACCATGAAGTCGATGTCGTAGGACTCGACCAGTTCCAGCAGGCGCGCCTCCTGGTCCCGCTTGGTCTCCGGGCGCACCGGCAGATGGTGGAAGTCCAGGCCGTAGGAGCGGGCGAGGAACTCCAGGTCGGGGTGGTTGGAGACGACCGCCGCGATCTCGGCGTCGAGCAGCCCGCTGCGCTGCCGGTACAGCAGGTCGTTAAGGCAGTGCCCGAACTTGGAGACCATCACGAGCATCCGCGGCCGGGCGTCGCGCCGCCACAGCTGCCACTCCAGGCCGAACTCGCCGGCCAGCGACGCGAACGCGCCGCGCAGCCCGTCCTCGCCGGCCGCCGCGCCGCCGGGCACGGGTTCGGCGGTGAACTCCATCCGCAGGAAGAAGCGGCCCGTGTAGTGGTCGCCGTACTGCTGGCTCTCGGTGATGTTGCAGCCGTGGGCGGCGAGCAGGTTCGCCACGCCGGCGACGATCCCCTTGCCGTCGGGGCACGACAGGGTCAGCACGAACTCGCGGTCATGCTCTCGGTCGCTCATGGCTCGGCATACTCCCGGATGGCGGTGCTGGTCAGGGCTTTCATTCCAGGGTATCGGGCGCCCACCCCGGGCGCGCCGCACCGCCGGAATCGACGGACCACGAACATGAACAAGTTTCATGAAATATGTCATGATTCGCCCCATGACAAGCGCGCGCGCACGCTATGACCGGGCGACCCGGCACCTCGAACCCCCCTTCGCGATCATCGACATGGCCGCCTTCCGCGCGAACGCGGCCGACCTCGTCCGGCGCGCGGGCGGCATGCCCATCCGCGTCGCCAGCAAGTCCGTCCGCAGCCGCCACCTCCTCGCCGAGGTCCTCGCCCTGCCCGGCTACGCCGGCGTCATGGCGTTCACGCTCCCCGAAGCCCTCTGGCTGGCCGGAGCGGACTCCCCTGCCGCCCCGTCCCCCGGGACGACCGGCGCTCCGGCCGCGGCTGCCGGCCCCCTCAGCGACGACATCCTCGTCGGCTACCCCACCGCCGACCGCGCCGCCATAGCCCGCCTCGGCGCCGATCCCGGGCTCGCGCGGCGCGTCACGCTCATGGTCGACGACCCCGCCCACCTCGACCTCATCAGTGCCGCCGCCCCCGATCCCCTGCTGCCCATCAAGGTGTGCATCGACATCGACACCAGCTGGCAGCCCCTCGGCCCGCGCCTGCGGATCGGCGCGCACCGCTCCCCCGTTCGCACCCCCGCCCAGGCCGCCGCGCTGGCCCGCGCGATCGTCCGCCGCCCCACCCTGCGGCTCGACGGCATCATGGCCTACGAAGCCCACATCGCCGGCGTCGGCGACGCCCCTCCCGGGCGCCCGTTGTACGGACGCACCCTGCGGTGGGTCCAGGGTCGGTCCCGCACCGAGCTGGCCCGCCGCCGCGCGGCCATCGTGCGCGCCGTCCGCGACGTCGCCGACCTGCGGTTCGTCAACGGCGGGGGGACCGGAAGCCTGCACACCACCAGCCGCGAACGCGCCGTCACCGAGGTCGCCGCCGGGTCCGGCCTGTACCAGCCCCGGCTGTTCGACCACTACAGCGGCTTCAACGGGCGCCCCGCGGCGCTGTTCGCGCTGCCGGTGGTGCGCCGGCCCGCCGCGCGCGCGGCGACCGTGCTCGGCGGCGGCTACCCCGCCTCAGGGGCGGCCGACGCGGCGCGGCTCCCGCAGCCCTACCTGCCCCGGGGGCTCTCCTACAGCCCCACCGAGGGCGCGGGCGAGGTGCAGACCCCGTTGCTGGGCGCCCCCGCCGGCGGCCTGGCCATCGGCGACCGCGTATGGCTGCGCCACGCGAAGGCGGGCGAGCTGTGCGAGCGCTTCGCCGAGCTCCACCTCGTCGACGGCGACACCCCGCGCGACGTCACGGCCGTGCCCACCTACCGGGGGGAGGGCCGGACCTTCCTGTGAACCGGGCCGGGCCGGGCGCCCGTCCGCCGGCGAGCGGGCGCCCGGCCCGGAACACGCTTGAGGGGGAGGGGCGTCCGCCCCTCCCCCTCAAGCCGCACCCGTCGATGCGGTGCCGGTCCTACCCGCGTGCTCTGGCCCGCCGCCGGACCAGGGCGATCACGCCGACCGCGACGGCCAGCCCGATCCCCGCGCCCAGGATCACCACCTCGGGCGACACCTGCGTACGCGCCCGGTAGGTGGAGACCACCTCTTCGTCGCCCTTGAGCCGGACGCTGCCCTCGGGCGGCTCGACGACATGGCTCTCCTCGCGGACCGCGCCGCCACTGGTCACCAGCGCCCGGGCCTCGCCGGCGAGGAAGCCGCCGACGCCGCGCACGCGGTCGAACCCGCGCCGTGCCGCGTTGCGGGGGTCGGTGCGGTCGGCGATCTCGTCGACCGCCCGCGCCAGAGCGCGCTGCGCGCGTTCGATCTCGGCCTGGACCGTGGCCGGATCGCGGCGCGCCCCCGCGGGGTCGCGTCCTTCCATACAGCCGCTTCCTTCCGCTAGCGCAGGGTCGCCTGAGAAGACGAAGACGGATCCGCGGCCGGTGCCTGCGGGGCCGCCGCGTCATCAGACGAGCGCGTGAAACTCAACGCGCTTTCTATTCCGTCCACGACACGGAAGAAATCCCGCGTGGACAACCACAGTTTATAGACGATCGCGATCTCGAACGCGAGCAGCAAAACACCCACAACGACGGTAATCCACACGATCGACGTGGATGCCGCGACTCCGGCGAGGGGCGCCAGAACGAACACGGCCATCTGGAACTCGATCCCGCTGACGAGGTGCGTGCGCACGCGCCGCGCCCGCAGGCTGTCCCAGATCCGCTCGTACCAGGGGAAGCGGGTGCGGAACTCCTGGTGGAGGTCGACCTTCGGCAGCCGCACGTCGGGCTGCTTGCCGGCGTCGCGGTCGTACCGGCTCTCCTTCTCGGTCTGCGTGCGCAGGATCTGCTCCAGGACCGAGATCCCGTGCCGCAGCACCGCCTGCTCCCCGGTGTCGCTCAGCGGGCGGTCGCCGCCCCGCGTCGGCTCATCGGGCTCCAGCACCGAGAGGGTCGCACGGGCGCGCTCCACCACCCCCGCGATGTGCGAGCGCATCTCGCGGCGCATCTTGTAGACCTGGAGCGCGTTGAGGTAGCGCAGCATGTCGACGAAGACGACCGCCAGCGCCAGCCAGGCGAACCCGGCCCACCCGGTCAGCACGTACTGCCCGCCCATCAGGGCGACCGCGCAGACCAGCACCCGGAACCGGTCGAACACGTAGTCCATCCACGAACCGAACAGGCTCTCGCGGTCGGTGAGCCGCGCCAGCTTGCCGTCCATGCAGTCGAAAAGGAAGCACAGGTAGTACAGGACCGCGCCGGCCACCAGGAACGGCCA
Source organism: Nocardiopsis mangrovi (assembly GCF_042653925.1). Taxonomy (NCBI): domain Bacteria; kingdom Bacillati; phylum Actinomycetota; class Actinomycetes; order Streptosporangiales; family Nocardiopsidaceae; genus Nocardiopsis; species Nocardiopsis mangrovi. The sequence goes on from NZ_JBHSFQ010000001.1 coordinate 153,567, forward strand.
CCAGCCCACCGCGAAGCACGCGGCGGCGCCCAGGCCGAAGAACAGCGCCGTGACGGTGAGCTGGTTGGGGGTGATCGCGGTGTGGTTGGCGACGACCCTGACCAGCCGGAAGGCCACGGGGTCGACCATCCCGACCGTCCACCAGGAGTCGCGCGCCTTGGACGTGCGTTCCCGGACCTCGTCCAGAGTGAAACCAGCCATCGTCGATGAACTCCCACGCGAAGCGGATGTGCCTCGGTCCTGCGCGGTCGGCGCGGCGTGCCGACGACCGGGGGTGTGTGACGCACGAGTCTACGCACCGGCCGGGATCCGGCGAATACGGCGCCGACCTGGTGAGTCCGCTCAACAATAGGGGATCGGCCGCCTGCTGGGGCGTGGAGTCGGTCAACCGGCCGGGGTTCTCCGTCCCGCCGTGGGACCGGTCGCCGGGCCGGACCGCCGCGGGGGCAGACCCTCCGGGCCCGCGCCCGCGCCCGCGCCGACCCTCCCGGAACCGCCGAATAGGCTGGTGGGACGACCCCGCGGGGCCGGGAGGCCCCGCCCAGGTAAGGAGATCCGTGAGCGAGACCACCGTCCGCCTCCAGCCCGGCGACACCGCGCCCGACTTCACCCTCACCGACGCCGACGGCGCCCCGGTCACCCTCGGCCAGGTACTCAAGGCCGACGGCCGGCGCGTGGTGCTGTACTTCTACCCCGCCGCGATGACCCCCGGCTGCACGACCCAGGCCTGCGATTTCCGCGACAACCTGCGCGAATTCGAGGCCGCCGGCTTCACCGTGCTGGGCATCTCGCCCGACACCACCGCCAAGCTGGCGGCGTTCCGCGAGAAGGAGGGGCTCACGTTCCCGCTGCTCGGCGACCCAGACAAGGACGTGCTGCGCTCCTACGGCGCCTTCGGCGAGAAGAAGAACTACGGCAGGATCGTCCAGGGCGTCATCCGCTCCACCTTCATCATCGCCGCCGACGGCACGGTGGAGAAGGCCTTCTACAACGTGAAAGCCACCGGGCACGTCGAGCGGATCAAGCGCGAACTGGGCCTCTGACCGCACCGCACGGAGACCGGGGCGCGCGGCGGGCCGCGCCCGTATCCGCGGCGCGCCCCGCCTATACGGAGCGGCGCGCGCACCGAACTTGCAGTGTTCCCGTCCGAGCTGCCATTCTCGGACGGGAACATGGCCGCACCCCGCGTCCGCGCGGGGACACGGCGCGTCGATCCGGGGCCGTAGTCCAACGGTAGAGACGACTGTTTTAGGGGCAGTACAGTGCGGGTTCGAATCCCGCCGGCCCTACGGCGAAGGCGCGGGACAACGGTCCCGCGCCCTTTCGCTCATCCGGTCCGCGCACCGCTGCTCCGCCGCCGCGGCCCGCCGCCACGGCCGATCAGCCGCGGAAGACCAGCGCCCACAGCACCACGGACAACAGCACGACCACCCCGAGCACCACCGCCGCGATCACCGGCAGCGGACTGCGCACGCGGTGCTTGCCGGAGCTGGTCAGCCCCAAGGTGTCGGTGGACTCCCGGATCGACGTGAGCAGGTGGCTCACGGAGTCGGGACGGTGCCGCTGCAGCTTCTCCTGGAGTGACGACATCGACTCCGACACGGATTCGTGGAGGTCGGAGACCGACTCCTGGAGCGAGTTCCGCAGCACGTGCGCCCCTTGGCGGAAGTGCTCGCGCGCGGAGTCGATCCCGGCGTCCTCGGCGGCCGGTTCCGGGACCGCCCCCTGCGCACCCGTGGCCGCGGCGCTCTTGGCCGCGGTCTCGGGACTGGTCTCGGGCGCCCACGGCGCCAGCGCCGCGATCCGCAGCATCTTCGTGGCGTTCTCGGCGGTCAGCCGGTCCGCGGGCTTGACGTGCAGCAGCCCCGCGAGGACCGGTGCCAGGGGCCCGGCGTTCTCGGCGACGGGCGGCTCCTCCAAGTCGACGCCCTTGAGGATGCGGATGTAGCCCTTGCGGTCGTAGGGCGGGTGCCCCTCGACCGCCGCGTAGAGCGTGGCGCCGAGTGCCCACAGGTCGGACTCCGGTCCCACCGGCCCGGCCTTCGCCCGCTCCGGCGGGATGTAGGACGGCGACCCGATGATGCGGCCCGACGTGGTCAGAGCGGACTCACCGGTCCAGGCGGCCAGCCCGAAGTCGGTGAGGACGACCCGGCCGCCCTCGCTGATCATCACGTTGTCGGGCTTCACATCGCGGTGCACGATGCCCTCGTCGTGCGCCGCCTTGAGCGCGTCGATCAGCTGGAGGCCGATCTCGGCGACGCGCTGGTACGGCAGCGGCCCCGCGACCTGCGTGATCTCGGCGAGCGTGCGCGCGATGACGAGCTCCATGACGATCCACGGCCGGCCGTCCTCGTCGACGACGTCGAGCACGGTCACGACGCCCGGGTGGGTGAGCCGGGCCGCGACCCGCGCCTCGCGCGTGGTGCGCTGGAGCAGGGACTCGCGTTCGGCCCGGCTCAGGTCCGTGGGCAGCCGCAGCTCCTTGACCGCGACCTCGCGGTCGAGGACGAGGTCGGTGGCGCGCCAGACGGTGCCGACACCGCCCCGGGCGATCTCGTCGAGGAGCTGGTAGCGGCCCTTCAGGACACGGTCGGCCGGCCCCGCCTCAAGCGTCGCCGGACGCGCGGGATCGAGCGACGGCCCCTGCTGCCGCTCCGTTTCGGGGTTCTCTGTGGAGGACATGGCTAGTCAGCGAGTCTGATCACGGGCCATGCCGGCCTCCTGGGGGTGCTTACGGTCATGTTCGTCGAATGCTGTACGGACCCTCGTTATATCAGCCAAGAACGACATCCGAGCTGGTAGTTGAAAGATCACCGGTACATGGGTTCGGTTTTGTTATGTCCCGACCGACCGCCTTCATGCGGTGATCTGGCTCCCAATGCGTCATTTTGCCGCCAGGGGCGCGGCCGAAACCGGTCAGGCCCACAGCGTTTCCGGATCGTGCACGACCACCGGGCCGTGCCCGACCTCACGCAGCTCCCCCTCGATCTGCGACGCGTCGCCCGCGACGATCACCACGGATTCGCGCGGGTGCAGGTAGTCGCGGGCGGCCTGGGTGAGGTCGTCGGCGGTGACGCGCTCGAAGCCGGCGCGGAGCCGGTCGACGTGGTCCTCGGGCAGGTCGTGCACGACCGACTCGACCAGCGCCGCCGCGAGGCTGCGGGCGGTGGAGTAGGTCACGGGCAGGCCGACCGTGTTGGACTCGCGGACCGCCGACAGCTCGGCGTCGGTGACGCCGTCGGCCTGGAGCTTCTCGATCTGGGCCAGGGTGGCGGTGATGGAGTGCGCGGTGGTGGGTGCCTCGACCTGGGTGCTGACCAGGAACACCCCGCTGTCGCGGCGGAGGTCGAACCGGCAGCCCACGCCGTAGGTGTAGCCGAGGCGCTCCCGCAGCTCGTTGTTGAGCCGCGACGTGAACATGCCGCCCAGGACGTCGCTCATGCCGTCGGCCCTGGGCAGGTCGATCTCGGAGCGGGACGGGGCGCGGTGCGCCAGGATCAGCGCCGACTGCACCGACCCGGGCCGGTCGAGCACGACGATGCGCGGCAGCTCGCCCGGCGCGGAGTCGGGCGCGGAGGGCGTGGGTGCGGGGACGTCCGAGGCGTCGCCGAAGACGGTGGCGCCCAGTTCGGCGAGGTCGACGCCTGTCAGGTCGCCGACGACCACGAGGGTCCCGGCCACCGCGGCGACGGAGTGCGAGTGGAAGTCGGCCACGAGCTCGGGCGTGACGCTCTGGAGCCGCACAGGGCCGCCGTTGAGCGGGGTGGCGTAGCGCCCCGTGAACAGCTGCCCGCCGATGGCGCGGGTGGCCAGGGTGGAGGCCATGGACGCCTCCAGCCAGAAGCGCTCCAGGAGCTGGTCGCGGCGGCGCAGGACGTCGTCGGGGCGCAGGGCGGGGGTGCGCACGGCCTCGGCGAACAGCTTGGTGGCGTCGGCGATCCGGCTGATGGGGGCGTCGACACCGGTGACGAAGCTGTCCCAGGTGACCCGGGCGACCCATTCGGCGCCGTGGCGCTCCAGGGCGGGGGCGAGGGAGCTGTCGCCCGTGACGCCGTCCTCCAGGGACTCGCCGGTCAGGGTGGCCACGCCCATGCGGTCGAGCGGCTCGGTGATCCCGCCCGAGGGCTGGACCAGCCGGACGGCGGCGAACTGCTGGCCGGGGACGTCGATGGCGAGCACCGTACCGCCGCCCACCCGCAGGCGCTGCGGCTTGGGGAACGTGTAGGGCTTCGGGGCGCCGGATACGGGGCGGGTCTGGAGCATGCGGAAACGACTCTCTGTTCGGCGTGGGTTCGCGGGCCGGCCGGGACGGGCGCGGGTCAGGCTGAGGCGGGCGCGGCGGTCTCGCCGACGCCGGCGGTTTCGGAGTCCTCCGCGGGTGCCTCAGATGCCTCAGGGTCGAAGCGGACGCTCAGCATGTTCTCGGGCGTCAGGAGCCGCTTGGCGCCGGCCACGATCTCATCGGCGGTGATGTCGGCCCAGCGCTGCGGCCAGGTGAAGGCGAGGGTGGGGTCGCCGAACAGCTGCGTGCAGCTGCCGATGGTGTCGGCGAGGCCGCTGGGGTGCGCGATCGACTGGAGGTGGTCGCGCTCCAGGACGGCGCGGGCGCGCTCCAGTTCTTCGTCGGTGACGCCGTCGGCCAGCGCGGCGGTCTCCTCGATCATCGCCGCTTCGAGTTCGTCGCCGCCGACCCCCTCGCGGGCGATCATGTTGACCAGCATCAGGCTGGGCGTGTAGCGGAAGCCGAGGAGGTCGGCCGCCTGGCCGCCGTCGTCGGCGGCGAGGCCGCGCTCGATCACCAGGCGGCGGTACAGGCGGCTGCCCTGGCCCTGGCCGAGGACGGCCGACGCCAGGTGCATGACGTCGAAGTCGCGCTCGCCGTAAGCGGGCACCCGGTAGCCCAGGAAGACGCCCGCCGCCGGGACGTTCTCGACGACGCGGTCGCTGACAGGGCCGCCGATGGGGCCTTCGAGGGTGGCGTCGGGCGCCTCGGCCACGGTGGTGCGCGCGGGGATGCCCCCGAAGTAGTGCCGCACGCGCTGGTGGACGTCCTCGGGGTCGAGGCCGCTGACCACCGTGAGCACGGCGTTGTCGGGACCGTAGTGGCGCTCGTGGAAGGACAGCACGTAGTCGAGGTCGGCGGCGTCGAGGTCCTCCATCGACCCGATGGTGGGGTGGTGGTAGGGGTGGCCCGCGGGGTAGCCCAGCCGGAGCATGCGCTCCAGGGCGGTGCCGTAGGGGACGTTGTCGTAGCGCTGGCGGCGCTCGTTCTTGACGACGTCGCGCTGGTTGTCCAGGACCTCCTGGGTCATGCCCTCGCGCAGGGTGGCGAGGCGGTCGGCCTCGAGCCACAGGGCGAGGTCGAGGCCGTGCTCGGGCACGGTCTCGTAGTAGTTGGTGCGGTCGGTGGAGGTGGAGGCGTTGATGTCGCCGCCCAGGCGCTCGACGGCGTCGAAGTGCTCGCCCTTCTTCACCCCGCCGCTGCCCTGGAACATCAGGTGCTCGAAGAGGTGGGCGAACCCGGTGCGCCCGGGGACCTCGTGCCGGGAGCCGACGCCGTACCACAGGTTGACAGCTGCCACCTGGCCGGTGGCCGCGGGTGCGGTCACCAGGCGGAGGCCGTTGTCGAGTGTGAATTGAGCGACCCGTCCAGCCGCACCGTTGGTCGTCACAGGTTCACGCACCCCTTGATCACGCCTCATCCGCTTGTCGTGCTCGCGCCCCGAGCCTATGTCCTCATCACGGTTCGCGCGTACCGATCCACAAGGGAAAGCGAAATGCCGTCGCGCGCCGGCGCGGGGCGCCCCGGGCCCGCGCTCGGTGACCCGCGCGGGTCAGGGCTCGCGGCGCAGGACGCGCAGCGAATCGACCGCCCGGACCTCGGTGAACAGGCCGGAGCCGAGGGCGCGGCGGTAGATGTCGTAGGGCGGCCGGCCGCCGTCGGCGGGGTCGGGGAACACGTCGTGGATGGCCAGCGCGCCGCCGGGGACGACGTGCGGGCTCCAGCAGTCGTAGTCGGCCCGGGCCGCCGCGTCGGTGTGCCCGCCGTCGATGAACACCATGCCCAGCGGGGTGTTCCAGAGCGAGGCGACATCGGCGGAGCGGCCGACGACGGCGACCACCTCGGCCTCCAGGCCGGCCTGCGCCATGGTGCGCCGGAACTCCCGCAGCGTGTCGATCCGGCCGGTCTCGGGGTCGACCATGGACGGGTCGTGGTACTCCCAGCCCTCCTGGTGCTCCTCGGAGCCGTGGTGGTGGTCGACGGTCACCACGGTCCCGCCCGCCGCGCGGGCGGCCGCGCCCAGGAAGACCGTCGACTTGCCGCAGTACGTGCCGATCTCCAGGATCGGGCCGAGGCGGGCGTGGGCGAGCGCGGTCTCGTACAGCGCCAGGCCCTCGCGGGTGGGCATGAAGCCCTTGGCGGCTTCGGCCACGCGCAGCAGGGGATCGGGCATCACGGCGGTCACGGGGCGGTTCTCCTCGGGGACGGCGGCGGGGGTCGGAGGGCGGGGCCCTGGGCTCTCGCGGCTCAGAGCAGGCCGTCCCACATCTGCTCGACGACGACCGACCACCAGTTCTCGGGGTCGCCCAGGGCCGAGGGGTCGATCGCGGCGACGGCGTCCTGGAACTCGGCGACGACGGCACCGGCCGCGTGCGGGTCCGTGCCGCGCAGGCGGGGCAGGACGCCGGCGACCGCCGCCAGGCAGCGCGCGAAGCCGCCCACCGACCCGTTGATGTAGCGCCCGATGCCGGTGGTGATGTCGACCGACCAGACGCAGCCCTCCCCGATCCCGTTCTCGCCGCCGATGCACTGGACGGTGACCGCGGTCCCGCCGTCGCTGCCGATGCGCACATGACCGGCGAGGACCGCCAGGGCGGCTTCGTCCGCCCGCGTCCCGCGCGCCCGCATGTGGGCGGCGGCGTCGGTCAGCAGCCCGCCCGCCGGGGGGCCGGCGGGGGTGTCGGCGGCGAAGAAGTAGGGGACGACCCCGGGCAGCCCGGCCGTCGCCAGGGTGGCGCGGGTGGCCTCGGGGAGCCGGGTCCGCGCCAGCAGGGCCGGCTCGTAGCGCCGGACATCGGAGAACGCGTCGCCGAGGAGGGCCGCCAGCCCGGCGTCGGGCAGGGGCGCGGGCGGCCGCGCGGGGAACGCGACCGGCGCCGGAGCCGCCGCGGGCCGGGGCGCGCCGCCGGACATCCGGCGCATCGCATCGGACTGCTCGACGAGCGCGGCCATCCCCCTGGTGCGCTGGGCGCGGTCGGCGCCGTAGCGGTGCGAATGCGACGTCTGCGCCGCGGGGAAGGTCTCGCGCAGGAACTTGGCCCGATAGGCGCCGGGCAGGTCGGCGGCCTCCAGGTCGGAGTGGACCGCCACCACGTCCTCGGGGCGGACCCCCTTGCCGCGCAGGTCGCCCCAGATCTGGAACTCCGGGGGCGGGGTACCCGGCCCGGAGAGGCCGTTGGCGTAGGACTCCTGGCCTGAGGCGTCGCGATAGGAGAAGACCACCATGTTGCCGGGGCCGACCGCGGGCGGTGCCGCGGGGGCGGCGGCGGCGCGCTGCGCGCCGCCGCGGCGCTCGCGGTACATCCGCGCGACCTCGTCCACGCCGACCATCGGCCAGGCGGTCAGCTCGCCGCTCCACCGGTCGATGACGCCGCGGGATCCGCCGACCTCGGCGGGGGGCCGCCGCTCCCCGGCGAGCAGGTCGTTCTCGGGCAGGGGGCTCGTCGCCCAGACGATCCAGCCCAGGTCGAACTCCTGCATCTGGACGGCGCGGCGCCGCTCGGGCGGAGCCGTTCCGTTGAGCCAGGCGTCGGCCGCCGCGGCCGCCTGCTCGCGCGTGATCACGTGCTCGTCTCCTTCGTCCGGGCGGTCGCCCTACCGCGGGCAGAGGCCGTGTCAGGTGGCCGGTTCGCCGTTCGCGTCCCCCCGGCCCCTTGGCACGCTCCCCTCCTCGCTCCGCTCCACCGACCCCGCGAAACAGCCTCCGGCCAGAAGCGGCGCCGGCTCCGCTCGCTCATCGGCTCGCCGTGCCGCAACCCCGGGCACGCTCCCCTCCTCGCTCCGCTCCACCGACCCCGCGAAACAGCCTCCGGCCAGAAGCGGCGCCGGCTCCGCTCGCTCATCGGCTCGCCGTGCCGCAACCCCGGGCACGCTCCCCTCCTCGCTCCGCTCCACCGACCCCGCGAAAGGGCCTCCGGCCGGGGGCGGCGCCGGCTCCGCTCGCTCATCGGCTCGCCGTGCCGCAACCCCGGGCACGCTCCCCTCCTCGCTCCGCTCCACCGACCCCGCGAAACAGCCTCCGGCCAGAAGCGGCGCCGGCTCCGCTCGCTCATCGGCTCGCCGTGCCGAATGCGGTGGTCAGGCGGTCGATCGCCCTGTCTAGGACGTCGTCGCGCTTGCAGAACGCGAAGCGCACGAGGTGCCGGCCCTCGGCGGTGGTGTCGTAGAGGACCTGCGCGGGCACCGCGGCGACTCCGGCGGTGCGGGGCAGGGCGCGGGCGAACTCGATGCCGTCGGTGAACCCGAGCGGGCGGATGTCGGTCATGACGAAGTAGGTCCCCTGCGGCCGCAGCACGCCGAACCCCGCGGCGCGCAGTCCCTGGGAGAGCCGGTCGCGACGGACGGCGAGGCTGTCGCGCTGGGCGCTGATCCACGCGTGCTCGTCGCGGACGGCGTCGGCGATCGCGAGCTGGAGGGCGCCGTTGGCGGTGAACGTGAGGAACTGATTGACGGTCTGCACCGCGCGCACGAGCGGGGCGGGCCCCATGACCCAGCCCGTCTTCCACGCCGTCACCGAGAAGGTCTTGCCGACCGAGGACACCGCCAGCGTGCGCTCGCGCATGCCCGGCAGGGTCGCCAGCGGGACGTGGGCGGCGCCGTCGAAGGTCAGGTGCTCGTAGACCTCGTCGGTCACCGCGATGAGGCCGTGGTCGCGACACAGGCCGGCGATGACCTCCAGCTCGGCGGCCGTGAAGACCGTGCCCGTGGGGTTGTGGGGGCTGTTGACGAGGATCATCCGCGTGCGCGGGCCGATGGCGGCCCGCAGCTCATCGGGGTCGAAGGCGAACCGGCCGCCGTCAGCCTCGGGGCCGGGGCGCAGCGGGACCGGGCGGCGCACCCCGCCGGCCAGGGCGATGACGGCGGCGTAGGAGTCGTACATCGGCTCGAACAGCACGACTTCGTCGCCGGGTTCGATCAGGCCGAGCACGGCCGAGGCGATCCCCGCGGTCGCGCCGACCGTGATGTAGACCTCGCTGCCGGGGTCGTACTCCAGGCCGTAGCGGAGGCGGCGGTCCTCGGCGACCGCGGCGCGCAACTCGGGGCGGCCGGGGCCGGGCGGGTACTGGTTGACCCCGTCGCGGATGCGGCGCGCGGCGCCGTCGAGGAGCGACCGGGGGCCGTCGGTGTCGGGGAACCCCTGCCCGAGGTTGACGGCGTCGTGCTCCACTGCGAGGCGGCTCATCTCGGCGAAGATCGTCTCACCGAAGGGGCGCATGCGAGCGACAAGCGGTTCGTCCACACCGGGCAGCATAGACGCCGGGGCCGACAGGCCACCATGGCGCGGTGCGGCATGTACGGGGCGTGCCCGGCGGGTCGCCCGGGGGCGCGGCACATGGGCCCGCTTCCCGGCACGACGGATGCCGGGGTGGGCGGGCCGGCATCCGCGGCGGCGGGGCGCGGTGGGGGTCAGGTGGGGTTGGCCACGGGGCCGGCGACGCGCCCGGCCGCCCGCTGCGCGCGGACCTCGCGCAGGACGTCGTTGAGGCGGGCCATCTCCTCGTCGCTGAAGCCCTCGATGAAGCGGAGCATGGTGGTGCCGCGGTCGCCGCCGCCGCTGAAGACCTCGCTCATGACCCGCGCCGTGTGCTCCTCGCGGGACTCGCACGGCCAGTAGAGCCAGGCCCGGCCCGATTTCTCGCGGTTCAGCAGGCCCTTGTGGAACAGGATGTTGGTGACCGTCATGACGGTCGTGTAGGCGACTTCGCGGTCGTAGGTCATCGTCGCCCGGACCTCGCGGACGACGAGGGGGCCGTCCGCGGCCCACAGCGTGTCCATGATCGCGGCTTCGAGTTCCCCGAACTCCTTCACCTTCACGCTTCCCCACCTCCGATCCGCCATGCTAAGAGCGAAGCGGACGGCGGCGCGGTGAAACCGGTCCGAGCGAACAGATCCGCACCCGCGCCTGGGCGGCGACCGGCGTTTCACGGCCGGATCCGGACACCCGCCGTGGTTTCGCCGACCCCGGGCGCCGATTCGACGGCCACTGGCACGGCGAGCCGACGAGCGAGCGGAGCCGGCGCCGCCCCCGGCCGCAGGCCCTTTCCCGGGGCCGGTAGAGCGGAGCGAGGAAGCGAGCGTGCCCGGGCAAGCGGCACGGCGAGCCGACGAGCGAGCGGAGCCGGCGCCGCCCCCGGCCGCAGGCCCTTTTCCGGGGCCGGTAGAGCGGAGCGAGGAAGCGAGCGTGCCCGGGCAACCGGCACGGCGAGCCGACGAGCGAGCGGAGCCGGCGCCGCCCCCGGCCGCAGGCCCTTTCGCGGGGCCGGTGGAGCGGAGCGAGGAAGCGAGCGTGCCCCGGGAAGGACCGTGCGCCGGTTCACGCCCGCCCCGGCAGGGGCGGGCGTGAACGGGTCAGGTGAGTCCCTGGAAGTGGACCTCGGTCTGCTCGGCGAGGTTGCGCGGCACGACGTAGGGGCGCTCGGCGTTGACGTCGGGCCAGTTGTCCCGGAGCGCCTCGGCGCCGGCGTCGCCGATCACCGCGCCCGGCCCCTCCGCGACGAACACGCGCGCGACCCGGCCGCCGCCCACGGAGTAGGTCTCCCCCGACGTCTCGCAGTCCTCGTGGGCCAGCCAGACCACCAGCGCCGTGACCTTCTCCGGGGACAGCAGCTCGCGGGCGCCGGGCGGGAAGAGGTCCTCGGTCATGCGCGTGAAGGCGACGGGCGCGATCGCGTTGGCCGTGATGTCGTACTTCGAGCCCTCGATCGCCAGGGTCTTGGTGAGCCCGATGATCCCCATCTTGGCCGCGGCGTAGTTGGACTGGCCGAAGTTGCCGAACAGGCCCGCGAGCGACGTCGTGTTGACGATCCGCCCGTACCCGTTCTCGCGCAGGCGGCCGAACGCCGCCTGGGTCACGAGGAAGGTGCCGCGCAGGTGGACCGCCAGGACGTCGTCCCAGTCGGTGCAGGTGATGTTCTTGAACGCCTTGTCGCGCAGGATTCCCGCGTTGTTGACCACGATGTCGACCCGGCCGAACGCCTCGATCGCGGACTCGATGAGGGAGCGGGCGCCCTCTTCCGTGGCGACGTCGCCGCCGTCGGCGATCGCCGTGCCGCCCTTGGCGCGGATCTCCTCGGCGACCGCCTCGGCCGCCGATACGCCGGTGCCGTCGACGTCGTGCCTGCCGTCGACGCGGGCGCCGAGGTCGTTGACGACGACCTTGGCGCCGCGCGCTGCGAGTTCGAGGGCGTGCGACCGGCCCAGCCCGTGCCCCGCTCCGCTGACGACGGCGACGCGACCGTCGAACCGCAGTTCCGCCATGTCTCTCCTCCAAGCCCCCGGTCAGGGGGTTCCCGATGCGTCCTGCCGTCGCGGCGAGATCGGCCGCGAGCGCGCGGATCGGCGTGTGCTTCCGTGTGAATCGGTGTATCCGTCGCGGGTTCGGCGCCCGGCCACCGGCATGTACCCGCGAGCGGCCAGAATACGTTCCGCGGACCGGAGTTCCGGCCGAGGGCGCGACGACCCCTGCCCCCTGCCCCAAGCGAAGGAGCCCCAGCATGCCCGAGACCGCACCGACCGGCGCCGGAGACCGGCGCGCCCAGATCCGGCTGACCCCCGGCGAAGTGGCCGACTTCCTGCACTCCCACCGGAAGGTCCAGGTGGGAACCGTCGGTCGGCACGGCGAACCGCACCTGTCGACGCTGTTCTACGCCATGGTGGACGGCCGCCTCGCCTTCTGGACCTACGCCGCCTCGCAGAAGGCCGTCAACCTGCGGCGCGACGACCGCGTGACCTGCCTGGTCGACGACGGGGAGTCCTACGGCGAACTGCGCGGGGTCGTGCTGCACGGCCGCGCCGAGCTGAGCACCGAGCCCGAGACCGTGTTGCGGGTGGGCACCGCCGTGGCCGCGGCGATGACCGGAGCGGCACCGGAGTCGCTGGCGACCCCGGACGCGCAGGCCGGCCTGGCCCGCACCGGCCGCAAGCGGGTGGCGGTCTTCGTCACGGTCGAACGTACCGTGAGCTGGGACCACGGAAAACTGTGACCCCCGGCCGCAGCGACCGGGGGCCCGGTCGTGTGCGGCCGAGCCCGATCCCGCGTCCGGCGGAACCCCCGTGGGCCGCCGGGCGCCGGGACCGGCCGTCCTGCCCGCGCCGCGCACACCGGTTGAGACGCCGCCCGGGGCGCCGGGGTTCCGCCCATCGCGCCGAGGGGGCGGGATTAGCGGCGGGCGGGAGCGGGAATGGTGAGGGCAGCCCGCTGGACGGGGTCCGCGCCCCGCCCCGCCCCTCGCCCCGGATCCCGACGTCGCGGCCGCCTGGAAGCCCTGATGACCGGCATGTTTGTGAAGGATTGTTAGGTATCTCCCAGTCCCGTACCGACCTCGGGTCCCCATCGGCATGCCCGGACAAGTAGCCTGTAGCTGAGATTGCTGACCGGGCGTGTGTCCTGGGTGGCCTTGTGGAGCCGCCGCGCGTTGTGCCCGCCCTGGGTAGCGGCCATCTCTGCATACACACATTCACAAGCGAGCTGCGGAAGAGGGCGATCTCCGCCGTGTCGTCTGAGGCGTCTCAACCCCTGACAGATTTCGGCCCGAACGAGTGGTTGGTCGAGGAGCTTTATCAGAAGTACCTCGAAGACCCCAACTCGGTTGACAAGGCATGGTGGAACTTCTTCGCCGACTACAAGTCCGGCGCCACCAAGGCCTCCAATGGAACGGGCAACGGTGCCCCGGCAGCGGGTAGCGCTGCCAAGAGCGGCGCCAAGGCCGCACCGAAGCCGGCCCCCAAGCCGGCGGCGAAGCCGGCCGCGCCGGCCGCCTCCAACGGGGCCGCGGCCTCCGGCGGCGGCGATGACGCGCTGAAGGTCACCGAGGAGCGGCTGCGGGGCGCACCGGCGCGCACCGCGACCAACATGGAGTCCAGCCTCGCCCTGCCGACCGCCACGAGCGTGCGCGCGGTGCCGGTGAAGCTGCTCTTCGACAACCGCATCGTCATCAACAACCACCTGCGGCGCGGCAGAGGCGGGAAGGTCTCCTTCACGCACCTGATCGGCTACGCCATGGTGAAGGCGCTCCAGGCGATGCCGGAGATGAACAACGCCTACGTCGAGATCGACGGCAAGCCGGGCGTGGCAAAGCCCGAGCACGTCAACTTCGGCCTGGCCATCGACCTCCAGAAGCCCGACGGCTCCCGGCAGCTCGTGGTGCCCAGCATCAAGGCCGCCGACCAGATGGACTTCAAGGAGTTCTGGACCGGCTACGAGGACATCGTCCGCAAGGCCCGCAACAACAAGCTGGGCGTGCCCGACTTCCAGGGCACCACGATCAGCCTGACCAACCCCGGCGGCATCGGCACCGTGCACTCGGTGCCGCGGCTCATGCCGGGGCAGGGCACGATCCTCGGCGTCGGGGCCATGGAGTACCCGGCGGAGTTCCAGGGCGCCTCTCCCGAGACCCTGAACCAGCTGGCGATCAGCAAGGTCATGACGATCACGTCGACCTATGACCACCGGATCATCCAGGGCGCGCAGTCGGGCGAGTTCCTGCGCCGCATCCACCGCCTGCTGCTGGGCGACGACGGCTTCTACGACGAGATCTTCCGGTCGCTGCGCATCCCCTACGAGCCGGTGCGCTGGGTGCAGGACATCTCGGTCGGCAGCGGCGACGAGCTCGACAAGGCGAGCCGGGTCCAGGAGCTGATCCACGCCTACCGGGTCCGCGGCCACCTCATGGCGGCCACCGACCCGCTGGAGTACGAGCAGCGCCGCCACCCCGACCTCGACGTCCTGGAGCACGGGCTCACGCTGTGGGACCTGGAGCGGGAATTCCCCACCGGGGGCTTCGGCGGCAGGCAGGTCATGCGGCTCCGCGACATCCTGGGCGTGCTGCGCGACACCTACTGCCGCACGGTGGGTATCGAGTACATGCACATCCAGAGCCCGGAAGAGCGCGAGTGGATCCAGTCGCACGTCGAGCGTGAGCACGAGAGCGTCGGCCGCGACGAGCAGCTGCACATCCTGCGCCGGCTCAACAACGCCGAGGCGTTCGAGACGTTCCTGCAGACCAAGTTCGTCGGGCAGAAGCGGTTCTCGCTGGAGGGCGGGGAGTCCCTGATCCCGCTCCTCGACGGCGTGATCACCCGGGCCGCAAAGGCCGAGCTCGACGAGGTCGTCATCGGCATGGCCCACCGCGGCCGGCTGAACGTGCTCGCCAACATCTGCGGCAAGTCCTACGGGCAGATCTTCGGCGAGTTCGAGGGCAACCTCGACCCGCGCAGCGCCCACGGCTCCGGCGACGTCAAGTACCACCTGGGCACCGAGGGCACGTTCGAGACCGCCGACGGCGAGAAGATCGCGATCTCGCTGGCGGCCAACCCGAGCCACCTGGAGACCGTCGACCCGGTCGCCGAGGGCATCGTCCGTGCCAAGCAGGACATCCTGAACAAGGGCCCGCACGGCTTCACCGTGCTGCCGCTGCTGATCCACGGCGACGCCGCGTTCGCCGGCCAGGGCGTGGTGGCCGAGACCCTGAACCTGTCGCAGCTGCGCGGGTACCGCACCGGCGGCACCGTGCACGTCATCGTGAACAACCAGGTCGGGTTCACCACCTCGCCCGCCGACAGCCGCTCCAGCGTGTACGCCACCGACGTCGCGCGGATGGTGCAGGCGCCCATCTTCCACGTCAACGGCGACGACCCCGAGGCGGTCGTGCGGGTGGCGCAGCTCGCCTTCGCCTACCGGCAGGCGTTCAACAAGGACGTCGTCATCGACCTCGTCTGCTACCGCCGCCGCGGCCACAACGAGGCCGAGAACCCCTCGTTCACGCAGCCGCTGATGTACGACGTCATCGACGCCAAGCGGTCCACGCG
Source organism: Nocardiopsis mangrovi (assembly GCF_042653925.1). NCBI lineage: Bacteria > Bacillati > Actinomycetota > Actinomycetes > Streptosporangiales > Nocardiopsidaceae > Nocardiopsis > Nocardiopsis mangrovi. Next base: position 168,655 of record NZ_JBHSFQ010000001.1, read on the forward strand.
CAAGCTCTACACCGAGGCGCTGATCGGCCGGGGCGACATCACGGTCGAGGAGGCCGAGCAGGCGCTGCGCGACTACCAGCAGCAGCTGGAGCGCGCCTTCGCCGAGACCCGCGAGGCCGGCAAGAAGCCGGTCGAGCCCGGGTCGGTCATCAAGCCCGAGGTGTTCGACGAAGGCCGGATCGACCACGCGGCGGTCTCCACCTCGATCACCCACGAGGTGGTCAAGCAGGTCATCGAGACCCAGGTGAACCTGCCCGAGGGCTTCACGCCGCACCCGCGGCTCCAGCCCCAGCTCCAGCGCCGGGCGCAGATGGTCGAAGAGGACGCGATCGACTGGGCCACGGGCGAGACCCTGGCCCTGGGGTCGCTGCTCATCGACGAGCACCCGGTGCGGCTGGTCGGCCAGGACACCCGCCGCGGCACGTTCGGCCAGCGGCACGCCGCCCTGGTCGACCGCAACACCGGCGACGTGCACACCCCGCTCAAGCAGTTCGACAAGGGGACGTCGCGGTTCTACGTGCACGACTCCCTGCTGAGCGAGTACGCGGCGCTGGGCTTCGAGTACGGCTACTCCGTGGTGCGGCCCGACGCCCTGGTCGCGTGGGAGGCGCAGTTCGGCGACTTCGTCAACGGCGCGCAGAGCGTCATCGACGAGTACATCAGCGCCAGCGAGCAGAAGTGGGGCCAGCGCTCCAGCGTCACCCTGCTGCTGCCGCACGGCTACGAGGGCCAGGGCCCCGACCACTCCTCGGCGCGCATCGAGCGCTTCCTCCAGCTGTGCGCCCAGGAGAACATGACCGTCGCGATGCCGACCACCCCGGCGAACTACTTCCACCTGCTGCGCTGGCAGGTGAAGTCGCCGTACCGCCGGCCGCTGATCGTGTTCACGCCCAAGTCGATGCTGCGGCTCAAGGCCGCCACCTCGGCCGTGGTCGACTTCACGTCGGGCTCGTTCCGGCCGCTGATCCCGGACTCCTCCGGTATCGACGCCAAGAGCGTCCGGCGCGTGGTGCTGTGCTCGGGCAAGGTGTACTACGACCTCGACGCGGCGCGCAAGCGCACGGGCGACACCCACACCGCGATCATCCGGGTGGAGCGGCTGTACCCGCTGCCGATCGAGGAGATCCGCCAGCAGCTCGCCGCCTACCCCGACGCCGGCGAGGTGCTGTGGGTGCAGGAGGAGCCGGCGAACATGGGCCCGTGGCCGTTCGTGGCGCTGGTGTTCTCCGAGCAGCTCGACCGCCCGTTCACCCGGGTCTCCCGCGCGGCCGGCTCATCGCCGGCGGCGGGGTCGGGCAAGCGGCACGAGGCCGAGCAGCAGGCGCTGGTCAACACCGTGTTCCCGCCGACCGACTAGGCGGGGTCCGGTGATGCCCTGATGTACTACACCGACCGGGGGATCGAGGAGCTGGAGAGCCGGCGCGGCGACGACCACGTGTCCGTCGCCTGGCTGGCCGACCGGCTCCGGACCTTCACCGACCTCAACCCGGAGTTCGAGACCGCCGTCGACCGGCTGGCCACCTGGCTGGCCCGGCTGGACGACGACGAAGAGGACTGACAGAGGCGAGCGGCCCCGGCCGCCGTTCCGGCCCCGACGGGGGGCGGGCGGCGGCCGGGGCCGTTTTCGCCTCACTGGCACATTCCCCTGACAGGGCGCGTCGGCGGGGGTTACCGTCACCCCATGAGCACGCAGACCCCTGGGCACCCCGACCGGACCCACCCGGCCGACCGGGGTTTCACCGCCCTCGAACTCGCCCCGGAACGGGGTGTCCGGCTGTCCTATGAGGAGTTCGAAAGGGATCTCCTCCGGCGCCGCAGAGAGACCCCGGGCCGGGAGTCCTGGCGGTTCGAGCGGCGCCAGCAGGCCAGGGAGCGCGACCACCCGGGCTGGGCGGAGTTCGAGCGGGGCCGGTGGGACGAATCGCTCCGCCTCCTCGAGCGCCACCGCCCGGGGTTACGGGCGCAGGTGCGCGGAGAGCAGGACCTCGGCGCCGCCGCCCGCCGCGTGCGCGTGGTGGAGGAACCCCTCACCCCGTACCTGCAATGGGAGCTGCACCTGCTCCGGATCCAGGCCGAATGCGGCCGGCCGGTCCGGATCGTCCCCGGCGCGGCCTTGGGCGCGCTCGAAACCTCGGCCCCCCTGCCCGAGGTCATCGTCGTCGGCGGCCGTGCCCTCTACGAGATCGTCCACACGCAGGCCGGCCTCATCGACGGGGCGGTCCTCTTCACCGATCCCGGCCTCGCCGGGCGCTGGCAGCGTTTCATCGGCGAGCTCTTCGCCAATGGCGAGGACGTCCGGTCCTACACCGACCGCTACGTGTTCCGCCTGCCGCCGCCCCGGCCGTCGGCGTAGGCGGCCCGCCCCGCTGCGCCCGCCCCGCGCGTCCCGCGTCCGGGGCGCCGGCCCGGGCCCGCCGGCCCGGCGCGCGAGAGCCCTTCCCGCCTCCCCCGGACACCGGCGGCGTTCCACTGTGAGCCGCGCTCTCCCCGTCCGACCGGGGCGTTCGCCGGCCGGACCACCCCGGGTCCTCCCCTCGTGCGCCGCGAGGGCGTAAGGTTCGGTCCTGCCCCCGGGCTTCGCCCCGCACCACGGGCACGCCCGCGGCCTTGAGGGAGGCCGGGCGTGCCGACCCACCGGTTCCGTGTTCGAGGGAGGTCGCGGAGCCGGCCGCCGCCCGCAGGCGCGCCGCCCCCGCTGCGCCTGCGGGCGGCCCAGCGTCCCGTCCGGGTCCGGGTTCAGGTCCGGCCCCGTCGCGCGTCCTGCTCAGGGATGTCCCTGGGGCTACCCCGGAGCGCCCCCGAATTCTCGCGACATATCTTGAAGTCGCCCGACTCGCGACATATCGTGATTCCTATCAGAACCGCGAACCGAAAGGGATCCGATGGCGCGATGGACCATCGACCAGCCGACGACGCGCACACTCGACGGGATCGTGGCCCTGCGCGTGCGCATCATCGGCGGCCACGTCAACATCCTCCCCACTGACGACCCCGTGACCTTCGAGGTCTCCGACATCGTGGGGGAACCCGTCCTCGCCACCCAGGAGGCCGGGATCCTCACCATCACCTACGAGGACCTGACCGGCAGCGGCCTGCTCGACCGCCTCTGGCCCATCCAGCTCTCGGGCTACCTCGGGGTCGCCCGCCGCTCGGCGACGATCGGCGTGCGCGTCCCCCGCGACTGCCCGGTGGAGGTCACGACCCTCTCCGCGCCGGTCGTGGCCGCCGGGCTGACCGCCAAGACCCAGCTGCGCACCACCTCGGGCGACATCACCGTCGACGATCTCGGCGGCGAGGTCGAGGTCAACACCGTCTCGGGCAACCTCGCGGCGCGGGGCCTCAACGGCGGCCTGCGGTTCAACAGCGTCGGCGGGCAGGTCGCGGTCGCCGGGGGGCGGCTCGCCGACTTCTCCGGCAAGACCGCCTCCGGCCAGCTCCTCGCCGATGTGGACCTGGCCCCGTCCGCGCGGGTCCGGCTGGCGTCGATCTCCGGCGAGATCGCCCTGCGGCTCCCGGCCGAGACATCGGCGACCGTCGACCTGCGCTCGGCGTCCGGGCGGCTCGACTCCGCCTTCGGCCTGGACCGGCGCGACCTGCGCGGCCGCAGCCACCTCAGCGGCAAGATCGGCAGCGGGGTCGACCCGGCCGGCATCACCACCACGACGGTCTCGGGCGCGACGTCGCTGCTGCGGCGCTCGCCCGACGCACCCGCCGCCATCCCGGAGGGCACGCGATGAGCACCATTTTCGGCCACGGCCGCCTGCGCCTGTACCTGCTCAAGCTGCTGGACGAGAGCCCGCGGCACGGCTACGAGATCATCAGCCTGCTCCGCGACCGGTTCCTGGGCGTCTACTCGCCCTCCCCCGGCACCATCTACCCGCGCCTGGCGCGGCTGGAGGAGGAGGGCCTGGTCACCCACGAGGAGGTCAACGGGCGCAAGGTCTACCGCCTCACCGACAAGGGGCGCGCGGAGCTGCGCAGCCGGGGCAAGGACCTCGACGACCTGGAGCGCGAGATCACCGACTCGGTGCGCGACGTCGCCCGCGCGGTGAAGGAGGACGTCCGCGACACCATCAGCTCGCTCCGGGAGGAGCTGAAGTTCGCCGCCGGAGGGGGGCGCCGCTCGTCCCGGACCGAGACCGGAACGTCCGCGGCGCCGCCGCACGGCGGCCGGGCGGGCGACTCCGGCGGCTCCGGCACGGCCGGCTCCGCCGGGGGCACCGGGGACGCGCAGTCCGCGGACACCGGCGGCGCGGGGGCGTCGGGCTCCCCCGGCGGCGACGCCGGGACGGAGTCCCGCGACGGCAAGGACCGCACCGGTTCGTGGTGGGAGCGCGACTGGGAGCGGTTCGCCCAGGGCTTCGGCTCCCTGGGCGGCGGCTGGGCGCGGCGCGGGTCCAATGAGCGCCCGGAGTTCGAGCAGGCCCTGCGCGACTTCTCCGAGCGCGTGCGCGACGTCGTGCGGGAGGCGGGCCACGTCGGCGAGTCCGCCGCCCACGACCTGCGGCGGATCCTGGACGACACCGTGGACGTCATCCGGCGCGACGTGAGCACCTGGGGCCCGCGGGACGCCGGCACGGACCGGCCCCGGGACGGTTCGGCCGCCGGAGGAGAGGGCGCGGACGCCGGAGGCCCCGCGGAACCGGGCGCCGGCCCCTCCGGGGACCGTTCCTCCGCCGGAACGGCGGGCGACCCCTGGAGCACGGCCACCGGCGAGGCGGCGGCCCCGGGCACCGGCCCCGCCGACAGCGAGCCGGCGGAGGACGGCGATACGTGGGCCACGGCGACCCGCGAGGACGGTCCCGGCGCGGGCGGAACCGCCGGGTCCGCGCCGCCGGCGTCCGCTCCCGGGGACACGGCGGGCCCGGCCGACCGGTCCGAGAACGGGAGTGCGCCCGAACCCGGAGCGGGGCGGGAGACGGAACCGGAATCGGGCCCCCGTTCGGAGACCGGAACCGCTTCCGATGCCGGACCGGAACCGGACGCGGAATCCGTGACCGGACCGGGACCGGACGCCGGCGGACAGGGCGCGGCCGCCCCGTCGGACGACGGAGGCGACCAGTGGGCCACCGCGACGCGCGAGGACGGACCGGCCTCCGGCTCGCCGGAGCCCGGCTCCGGCCCGGAGCCGGGTGACGGCACCCGCCGCTGACCCGCGGACACGATGGGCGCCACCCCTTGCGGGGTGGCGCCCATCGCCGTATCGGCGACGGATCCGGCCGCCGTCCCACGGCCGTCCGCTCCCGACGGCCGTACCGGTCGGCGGACCGCACCCCTACGGTCCGCCCGACCCGCGGTCCGGGACTCCAGGTGGACGCCCGGGCGGCGGAACCGGTGGCCGCCTATGGCCACGGGGCCGGGGGCGGGGACCGCCCGCGGCGCGGGCGGGGCGCCAGCCACCGCGAGGGGAGGGTGTTCGGGCCGGGGGCCACCGCGCACCCTGTGGTACGGCCCCGCCCTGTCCGGTTCCGGCCCAGGGCCCTTCCGCCCTTGCGGTGGACGGGATCGCGGGTACGCGGACGGCCCGCCGCGGCGCGCGGGCGCCGGGCCGCCGGGCCGGCGCCCGCCCGCCGGCCGCCCCGGGAGCGGGCCGCGCCCCGCCCGCCCGGTCACACCGTGAAGACGACCTTGCCGAACAGCTCGCCCTTCGCCATGGCCGCGAAACCCTCTTCGGCCCTGGTCAGCGGCAGTACCCGGTCGATCTCGGGGCGGACACCGGTCCGGGCGCAGAGCTCGGCGACGCGGCGGAGCTGGTCCCGGGTGCCCATGGTCGAGCCGACCACGGACAACTGGAGGAAGAACATCCGGGTGAGTTCGGCCGAAGGAGCGTCGCCGCTGGTGGCACCGCAGGTGACGATCCGCCCGCCGGCGCGCAGGGACCGCACCGAGTGGGGCCACACGGCCGCGCCGACGGAGTCGAAGACGGCGTCGACCTTCTCGGGCAGCCGCTCACCCGCCTCCACCGCGGCGTAGGCCCCGAGGCGCAGCGCGCTCTCGCGCTTGGCCTCGCTGCGGCTGGTGGCGTAGACACGGTGGCCCGCGGCGCTCGCCAACCGGATCAGCGCGCCGGCCACACCGCCGCCCGCGCCCTGCACCAGGACGGTGGAGCCCGGCTCCAGGCCCGCCTTCTCGAACACCATCCGGTAGGCGGTCAGCCACGCGGTCGGCAGGCAGGCGGCCTCCTCGAAGGAGAGCTCGGCCGGCTTGGCGACCAGGTTGCGGCGCGGAACGGCGACCTTCTCGGCGAGCGTGCCGTCGTACACCTCGGAGAGCAGCGAACGGCGGGGGTCGAGGGTTTCGTCACCGCCGCCGGCGCCGGGGTCGCCGATCACCGCGTGCACGATGACCTCGCGGCCGTCCTCGTCGACGCCCGCGGCGTCGCAGCCGAGCACCATGGGCAGGCGATCGGCGGAGAGCCCGACCCCGCGCAGGCTCCAGAGGTCGTGGTGGTTCAGGGCCGCCGCCTTGACGGTGACGGTGGTCCAGCCCTCCCCCGGTTCGGGATCGGGGTGCTCCCCGGCGTGCAGGCCGGATATCGGGTCGTCCCTATCGATGCGCGCTGCGGTGATGGCGAACATGGCACCGACACTAAACGAGCGGGAGTGGCGAGGCGCACACCGACCCGGGGCTCGGCCCCGATCAACTGCGGCGAGTGCCCGACAAATCCATGTGATCATATAACCACGTTGGGTAAGCGACCGTGTTCGCGCGGTGGATCGCGAACGTGCGTTCCACTCGACGACACCGCCCCTCTCTTATCTCCCTCGCGCAATTGCACCGCAGAAAAACGGCAACTCGGTTATCGAGTAGCCTTCTCCCGGTTCTCGATTCGGCCTCTCCCCCCGGAAAAGGAGGCTCCAGTGGCTGTAGCCAACAACCCAACCGTCCGCCGACGTCGCCTTGGTGTTGAATTGCGACGTCTGCGAGAGAACGCCGGAATGACCGGAGAAGAAGCCGCCGAGCGCATGTCGTGGTCGGGCAGCAAGTTGTCGCGAATCGAACGCGGACAGGTCGCGACCAACTCAGACGATGTCCGTGACCTGCTGGAACTCTACGGCGTCAGCGACCCCGGCCTTCGCCAGACCCTCGTGATGCTCGCACGGGAGTCGCGCCGGCGCGGCTGGTGGCACGTCTACGGAGACGTCATGCCCGAGCGCTTCGAGGTCTACCTGGGGCTCGAACCCGAGGCGAGCACACTCCGCTTCTATCAGTCCCAGATCGTGCCGGGCCTCTTCCAGACCGAGCCCTACGCACGCGCCCTCATGGGCGCGCACCCGGCACCGGTCAGCAGGGAGGAGATCGACCGCCGGACCGAACTGCGGACCCGGAGGCAGGAGCTGCTGCTCGCAGAGGACCCCCCGGACGTCTGGGTGGTCATGGACGAATCGGTACTGCACCGCTGCGTTGGGGGGCGCACGGTGATGGCCGATCAGCTGGCTCATTTGCTTGAACTGGGCGAACGATCCCATATCACCGTACAGATCGTTCCCTTCACCACAGGAGCCCATTCAGGCCTGAACGGGTCGTTCGACATCTTGGAGTTCACGGAATCGGATCTGTACGCACCGCGGCTCGTCCATTTGGAAAATCTCACCAGCAGTCTCTACATAGAAAAGGCGAAAGAGGTCCGCGTGTACACCGTCGCCTTCGAACACCTGCGCACCGCGGCGCTGCATCCGGAGAGGACACGGGAGGTCATCAGTGAGGTGGAGCAGTGCCTGCGTCGCCGGGAGGAAGAGGAACCAGATGAAGAATGAAGGAGGCGCGGCATGGCCGCGAATGATCCGCAGCGTCCGAGGTGGCGCACGAGCTCCTACAGCGGCACTGGTGGAGGGCAGTGCGTGGAGGTCGCGGAGCTGAACACGGGCGTCGGGGTCCGCGATTCGAAATCCCCGGACGCAGCGGTACTGAGTTTCCCCCATGGTGCGTGGGCGGCCTTCATCCGGGCCGCCGCACGCCGCCGCCTCTGAGACGAGGGAGCCGGAGGGCCCCCGTCAGATGGTGATCCGGAGCGGGAGAACCCCGCTCCGGACCGACTACTAAGAATGACCGTACGACTACGCTCGGGCCACGCCGTCCTTGCGCGCCTGCTCGGCCACCGCGGCCGAGACCGCGGGAACGACCCGGTCGTCGAAGGTGCTCGGGATGATGTAGTCGGCGGCGAGGTCGTCGCCCACGAGGTCGGCCAGAGCGTCGGCGGCGGCCAGCTTCATGTTCTCGGTGATGTCGGTGGCGCGGGCCTCCAGGGCCCCGCGGAACACCGCCGGGAACGCCAGCACGTTGTTGATCTGGTTGGGGAAGTCGCTGCGCCCGGTGGCCACGACGCTCGCGTACTTGCGCGCCACATCCGGGTGGATCTCGGGGGTGGGGTTGGCCATGGCGCAGATGATGGCGTCGGGGGCCATGGTGGCGACCACGGATTCCGGCACCTCGCCGGCGGACAGCCCGATGAAGACGTCGGCCCCGGCGAGCGCGGCCTCGATCGACCCCTGGAGCCCGGCGCGGTTGCTGATGCCGGCCAACTCGGCCTTGACCGGGTTCAGCCCCTCGCGCCCGGCGTAGATGACGCCCTTGCTGTCGGCCACCGCGATGTCGCCGATCCCGCCGTCGACCAGCATCTTGGTGACGGCCACGCCGGCGGCTCCGGCGCCCGACACCACGACCCGCAGGTCGCCGAGCGTGCGGCCGGTCAGGCGGGCGGCGTTGCGCAGCGCCGCGACCGTGACGATGGCGGTGCCGTGCTGGTCGTCGTGGAAGACCGGGATGTCCAGCCGCTCGCGCAGCCGCTTCTCGATCTCGAAGCAGCGGGGGGCGGAGATGTCCTCCAGGTTGATCCCGCCGAAGGACGGGGCCATGCGCACGACGGTCTCGACGATGTCGTCGACATCGGTGCAGGCCAGGGCCACCGGAACGGAGTCGATGCCGCCGAACTGCTTGAACAGCAGCGACTTGCCCTCCATGACCGGCAGGGCGGCCTCGGGGCCGATGTCACCGAGGCCCAGGACGGCCGAGCCGTCGGTGACCACGGCGACCAGATTGCTCTTCCAGGTGTAGGTGTCGACCAGTTCCGGGGTTTCGGCGATGGCGCTGCACACGCGCGCCACACCGGGGGTGTAGGCGAGGGCCAGGCCCTCGTGGTCGACGACGTCGACCGTGGGGCGGACGCCGAGCTTTCCGCCCCGGTGCAGGGCGAACGCCGGATCCGCGTCGAGATGAGAGTGGGAATCGGTGGTCAACTCTTCAAACCCCTCGTCTAGGTGCTCGCCCGCGCCGGCCATGACGCGAACGGCCTGTGTACGAACAAAGGCAGCGCGTGGGGACCCGAGGGTGCTAGGGGAACCCCTCCACAGCGGCCGACCAGGGCCGGGATGATGGGGAGGGGGTGGTCTCCACTGGGCTCGTATGCGAACCAGGCGCTGCCGTGAGCACGGGGTTGACCCGTTACAGAATCATCTCACAACGGTGACCACCGCAACATGCCGGACCGGCACGATGTATCGTCCACCTTTCTTACGATATTTCGTAAGATGCGCCAAACCACAGATCAGGCGTACCGCAGTGTTGGACCGACCACCCTACGGCCGCACGACACCCGGATGAAGGAGTACTGACGTGGCTGTGCCGAAGCACGCGATCCTGTCGGCCGCCCGCAGCGGACGCCTCGCCTCCGTTGGCGCGATCGCCGCTGTTCTCGCCCTCACCGCATGCGGCGGGGGCGGTGGCGGGGAGGAGCCCGCCGGCGACGGGGCCGCCTCCGCTCCCCAGGTCGAAGCCGACCCGGAGCTGGCCGAGCTGGTACCCCAGGACATCCGGGACCAGGGCAGCGTCCGGATCGGTACCGACCCGAGCTACGCCCCCAGCGAGTTCCTCGACACCGACGGCTCGACCGTCATCGGCTTCGATGTCGAGCTCTTCAACGCCGTGGCCGCCAAGCTCGACCTGGAGACCCAGTGGGAGCCGTCCTCGTTCGGCACCATCGTCGAGGGCGTCTCCACCGGCAGCTACGACGTCGGCGTCTCCTCCTTCACCATCAACGAGGAGCGCCTGGAGCAGGTGAACATGGTGGGCTACTACACCGTGGGCACCCAGTGGTTCACCACCGCGGGCAACCCCGAGGGGGTCGACCCCGAGAGCGCGTGCGGGCTGGCCATCGCCGTGCAGGCCGACACCGTCCAGGTCGAGGACATCGAGGCCCGCAGCGCACAGTGCGAGGAGGACGGCGAGCCCGCCATCGAGATCAACCAGTTCGAGGGCCAGGACCAGGCCACCGAGTCGATCGTCTCCGGGCGCAACGTCGCCGGCCTGGCCGACATGCCGGTCGCCGTGTACGCGGTCGAGCAGACGGGCGACCAGCTGGAGACCCTGGGCGAGCAGTACGAGGCCGCTCCCTACGGAGCGATCGTGGCCAAGGACGACACCGAGCTGGCCGACGCGATCGCGGCGGGGTACCAGTCGATCATCGACGACGGCACCTACGCCGAGATCCTCGCCGGCTGGGGCCTCGACCAGCAGGGCACCCTGGAGACCGCCGAGGTCAACCCGAGCGTCGAAGGCTAGAGACTCAAAGCGTGACGACAATGCCTGACTCTGACGACACCCGGCCGCCGGAGCCCCCGGCGGCCGGGTCCGCCCCGCCCGAGACGATCAAGGCGGTGCCGGTCCGCTATCCCGGACGCTGGGCGGCCTCGGCCGTCCTGCTGGTCCTCGCCGCGATGTTCGTCAACATGCTGCTGACGAACGACGCGTTCCAGTGGCCGTTCCTCTTCGAGAACATGTTCGCGCCGCCCGTGCTCATCGGGGTGCGCACGACGGTCATCCTCGCGGCGCTGTCCCTGTTCATCGGCATCGTCCTGGGCATCGTCGCAGCCATCATGCGGCTGTCGGCCAACCCGATCCTGGTCGGCCTGGCGTGGCTGTACACCTGGTTCTTCCGGGCCGTGCCGCGGCTGGTCCTGTGCGTCCTCTTCGGCAACCTCGGCATCCTCTACACCACCCTGGAATTCGGGATCCCGTTCGACAACTACTGGATGCCGCTGCTCGGCCTCGAGGGCGACGCCCGGTTCTTCTCGGTCCCGATGAACACGCTGCTCACCCCGTTCCTGGCCGCGGTGCTGGCGCTGTCACTGTCACAGGGCGCCTACATGGCCGAGATCGTGCGCGCGGGCCTGCTGTCGGTCGACAAGGGCCAGACCGAGGCCGCCCAGGCCCTGGGCATGAGCCGGGGCAAGGTGCTGCGGCGGATCACCCTTCCGCAGGCGCTGCGGGTCATCGTGCCGCCCACCGGCAACGAGGCCACGGCCATGCTGAAGGACACCTCCCTGGTGTCCGCCATCCCGCTCACCACCGAGCTGTTCTTCCAGCTCCAGGCGGTCGGGGCGCGGACGTTCAACCTCTTCCCGATGCTGGTCGCCGCATGCCTGTGGTACCTGGCGATCACCAGCGTGCTGATGGTCGGCCAGTACTTCCTGGAGCGGTCGTTCAGCAAGGGGGACCGGCAGGCACAGGCCGGGATCACCATGATGCGCAGCAAGGCGGGACATTGATTCGGGAAGCGACGGACGGCCCGGTGGACGACCGCATGGTCGTGGCCGAGAAGGTGCACAAGAGCTTCGGCCGCCTGGAGGTCCTGCGCGGCATCGACCTCGAGGTGCGCCGCGGCGAGGTGATGTGCGTGATCGGGCCGTCCGGCTCCGGCAAGTCCACCTTCCTGCGCTGCGTCAACCACCTGGAGAAGGTCACGTCCGGGCGGCTGTGGGTGAACGGCCAGCTCATGGGCTACCGCCAAAAGGGCGGCAAGCTCTACGAGCTGCGCGACACCCAGGTGGCCGCCCAGCGGCGCGGCATCGGCATGGTCTTCCAGAACTTCAACCTGTTCCCGCACATGTCGGTGCTCGGCAACGTCATGGAGGCGCCGGTCCAGGTCAAGGGCGAGAAGAAGAACGAGGTGCGGGAGAACGCCCTGCACCTGCTGGAGCGGGTCGGCCTCGCCGACAAGGCGGCCTCCTACCCGCGCCAGCTCTCCGGCGGCCAGCAGCAGCGGGTGGCCATCGCCCGGGCGCTGGCCATGCGCCCCGACCTGATGCTGTTCGACGAGCCCACCAGCGCCCTCGACCCCGAGCTCGTCGGCGAGGTCCTCGACGTCATGAAGGACCTGGCCGAAGAGGGCATGACCATGATCGTCGTGACCCACGAGATGGGCTTCGCCCGCGAGGTCGGCGACTCCCTGGTCTTCATGGACGGCGGCGTCGTGGTGGAATCGGGAGCGCCGCGCGACGTGCTGGGCTCGCCCCGGCACGAGCGGACCCAGGCGTTCCTGTCCAAGGTCCTCTGACAGTTCCTACGATGGGGGCGGGTGGCGGCCGGAACGGGCCGGCCCGCCCCTTCCGCGCGTGCACCGCGCACACCCGCACAGCCGCACAACGAGGAGCAGCACCGTGATCCGCCCTGCCCGCCCCGATGACGTCCCGGCCATCCACCGGCTGGTGCGCGACCTCGCCGAGTACGAGAAGGAGCCGGAGTCGGCCACGGCCACCGAGGCCGACTTCCACGCGGCCCTGTTCGGCGCGCACCCCGCGGCCTTCGCCCACATCGCCGAGCACGCCGGGGACGGCGGCACGGAGATCGCCGGGTTCGCCCTGTGGTTCCGCAACTTCTCCACCTGGACGGGCCGCCACGGCATCTACCTGGAGGACCTCTACGTCCGCCCCGAGCTGCGCGGACACGGCTACGGCAAGGCACTGCTCGCCGAACTCGCCGGCATCTGCGCGGCCCAGGGCTACACGCGTCTTGAGTGGTCCGTTCTGGACTGGAACACGCCCTCGATCGACTTCTACCGCGCGCTGGGCGCCGTGCCCATGGACGAATGGACCGTCTTCCGGCTCCACGGGGACGCGCTGGCGAAGCTCGGCGGAGGCGTACGCGCCTCGTAGCGCCCGGCCGACGAGCAGCCGGGACCGCTCTCGCTCGCGCAGAGGCGTTCTCACGCCCGTGAATCGACGCCTACCGGCACGCCCCACGGCAAGTCGTGGTTCCTCCACACTGGACACAAAAAAGGCCCCGGGAATCCGTCCCGGGGCCTGATGCCGCCTTGCGTTCGCACTCTACAGGCTCAACTCCGCTCACAGCCCACGGTGAACCGCCACTGTGGGCGTACTCTGACCCCAAGGATCAACCTTGAGGGTGGTGCCCAATGTTTGACGAGTTGCCCCCAGAACTCACTACGGGGGAGCGGATCCGCATCATTCGGGAGCGCCGGGGACTAACCCGGAAGGTTCTCGCGGGCCTCGTGGGTCGGTCGGAAGACTGGCTTAAGAAGATCGAAAACGGAGACAGGGAGCTACGGAGCATCACGCACTTCGTGCGCTTGGCCCACGCGCTCCACGTCCCCAACGTGGCCGTTCTGACCGGGGACGAACTTTCCATCCCCACGAATCCCGTCGGCAAGCTCTCGCACGCCTCCGTTCCGAACATCCGGGCCGCGATGCACGGGGCGTCGTTCTCCGGAACACCAACGTTCGGTGTCGAAACGCCGGAACGCCTCCGGGGACGCGTGGACGCCGCGTGGAAGCTGTGGCACACGAGCGCACACCAGCGGACGGAAGTCGGGGGAATCCTGCCTGCCCTTCTCCAGGACGCTCATGCGTCCATCCGTGGCCACTCTGGGGACGACCGCAGAGCCGCGCACGCGGCCACGGCCGACCTTTACCGCCTCGTCCAGCGGCACCTAGCGCACATCTGCGAACCCGAACTTTACTGGTTGGCCGTTGATCGTGGCCGCGCCCATTCCGAAGAGGCTGACGACCCGCTTTCCCTCGCGTCCGCCGCGTGGTCTCTCGCGATCGGCCAACGGGCATCCGGGTACCCGGACGAGGCGATCCGGTCGGACGAGGCCGGAATCGCCCTCATAGGTGACCGGCTGGACGAGGGACCGGACTACGTGGGGATGTTCGGAGCACTACACCTTCAGGCGGCCACATCCGCCGGACTTGATGGACGAGGCGGGGACGCGGCGCGGTACCTGGACGAGGCGGACCGGATCGCGGAACGGCTCCCACACGGCTACTCGCACCCCATGTCCGCGTTCGACTCGGGGAACGTCGGTGTTCACTCGGTGAGCGTTGGTGTTGGTCTCATGACGCCGGGGGACGCCCTTCGCGCGGCGGAGGACGTGGACCCGGAGACGATTCCGTCTCTCGAACGACGGAGCCGCCTCTTTCTCGATATCGCGGCGGGTCACGTCCAGCGCGGGGAAGCAGCGGCGGCCGTTCACTACCTGTCCCGGGCACACAAGACGTCCCCGGAGGGTGTCCGCTACGTTCCAATGGCCCGTGGCGTGGCGCGGGATCTCGTGAACGTGGCACGTGGTCCCCTGAAATCGGATGCCGTGGCATTGGCCGAAGAAATCGGAGCAAAAGCCGCATAGTGCCTGTTTCATGAGGGGGACAGTCTGTCCCCCTCATGAGCTTGTGCAGGCCATACGGTCCCTGCATGAGTGAGAACGAAATCCCCCCGGAGGACGTCCTTCGCCGTCTTGAGACGTCGCTTAGCGCGGCGGGCCTGGTCTTCCCGTCGCTTGCCATTGACCCCTCCCAGGTTTTGAACAGTCGCCTGGTTGAGCTGGGACGCGTGAACTTCTCTACTGCTTGCCGCTTGGCGGACGTGATACGCCGTGGCGCGGTGACTCAACACCCCACGGCCGCACTCTCGGAACAGCACATTCCGGATTGCCCGTAATTGGCGCAGATGAGCCACGAGACGTAGCGGCAGTCGCCGCGTCATCCGTGACTCCTGACGTTCCGTGTGACGAATGGCGCTGCCTCACAGGCACGAGCCGCTAGCCGCAATCGACGTATACCACCCCAAAAAACCAGGTCGCCCCGGCGTCGCGCGAACGACCCGGGGCACGGCCACCGATCGCACCTGGAGCGAACGATGACAGAAAACAGCGTACCGGCCCGCCGGAGGCGCGTACGGCCATACCGGGCCAAATGGGAAGCGGATGCCGAACGCGCCCGGCGTCTCGCCGTAGCCGCGTGGCACGCGAAGCGCACGCGATTCAAGCTCACGCCCGTGATCGCGGCGCTCCGGGCTCAGCCTGAACGGCGGGCCGCATGATGACGGTCAACATCCAGCAGGTGAGCATGTCTGAGTTGCGGGTGTGGGCAGGGGAGCGTGCGGCGGAAATCGTAGAGATCAACTCTCGGGATTTGGCGGGAAACCGGATCTTCACGGCCTCCGACGGGGACGAGAGCCGCGTGGCCACGGTTCCGCCGGATGAACCTGTCACGGTCCGCGAGGCATGGGACGCAAGGCTCTACGACGCGCTTTCGCGCATGTCCGACGTACAGCTACGTAATTACGTCTGGCAGCGCCTTACGTACGGCTACACCGGTCCCCAGACCTAGGACCAGCGGGCCGCTCCGGGGACAGGAACGCGGCCCGCCGCACCCCCCTACCTCCAACGCGACGCGGGAAGTGCAGCCGGAAGGCCAAGCCACCCGCGCGCAAGCACGACGAAAGGCCCCTATGACCGGCCCCCGCCGCTCCCCTGCCGCGACCGTGACAACCCTGCACACGGATACCGGCCGTCGTACGGCACCCGGAGTGCCCCGGCCCCTCCCCCGCATCCCGCGTGGCCGCACAGCGGTTACGGACGGGCATGGGCGGACGACCAGGGCGAGACGACGGAGAGCGCACCGTGAGCGACACACCTACAACTCCGTGCCTGAACTGCAAGACCCAATGCCCCATTGATTCGCCTTATGGCACGGCCGGAGCGCCAATGTTTTCTCAAAAATGCGAAACCATCTGGGAAGCGGGCAAAATCGTGGGTCAGGCGAACAGCCAGGGCGGAGAGCGCGCCAAGCAAAAGCGCTTTGGGAAGTGGATTTAATTGGCTCCGCGCGTGGGCAATCGGCACCCCTGGCGATCCCACGCGCGGGCCGGATGGGGTTCTGGAGTCCCCTGTCCGGCGCGGCCCCGGCGGTGCGCGGTGTTGGTTGAGCGCCGCGCATGGTAGGCGGCTACCTGCACTTGGGGTAACGGTAGTCGCTACGGGGCCGTGCATAAGCCCTCCGCACACGCTCAGGAATCCAACTTCGGGCGTGCGCGGAGGTACCAATGGGGCTAAGTCCCCCTAACCGATGAAAGGAGGATCCCCCATGAAGGTCCTTATCCGATCAATCAGACGCGCAATCCGAATGCTCGCCGACTGCGAGGAATGCGGAACGGCGCGCCAGGATTTCGAAGACTGCCCCAATCTGAACTTTCCTTCGCGTACGCAATAGCGCCAGCGTAGACACTCCGTACACAGATGCCCTCCCCGGGCATGCGGAGGCGTCCATAGGGGCCGTGGTTAGTTCGTTCAGCCACGGCCCCAATTCCCATGCCCGGAAACTCCATTGTAGCTATCTACCGATAGCGTTTCCTCACCCCTCCGACAGGCGACAGCACGATATCCCTCCTGGATTATGGAGTCTCGGCGCAACGCCCCAACGAGAGGATACGCCAGTGACCGCGATTCTCCCCGAAAAGATCACCGCTCCCCTCTTGGACCTGCTTTTCCTTGACCTCACCAGGAAATGTCAGCTCGAATGCGTCCACTGCTACAACGACAGCGGCCCCAGGGGCGGCCACGGCATCATGATTCGTGAGGACTGGATTCGCACTATCGATCAGGCCGCCGCGCAAGGTGTACGGCGGATTCAGATGATCGGTGGTGAGCCCACCATGCATCCCGATTTCGCGGAGCTGGTGACGCACGCGCTGAACGCGGGCATCCAAACAGAGGTGTTCAGCAATCTCGTCCACGTCTCTCCCGCGAACTGGACGCTGTTCCAGCGGCCCGGCGTCTCTCTCGCCACGTCGTACTACTCGGACAGCGCGGACGAGCACGACGCGGTGACCGGCCGCCGGAGCCACGCCCGTACGCGGGCGAACATCGTGCGGGCCGTCGGCTTCAAGATCCCCCTCCGTGTGGGCATCATCGCGGCCTCCGATGAACAGCGCGTGGCGCAGGCACGGGCGGAGCTGGAATCCATGGGCGTGGCCGCGGAGCGCATCCGGGTAGACCGCGCGAGGGAGTTCGGGCGTGCGGGCAACGAGGCCCCGGACACAGCGAACCTGTGCGGTCGGTGCGGAACGGGCCGTGCCGCCGTCGGCCCGGACGGTACCGTGTCCCCGTGCGTGATGTCCTCGTGGATGCGCACGGGCAACGTCCAGGCCGCGACGCTGGCCGATATCCTCATGGGTCCGGAGATGGAGCGCGCGAATGCCGCGATCCGCACCACGGTCCGGGCCGGAGCATGCGACCCTGATGCGGTCGATGATGACACCGAGGACGAATGTACGCCCGGTGTCCCAGGAAGTGAGTGCAGCCCCCGTAACTAAAGAGGAATCTATGAGCGACCTCCCCGGACCTGATTTCCGATCGCTAATCCAGCAGCATAGCGGAGACGTCGCGGATATCCGACGAACTGAACGCGGATTCATGTCCGATATCACGGCGGTTGTCGAGAGCGAAAAAGGT
This sequence comes from Nocardiopsis mangrovi, assembly GCF_042653925.1. Taxonomy (NCBI): domain Bacteria; kingdom Bacillati; phylum Actinomycetota; class Actinomycetes; order Streptosporangiales; family Nocardiopsidaceae; genus Nocardiopsis; species Nocardiopsis mangrovi. The sequence continues at coordinate 186,182 of NZ_JBHSFQ010000001.1, forward strand.
ACGTTCTTCGTTAAGGCTATGAAGAACAAGCCCGGCGGTCGGTTGGACTCCCTCTCTCGCGAACGCCTCGTCAACCCGGCCGTTCACGGCATCTCGCCACATCTGCTCTGGTATGCGGAGGACGAGGCATGGGCGGTTCTCGGATTCGAGTACATCGAAGGTCGTCACGCGGACATCACGCCCGGCTCTCCTGATCTTGCGGCGGTCACAGATGTAATCGACCGAATCGGCAGATTGGAGCTACCGGACGTCGCCAAGGATTGGCGTGAGACCAGGTGGGACCGGTTCGCCGAGAATGCGGCGGCGGAGGCCGAACTGTTCGCGGGTGACGCTCTGCTCTATACGGACATCCATCCGAGTAACGTGATCATCGGAGCCGAATCCGTGTGGGCCGTTGATTGGGCGTGGCCGACGCGGGGAGCCGCGTTCATCGATCCCGCGCTACTCGTCCTACAGCTCGTGGCCGCCGGCCACACTCCGGCCGAAGCGGAGTCGTGGGCGGATAGGTGCGACGCGTGGGTCACGGCGGACCCCGTGGCCGTGGACGCGTTCGCGGCGGCTACGGTGCGCATGTACACCGTCTTCACAGAACGTAAGCCAGACTCCGCGTGGCTCCGCGCCATGGCGAACGCAGCCCGCTCGTGGACGGAGCATCGGGGCGTGAAGGTGAGTCCCCCGGAGTGACCGGATCACGGGGAGAGAGGCCCCGGAGTCGGCTCCGGGGCCTTTCGCATTGCGACAGAACATTCTCAAGAAGCAGGTGGACGGCTACATCGGGCGGCGCTCGCGACCGGCCGCGGGCGTGAGTCGGCCGGGTGGCGCTTCGCCACAGGGCACGCGGGATCGTCCAGCCAGACGGCTTGCCCGTCCGGGGTGACCGTGAGGCCGAACCTCGTGTGGTCGGGCTCTCCGGCGTCCTTCCACCATTCGTAGGCGGCGGCCAGTTCATCGAACAGGTTCCGGGGGCCATGCTGCTTCACCCCGTAGTCCTGCGACTCCGCCTGGATTCTCCATGACGCCCACGATCCCGATTCCGGGTCCATCAGGAATACCGTGTACCGCTGTCCCGCCCGATCGTCGTCGTCATGGACGAGGGTCGACTGCATTCCGTGGACGCGTACACCGATCGCAAAGGACGCCGAGAAATCACCTACGGGTTCGTGCGGGTGAAGGGAGGTGACCGTCTCCGTGTAGTCGTGCTCCGGCCTGACCCTGTCCTCGACCGCCCCGTGCGGCGTCCTCTGGTCGCGTACCCACATGAACCCGGTGTCGCCGGCGAAGCGACCAGAGGCGGTCCCGTCGCCGGAGACCCGGAGGCGGAGGAGGGCCCCGCTATGGAACGCCGTCCCCCACGGGGTGATGACCTTCCCACCGGGAGCCGTTTGCTCGACCCACGCATAGGGAACGCGGTGCACGGCCGCCGTGGACAAGACCCGATCGTACGGGGCATTCGGGAGGTGGCCCTTGGTGCCGTCCCCGCTGACCACCTCCACAGGCCAACCGGCGTTGGCCAAGGCGGCACGGGCCCGCAGCGCCAGGTCGGTGTCGATCTCCACCGTGGTCACGTTCTCCGCGCCCGCGCGGAACGCGATCAGCGCGGCGTTGAACCCGGTCCCGGCCCCGATCTCAAGGACGCGCGTTCCCGGTTCGATGTCCGACGCGTCGAGCATGAAGGCGACCACGCTGGGCATGGAGGCCGACGACGACACGTATCCGCGTCCGGTACCGGTCCCGTCGTCCAGCTGCACGGCGATGGGCTCGTCCGAATAGCAGGCCGCCAGCCACGCGTCCGGCGCGTCGCTCCGCCGGAGCGGAACGGGCTTCCCATTCGTCCGAAGCCAGATGGTCTCGGGGATGAACAGGTGGCGCGGGACGGCAGAGAACGCGGCCCGCCACGCCGGGGGCATCGCCCCGGCGAGGCGGGCCTGAAGCGCACGAGGGTCACTCACTTCTCTTCATCGTCCCTCTCGTGCCTTCCGCCGCCACTTCCCCCGTCATTGGGGGTCGGCGGGGGCGGCGGCTTGTCCTTCTGGCCGTCCCAACGAGACGGATCTTCATGCTTTCCCATTCCCACACCCCTGTTCGCGTAGCGAAACCGCCCGGACGCCCGGAGTGATCCCCGCGCGTCCGATAGGCAAAACGAACGCGGCGTGACCGCAAGTGGCATGGCCTAAGGCACCCGGCCTATACGAAAACCGGATTTTCGCCACTTCCATGTGGGATGAAAAATGATTTGTGGTGTTTCGTGCGGCACCTCGCGACGCGGGATCGCCACCTTCGGCCGGCGGGCCGACCGGCGCTCGCGCCCCCGGTGCGCCGGATCGGCGCGGCCAATGGCGGCCAGGCTCACGGCGAAGGGCCGCCGGGGCGCGCGGCGTGGGCCGCCGGGCGGAAGGGCGCCGGGGACACGGCTTCCGGCCCTCCACACGTGCCGGCGCGTGTGCCGGACCGGGGGGCCGTCGGCGGGCGGGGCGTCGAAGACCGTGCCCATCAGGGCGAATTCCTAGGTCGCGGGCCGTACCACCGGGGCTGTACGCCCCTGGCGCTAGGATACTCGGCGCAAGAGCGGACACATCACATCAATGTGGTCTGGATGGGAAAACGCCGTCGATCGACTCCGAACCGCCCGCCGGGCGCCCGGCCCATGACCGAATGGGCTGTCTTCCGGCGATCGGTGGACGCACTCACGGCGCCTTGGCGCCCATTGGGCCGCCGTTCCGTCGGCGATCCGCGGAAAACCATGCAGCGCCCGGAGCCCCGGTACGGACACGGTTCGCGAACGTGTGCACCGGGCGGCGAGAGAAACAAGATAGATTGCTTTCAAGCGGCAATCCCACATCCCGGAGGAGGGACGTGACCGAAGAAACCGCCGCGCCGACATCGGGCGCCACGGACGTACGCGACGCTGTCACCGTCAAGATGCCGGCGGACAGCGCCTACCTCTCCGTGTTGCGCACGGCAACGGCCGGCCTGGCGGCCCGCCTCGATTTCACCCTCGACGAGATCGAGGATCTCCGGATCGGCGTCGACGAAGCCTGCGCAATGCTGCTCGCTCAGGCCCTCCCCGGAACGGATCTGACCACCGAGTTCGAACTCACCGGCGACGGCATGCGCATCTCCGTCTCGGTGCTGACCGCCGACGGCCGGCTCCCCGAGCGCGACACCTTCGCGTGGACCGTCCTGTCGGCACTGGCCGGAGAGGTCGACGCCGGCGTCGGCCCGGACGACCGCGTCTCCATCGTCCTGCACAAGCGGCGCGGCATGGTGGAGCCGGCGTGAGCGAAAGGGGGCCCGCTCTGACGGCGAAAACGGAGCACGCGGTGCCCGACCGGGCTCGTGCACGAGAGTTGTTCGAGCGCCTGAGCGAGCTTCCCGAGGACGCTCCCGAACGGCAGCGGATCCGCGATGAACTCGTGGAACTCCACCTGCCCCTCGTGGAGTACCTCGCGCGCCGCTTCCGCAACCGCGGCGAATGGCTCGACGATCTCACCCAGGTCGCCACGATCGGGCTCATCAAGTCGATCGACCGGTTCGATCTGGAGCGCGGCGTGGAGTTCTCCACCTACGCCACCCCCACGATCGTCGGCGAGATCAAACGGCACTTCCGCGACAAGGGCTGGGCGGTGCGCGTGCCGCGCCGGCTCCAGGAGCTGAAGCTCTCCCTGACCAAGGCGGTCAGCGACCTCTCCCAGCGCGAGGGCCGGGCACCGACCGTGCACGAGCTCGCCGAGCACCTCGGGATGACCGAGGAGGAGGTGCTGGAGGGCCTGGAATCGGCGAACGCCTACTCCACGGTCTCGCTCGACGCACCCGACAGCGGCGACGAAGACGCCCCGGCCGTGGCCGACTCCCTCGGGATCGTCGACGACTCCCTCGAAGGCGTGGAGTACCGCGAATCCCTCAAACCGCTGCTGGAGCAGCTGCCGCCGCGGGAGAAGCGGATCCTGCTGCTGCGCTTCTTCGGCAACATGACCCAGTCGCAGATCGCCCAGGAACTGGGGATCTCGCAGATGCACGTGTCGCGCCTGCTGGCGCGCACGCTGGCCCAGCTCCGCCAGGCGCTGACCACCGACGACTGAACCGCGCGGTCCCGCCGCCCGCCGGCCCGCGCGCATCGCGGCCCCGTATCCGGATCCTCCCGGGTACGGGGCCCTCTCACGTCCGCCCGCGTGATCCGGACGCGTCGTCGGCGGGGAACAGGACCGCGGTCGTCGCGGGGGCCAGCACGGCGGCGAGCCCGGCCGCCGCCAGTGCCACCAGGGCCGCGCAGGCCGCGTACTGCCCACTGGTCGCCATGTAGTAGGCGATGACCAGAACGAACAGCTGGGTGACCACCACGGGGCTGCGCGCCCAGTCCCGCAGCCGGAAGAGCCCCCAGGCGGCGTAGCCGATCGCCGCTGCGGCGCCGAGCGCCAGGACGGCGAGGGGGACGGCGGATTCGGCGTCGTCGGCCTGGCCGAGCAGCGTGCCGATCAGGACGTAGACGCCGCCGGCGCCGGCCGCCGCGGCGACGAGCGCCTCGACCGCCGCCGCCGCGGTGATGGTGAAAGGTCGGGAAGACACGTTCCAGCCTATCCCCGGTGGTCACCGCGGCGCGCCCGCCCTCCCCCACCGCCGCGGGGGATGCCCTCGGTACGGATGACCGACAGTGATCAATAGACTGTGCCCGTGCGCGCGCTCTTCATCGTCAACCCCCAGGCGACCACCACGACACCCCGGTCCCGCGATGTCATCGTGGGCGCCATCGCGCGCGACGTCGACCTCCGGGTCGCGCAGACCGAGTACCGCGACCACGCACGCGAACTCGCGCGCGGCGCCGCAGCCGAGGGCTACGAACTCGTCATCAGCCTGGGCGGCGACGGCACGGTCAACGAGGTCGTCAACGGCCTGCTGGCCACGCCCGAGGGGCTGTCCCGGCCCAGCTACGCCGCGCTGCCCGGCGGCAGCGCCAACGTGTTCATCCGCGCGCTCGGGCTGCCCGCCGACCCGATCGAGGCCACCGGCGCCATGCTGGAGTCCCTGCGCTCGGGCTACGGCCGCGAGGTCGGGCTCGGGCGCATCGTGAGCGACGTCGACGACCGGTACTTCACCTTCTGCGCCGGGTTCGGCTGGGACGCCGAGGTGGTGCACGAGGTCGAGCGGCAGCGGCGCCGGGGGCGCCGCGCCTCGCCGGCGCTCTATGTGGGCATCGCGTTCCAGAAGTTCCTGAAGGGCGACATCCGGCTGCCGTCGCTGCGGATCGACGCCCCCGGGCACGACTCCGTGCACGACCTGCATTTCGCCATCGTCACCAACACCACGCCCTGGACCTATGCCGGGTCGGTCCCGGTGCAGCCGACCCCGCGGTCGCGGTTCGACCTGGGGCTCGACGTCTTCGCCATGACCCAGCTCAACGCCGTCAATACGAGCCGGCTGCTGCGGCAGATGCTCTCGCACAAGGGCGTGCCGCCTTATGGGCGCGGCTATGTCGGGTGGCACGACCAGAGTTCGCTGACCATCGAATCGCGCCGTCCGCGCGCCTTCCAGATCGACGGCGAATACCTGGGCCACCGGAAGCGTGTCAATTTCCAATCCGTACCGAAGGCATTACGAATCATCGGTTAAGAGAGCGACAACTTCGCAGGTCGGGACCCTTGTGACGCATACGACACGCCGTTGGCCAGGATGGACGACGGCCACTCTTGCATGCACCGATCAAGCCTGTCAGGCTCAAAGTGTCGCCGCACGTTACGGGCGAGTAAAACGGAGTTTCCGAGGTCAGCGGGCGTAACACTACTCCGGCTGCCGACGGGTCTCCCGAAGACGACCCCGTTGGGCGGGCGCACGAGCGGACCGGAGGCAACGATGACGTACCGCCGGACCAGCGTCGAGTTCGTGAATTGCTTCACAAAGCGCGCGCCCCAGACCGCCTCACTGTGAGGAGATGACCCGCATGGACTGGCGCCACCACGCCGCCTGCCGTGACGAAGACCCCGAGCTCTTCTTCCCGATCGGGAACTCCGGCCCGGCGGTATTCCAGATCGAAGAGGCCAAAGAAGTATGCCGGGCCTGCCCGGTGACCAGCTCCTGTCTCGCGTGGGCGCTGGAGACCGGCCAGGACGGGGGTGTCTGGGGCGGGATGAGCGAGGACGAGCGCCGCGCCCTGCGCCGCCGCCGCGGAGCGCGCCCGATGGTGCGCACCGCCGTCTGACCCGCCCCTTCCCCGCCCGCTTCGCCTCCCGTCCCCCGACCCCGGTGTCCCCCGCGCGTCCCCCTCGCTCCCGCCCCCCGCGGGGGGACGCCCATGCGCCGCCTCAGCCGTAGGGCTCCACGTTGTGCTCGACCGGCAGCCCGATCGACACCATCGTGCCGCCGTTGTCGCGCGGCTTGATCTCCAGCGTCCCCCCCAGCTCACCGACGATCAGGGTCCGCACGATCTGCAGGCCCAGGCTGGTCGTGCCCTCGACGTCGAAGTCGTCGGGCAGCCCCTTGCCGTCGTCGGTCACTTCGACCCGCAGCCGGGCCACCGCGTCGTCGCCGCCCGGGCCGGGGTCCTCGCGGTGGACGTGCACCTCGATCACGCCGGGCCCGTAGGCCAGGCCGTGTTCCACCGCGTTCTGCACCAGCTCCGCGAGCACCATCGACAGCGGGGTGGCCACGAGCGCCGACAACAGGCCGAACCGGCCCATTCGCCGGGGGACCACCGGGGCGCCCGTCGAGGACACCTCCGCGGCCATCTCGATGACCCGGTCGGCGATGTCGTCGAAGTCCACGACCTCATCGGGGGTGTGGGACAGCATCTCGTGCACGATCGCGATCGACCCCACCCGGCGCACCGCCTCGTCGAGCGCCGCGCGGCCCTCGGGGATGTCGAGCCGGCGGGACTGGAGCCGCAGCAGCGCGGCCACGGTCTGGAGGTTGTTCTTCACCCGGTGGTGGATCTCGCGGATGGTGGCGTCCTTGGTCATCAGCTCGCGCTCGCGCCGCCGCAGCTCGGTGACGTCGCGCACCATGATGAGGGCGCCGATGCGCACCCCGCCGACCACCAGCGGGATGGCTCTCAGCTGGATGGTGGAGCCGCGCCCCTCGACCTCGGACTCCTGCGGGATACGGCCGCCGGCGGTCCAGGTCAGCGATTCGTCGCGGGGATCGCCCGTTGCGGCGAGGTCGAGCGTGGTGCGGGCCAGCCGCGCGCCGACGAGATCGGCGGTCAGCCCGAGGCGGCGGTAGGCCGACAGCGCGTTGGGGCTGGCGTAGACGACCTCGCCGTCCTGGTCCAGGCGCAGGAGGCCGTCGCCCACCCGGGGTGAGCGCACCATCAGCGGCTCCTGGTCGCTGAAGGGGAACGCGCCCTCGGCGATCATCTGCGCGAGGTCGCCCGCACTCTGCAGGTAGGTCAGCTCCAGGCGGCTCGGCGTGCGCGCCGAGCTGAGGTTGGTGCTGCGCTGGATGACGGCGATCGGCGTGCCCGCGCGGCGCACCGGGATGGTCTCCTCGCGCACCGGGACGCCCCCCGACCAGTCGGGGTCGCCCTCGCGGCAGATGCGGCCCTCGGCCCAGGCCCGGTCGATCAGCACCCGCCGGCCGGCGAGCCGGCCCTGGACGGTGTCGTCGGCGATCTCCGTCACGTCGTCGCGCAGGACGGTCTCGACGAGGTCGTCCTGGAAGGCGGTGGGACCGGTGGTGGGGCGCATCTGCGAGACGGCCACCCAGCCGGTGTCGTCGCGCAGCCGGACCCAGAGCACCAGGTCGGCGAAGGAGAGGTCGGCGAGGAGCTGCCAGTCCGAGACCAGAGAGTGGAGCCATTCGAGGTCCGCGGTCTTGAGCACCGTGTACCGCCGGATGAGATCACTGAGGTGAGGCACTCACAAATCATCCCATGGATGGGGGCATACTCAAGGGACGGGCTCGACCAGTGGTCCAAACCAATCACGACCGGGGAAGCGGTGGAGGAAGCCGACGTGACGAGTCAGCGAGCGCTCGAAGAGGGCCCCCGAGTTCCGAAGTATTACCAGGTCAAGAAGTTGCTCCTGGAACTGATCGAGACCATGCCCGCGGGCAACCCGGTGCCGCCGGAGCGCGCCCTCGCCACCCGGTTCGAGACCTCGCGGACCACCGTGCGCCAGGCCCTGACCGAGATGGTCGTCGAGGGGCGGCTGCTGCGCATCCAGGGCAAGGGCACGTTCGTGGCCAAACCCAAGGTCGCGCAGGTCCTCCAGCTCACGAGCTACACCCAGGAGATGCGGGCGCACGGCCTGCACCCCGCCACGCGCATCCTGGATGTGAGCTACATCAACGCCGACGACCAGCTCGCCGAACTGCTGTCCATCCGCTCCGGCGGGCGGGTCCTGCGCATCGAGCGGCTGCGGCTGGCCAACGGCGAGCCCATGGCGGTCGAGACCGCCCACCTCGCGGCCCGCCGATTCCCGGGTCTGCGCCGCCAGCTCGACCGCTACGCGTCGCTGTACGAGGCGCTGGCCAGCGCCTACGACGTCCGGCTCGCCGAGGCCGAGGCGACCATCGAGACCGTCCTGGCAACCCCCAACGAGGCCAGGATGCTGGGGGTCGATGTGGGCCTCCCCCTGGTCCTGCACTCCCAGCACAGCTTCGACGCCGAAGGGCACCCGGTGGAATGGGTGCGCTCGCTCTACCGGGGCGACCGCTACAAGTTCGTCACCCGGCTGCGCCCGCCGCGCGACGAATAGCCGGCCGGGCCCGCGGCCCCTTGCCGGGATGTGTCCCGTCTCACTAGGCTCCGATTACCGACGAGTAGGGTCGGTGCGACCGCACACACCCCGGAGGAAGACGAACCGATGCACACGCCCCCGTTCTCCGGCTCCATCGCGGGCCACGGCGGCTCGCAGGCCGTCGCCGTCGCCCGCCACCACGGCATCGACACCATGTTCACGCTGAGCGGCGGGCACGTCTTCCCCCTCTACGACGCCGCGGTGTCCCCGGAGCCGACCGTGCGGCTGCTCGACGTCCGCCACGAGCAGACCGCCGTGTTCGCCGCCGAGGCGGTCGGCAAGCTCACCCGCCGCGCCGGGCTGGCCGTGGTCACCGCCGGCCCCGGCGTGACCAACGTGGTCAGCGGGGTCGCGACCGCGCACTTCAACGGCTCGCCGCTGGTGGTCCTCGGCGGGCGCGCCCCCGACGGCCGCTGGGGGCAGGGGCTGCTCCAGGAGCTGGACCAGCCGCCGCTGCTCGCGCCCATCACCAAGCGCGCCTCGACCGTGCACGCCACCGACGCCATCGCCGCCGCCGTCGACGACGCCTTCCTCCTCGCCAACGGCGCGCACCGCGGCCCGGTGTTCCTCGACGTCCCGATGGACCGGCTCTACGACCAGGCCCAGGTCGATCTGGGCCCGCGGCCCGCACCCGCCGACCGCTCCCCCGACCCCGGTGCCGTCGCCGAGATCGCCCGGCTGATCGGCGAGGCCGAACGGCCCCTGTTCGTCTACGGCTCCGACGTGTGGATGGACGGAGCGGAGCAGGCCGCCCTGGCGGTCGCCGAGGAGCTGGGCATCCCCGTCGTCACCAACGGGCAGGGCCGCGGCGTGCTGCCGCCGGGGCACCCGCTGCTGGCCACGCGCGCCCGCGGCGCCGCCTTCGGCCGGGCCGACCTGGTGGTCGTCGTGGGCACCCCCTTGGACTTCCGGATCGGCCACGGCCTTTTCGGCGGGCGCGACGGCGCCCCGCTGGCCAAGGTCGTGCACGTCACCGACGCGCCGGAACAGCGCGCCGCCCACCTGACCCTCGCCGGCGCCGCCTCCGGCGACCTCACCGCGGTGCTCCGGGGGATCGGCGACGCCGCCAAGCCCGCGTCCTCCGTCGCCGCCTGGCGCACCGAGCTGGCCGGGGCCGCCGCCGCGGCCGCCGCCGGCGATGCCGCGGCGCTGGCCAGCGACGCCGACCCCATCCACCCGGCGCGCATCTACGGCGAGCTGAACCGGGTGCTCGACGACGACGCCGTGGTCATCGGGGACGGCGGCGACTTCGTCTCCTACGCGGGCAAGTACATCGAGCCCAAGCGTCCCGGCAACTGGCTCGACCCCGGCCCCTTCGGCTGCCTGGGGACCGGCATGGGCTACGCGATCGCCGCCCGGCTGTCGCGGCCGTCCTCGCAGGTGGTCGCCCTTCTCGGCGACGGCGCGGCCGGGTTCTCGCTGATGGACGTCGACACCCTGGTCCGGCACAAGCTGCCGGTGGTCATGGTCTGCGGCAACAACGGGATCTGGGGGCTGGAGAAGGCGCCGATGCAGCTGATCTACGGCTACGACGTCATCACCGAGCTGACACCGCAGACCCGCTACGACGAAGTGGTCCGCGCCCTGGGCGGCGGCGGCGAGCTGGTCACCGACCCCGGCGAGATCGGCCCGGCCCTGCGCCGCGCCTTCGATTCCGGGGTGCCCTACATGGTCAACATCGCCACCGACCCCGCCGACGTGTACCCGCGCAAGACGATGGGGGTGTGAGGGCACCGGCCCGTTCGCCGGCGGGCGCCGCCCGCTCCGCGTGCGGGGCCGGCCGCCGGCCGCCGCCTCAATACCGGCCGCCGCAGTGCCGGCCGTCACCAGGCGCCGGAGCGGCGCAGCACGCGCGCGGCGGCGTCGACGACCTCGGCGTCGTACTCCACCCCGCTGTCCATGCGCAGCCGTTCCAGGACCGCTTCGGTGCGGTCGCGGTCGGTGGACTCGCCCACCAGGTCGTCGAACGCGTTGGCGACCTTGATGATGCGGCTGCCCAGCGGGGGCGGGCCGTCCCCGCCGTCGCCGTCGCAGGGTTCGCACTGGCGGCGGACGAGCTCGGCCACGCCGTCGAGCACGCCGGTCTCGCGGATGACGGCGGACCCCAGTTCGGCGATGCGGCGCTGTTCGCGGGGTGCCGCCAGGACGGTGGCGCCGCTGGCGATGGGGTCGCGCAGGGACAGCTGCCCGATGTCGTGCATGAGCGCGGCGTACTCCAGTTCCAGCAGCTCCGACTCGCGCATGCTGAGTTCGCTGCCGATGGCGGTGGCGAGCTTGCTGACTCGGCGGGAATGGCCGGTCTCGACGTACCCGCCGACCTCGGTGACGCGCGACAGCGCGCGCACGGTCTGCAGGTAGGTGAGCCGGATCTCGGCGAAGCGGCGGAACGCCACCTGGGTCACCAGCAGCGGCGCGGTGAAGACGAGCAGGCCGGCGAGGCCCGTGACGGTGCTGGCCAGCGAGATGAGGATGCCGCTGGAGCCGATGGCCATGCCCAGGCCGAACTGCGCGCGCAGCTCGTCGCGCAGCGCCACGCTGACGCGCATCCGCAGGCGCTCGGAGCGCAGTGCGGCGGCGAAGACGGCGTCGGTGAGCCAGCCCGCGATGACCAGGACGCCCATCAGGCCCAGCACCGGCCACCACTCGCCTTCGGGCGGCGGCGGCCAGGGCAGCACGTGCACGAGCGACCGGAAGATCAGCGAGAGCACGACGATGATGAGCATCCGCCGGGCCAGGCCGTCCCATTGCGGGGGCCGCCCGACGGCGATGTGCGGCAGCTCGCCCACGGCGAACCCGAGCGCCAGGACGGCCATGACCTGCCAGGCGCTGTGGTGCACCGGGGCACCGCCGATGTCGAGCAGGAACGTGTAGCCGATGGCGCCGGCGGAGGCGATGGGCGCCACCTCGCGGTGGCCCGGCAGGGTGATCCGGGCCAGCTCGCCCACTGCGATCAGGGTGCCGAACGCCAGAGCGGCGTGCGGCTCGATGAACCCGTTGACGAGGGTCCACAGCACCGATCCGGCGGCGAATCCGGCCGCCAGCAGGGTGAGCAGGAGGCGGGTCGGCCGCATGCGCGGCGGTCGGCGGTCCCCCCGGAGGGGGGCCTCCATGGCGCCGGCTTCCTGGGTGATCAACGTTCGGCCTCCCCTGCCACCCGCAACGGCACACTCGGGTCGTCGTGGTCCTGCTGGGCGACCTCGGCGAGGTCGTCCGCGGGCGGTTCGACGGCGTCGGGCGCGTCCCAGCCGTCCCGGCCGACCGCGGCGATCAGCGCGTCGACCATGTCGGGGTCGAACTGCGGGCCCGCGCAGCGGCGCAGTTCGGCGATCGCCTCGTCGGTGCTGCGCGCCTGGCGGTAGGAGCGGGTGGAGGTCATGCAGTCGAAGGCGTCGGCGACGGAGATGATCCGCGCGAACTCGGGGATGTCGCGGCCCGCGAGCCCCATGGGGTACCCGCGGCCGTCCATGCGCTCATGGTGGTGCATGATCCCGGCGAGCGCTTCGTCGAGGAAGCCGATCTCGCGCACGATCTCGTACCCGCGCATCGGGTGCAGCTGGATGGCCGCGAACTCCTCCTCGGTGAGCCGGCCGGACTTCTGCAGCACCTTGGTGGGCACGCCGAGCTTGCCGACGTCGTGCAGCATGCCGGCGTAGCGGATGGTCTGCACGCGTTCGGCGTGCATGCCCATCTCCTGCGCGATCATCCCGCTGGCCTTGGAGACCCGCATGCAGTGCCCGCGGGTGTAGTAGTCCTTGGTCTCGACGGCCTGGCACAGCGTGGCCAGGGTGGCGTCGTGGGCCCGCTGCTCGGCCACGTACTGGTCGAAGGCCCAGCGCGCGATGAACAGCGGCAGCAGGACGAGGACCACGGCGAAGGCCCCGACGACCCCCCAGATGGCGGCGATGAACAGGCCGAGCATGCCGTAGCCGATCGACGACAGCTCCAGGACGGCCAGCGGGCGCCACCGGACGCGGCGCGGGCGCTGGAGCCGGATGACGCCCAGGCACCACATCAGTCCGGCCATGAGCGCGCTGTTGACGAGCGTGTGGACGAGGATCGCGACGGTGAACGGCAGCACGATCCAGGGGAAGTCGGTGCGCATGGGAATCCCGATGCCGCCGCCCAGAGCCTGGAATGCCAGGCCGGAGGCATAGCCGGCGAGCCCGAACTGCGCACCGTTGAAGACCCGCTTGACGAAGCTCTGTCTGCGGAAGACGAGGAGGCAGGCGACGAACCCCACCAGCGCGGCGCCCACGGGGCCGACCAGCACGACGGCGGCGAGCGAGGCGGAGGAACTGGGGGAGATCCCGGCCCGGCCGCTGTCCATCATCGTGCTGATGGACTCGGCGATCACGAACAGCAGCGCGAGGAGGACCAGCGTGGCGGGGTCGATCCCGTCATAGGGGCCCGCGACCACCACGGCGATGGCGCAGACGACGACGAGGCCGACGAACAACCGTGCCGCTCCCGGAAGCGCACGCAATTCCCGGTACCTCCCGCCCCCAAGCCGACCGAACTGTCATGATTTCATCGATTCCGTTCTACCACCAGGACCACCCGTTGAGATCCGGCACGAGCCAGCTCACGACGATTACCAGGTAGCTCACTTTCGCGATCAGCAATCCCACGGTGCAACTCCCTCTCCTGATTCGCCGCCGCCTTCTACCGCTCCCCTGGGAGACGGCACGCGAATTACCCCATACGGTGGATATGGCGGCCAGTTTAACGGCCACCGGAGGGCGTCCGATTTACCGCGTCGACACCGTGAGCCAAACGTGAGGAACCGAGTTCTAGTTTGTTTCAAATAGTGGAAATACTATCCCTATTCGTAGCCGCCGGTGTGACGCTGCGCAATCATCATTCCAAAACCCGGCGAGCCGGGGAACACCAGGCGCTACGTGTAATTCGCGGCAATGCGGCCGCAGTCACGAGCTGGCACGATGACCCAGAGTAACGAATCGTGACCGGGTTGCGCGGTATCGGGCGCACACCTCCCCTGATCGGCTCCCGGCGAAATATCCGCGACCTCCGGGCGTGTCGCCCGCCCGGCCCCCCGGCCCGCCATCCGGACGGCCCGCGTCCGAAAACCGGACGCGATCGCGAGCCTCTATCCGATTTGCAGTGATTCGTCGGAAATGACGAAGGCGGCGGTCATATGGATGACAGCCGCCTTCGATCGCCTTCTGCGTGAGATGACCGCAATGACGATAATGCTGTCATTGACGGTTTTTTCCGTTTTCCCTGATGCTCAGGGGAAGAACGGGCCGCTCAGTCGGCCCCCGCCTCCCGCAACTCCTGATCGGCGCGGGCCAGCTCCAACCGGTGCAGGACCTTGCCGCGGAGGTCCCCCGGAACCGGATCGCAGCCGCAGTGCTTGGCCACCAGCTTCTTCACGGCCTCTTCCAGGCCGTACTCCGCCAGGCACGAGCCGCACTCGTCGAGGTGCAGGCGGATCTCGTGGCAGTTGTCCTCGCCCAGCTCGCCGTCGATGTAGGAGTACACCCTCGCGAGAATCTCGCTGCACGGCGTGGCGTGCGTTCCTCCGCAGTTCATCGTCGATCCCTCCGCGTTGCCCCACCGTTGGACGCCCCCATTGCCAAGGACGCGCGATCGCCGCCCTGGAGGATGCCGCGGTCCACCGCGTACTCCTCCAGCAGCGAGCGGAGCTGGCGTCTACCGCGGTGCAGCCGCGACATCACGGTCCCGATGGGGGTGTCCATGATCTCGGCCACTTCCTTGTAGGCGAACCCCTCGACGTCGGCGAGGTACACCGCCATCCGGAAGTCCTCCGGCAGCTCTTGGAGGGCGCGCTTCACATCGCTGTCGGGAAGGTGCTCCAGCGCCTCGGCCTCAGCCGACTTCAGCCCCGACGACGAGTGGGACGCCGCCTGCGCCAGCTGCCAGTCCTCAACGCTCTCGGTCCCGGCCTGCTTCGGCTCGCGCTGCTTCTTGCGGTAGGAGTTGATGAACGTGTTCGTCAGGATGCGGTACAACCACGCCTTGAGGTTCGTCCCCTCCTTGAACTGGTGGAACGAACCGAACGCCTTGGCGAACGTCTCCTGGACGAGGTCCTCGGCGTCCGACGGGTTGCGGGTCATCCGCAGCGCGGCCGAGTACAGCTGGTCCAAGAACGGCAGCACGTCCCGTTCGAACCGCGCCCCGCGCTCGTCGACTGTCTCTTGGCCCTGATTCAAGCCGGCCTGCCTCCTTGTACTGGTCTCCCGTGAGGCCACCGTAGCCTCACGAAGCGACTCAGCGGAAACAGGCGACGCTTCCGCGCCCGGCGGGGCCGCACCGGGGCGGGTGTCCGGCAAGCTCGCAGTAGCGACCGGCATTGACCTGCCTTTACTCTCTTCCTCGGCTGCCCGGTGGGCGATCGCGGTGCCGATGACGCGGGCACCCGCCGTCCGTCGGGGCGGTGATGCACGTGCCAACAACCGGGGGCCCGCCCTGATTCCGGGGGCGGCCGCGGCCGGTCCCGCTGCGGAACTTTCGTTTTCCGCGGTCCGGATAGGTGAGGCCCGCGAGAGTACGGGTAAAACCGTCAGCAAAGACGTGGGAGAGGAGCGTGCGTGCGACCGTCCGCCAGTTCCGCGTCCGGTCCGTCGGCGTCCGCGCCCGTCGACGGCGACCCCCGGCGCTCCAGATCCCCGGCCGAGCAGTTCGCCACCACCGACTCGCTCTCGGCCTACTGGCGCTTCTACTGGGCGGTGGCCGACGCCCAGCTCGCCCGGTGGCTGCCCGAGCAGCCCGGGCGCATCCTGGACCTGTCGAGCCCCGACTTCCGCGGCGCCCAGCGCGCGGTGGCCTCCGGGCACGACGTCGTCACCCTGCTGCCGTCGTCCGACCTCGCCCTGCGGCCGCCGCTGACCCTGGTCAACGGCCACGCCCCGGCCGCCCGCCGGCTCCCGCCGGGACGGCTGCGCCGGGTGGTCGGCGACTCCACGTTCCTGACCGGATTCGCCACCGGCGTGTTCGACGGCGTGATCGCCGACAACCGCGTGCTGTCACGGCATCTGGCCACCGAGGCGTCGCTCACCGAGATCGCCCGGGTGCTGCGGCCCGGCGGCCGCACGCTGCTGTGCGTCGACTCCGTCGTCCTCGGCATGGCGCTGCTGGCCGAACAGGACTGCTGGCCGGAGCTGAGCTTCGCGCCCAGCGCCGATGTGCTGCTGGTCCCCTGGCCCGACGGCTCCATCACCCGGTGCTTCACCGCCGAACAGCTGTCCGAGCTGCTGACCGACGTCGGGCTCGAACTAGAATGGATCCGGCCGCGCACGGTGCTCTCGGCCTCCACCGTGGAGATGATGGTGCCCGGCGACCCCCACGTCCTCGCCCGCCTGGTCGAGATGGAGCTGAAAGCCTCCGAATCCGACGACTACGTGGGCGTGCACCTCCTCGCCAGCGCCCGCAAGCCCGCCGCGGCCGGCTAGCTCCTCCGGTGGCCCTGACACCCACCGGGCCCGTGGGGCCCGGTGGGTGTCAGGGGTTTCGCGGCCGCTCGTCAGGCGTCGTCGGCGAGCGGCAGATACACCCGGTTGCCGTGGTCGGCGAACTCCGCGGACTTGTCGCGCATGCCCTTCTCGATCGCGGCGACCGTCGACAGGCCGTTCTCCTCGGCGTACCGGCGGACGTCCTGCGAGATCTTCATCGAGCAGAACTTGGGCCCGCACATCGAGCAGAAGTGCGCCGTCTTGGCCGGCTCGGCCGGCAGGGTCTCGTCGTGGAACGACTGGGCGGTCTCCGGGTCCAGCGCCAGGTGGAACTGGTCCTGCCAGCGGAACTCGAAGCGCGCCTGCGACAGCGTGTCGTCCCACTCCTGGGCCCTCGGGTGGCCCTTGGCGAGATCGGCGGAATGGGCGGCGAGCTTGTAGGTGATCACACCGGTCTTCACGTCGTCGCGGTCGGGCAGCCCCAGGTGCTCCTTGGGCGTGACATAGCAGAGCATCGCGGTGCCGTGCCAGGCGATCTGCGCCGCCCCGATGGCGGAGGTGATGTGGTCGTAGCCGGGCGCGATGTCGGTCGCCAGCGGGCCCAGGGTGTAGAACGGGGCCTCACCGCACAGCTCCTCCTCCAGCCGCACGTTCTCGGCGATCTTGTGCAGCGGGACGTGCCCCGGCCCTTCGATCATCACCTGCACGTCGTGGCCGCGGGCGATGTGCGTCAGCTCGCCCAGGGTGCGCAGCTCGGCGAACTGCGCCTCGTCGTTGGCGTCGGCGATCGACCCCGGTCGCAGGCCGTCGCCCAGCGAGAACGTGATGTCGTAGGAACGGAAGATCTCGCACAGTTCCTCGAACCGGGTGTAGAGGAAGCTCTCCTCGTGGTGGGCCAGGCACCACGCCGCCATGATCGACCCGCCGCGCGAGACGATCCCGGTGGTGCGCCGGGCGGTGAGCGGCACGTACCGCAGCAGCACCCCCGCGTGCACCGTCATGTAGTCGACGCCCTGCTCGGCCTGTTCCACCACCGTGTCGCGGTAGACCTCCCAGGAGAGCCGGGCGGGGTCGCCGCCGACCTTCTCCAGGGCCTGATAGATCGGCACCGTACCGATGGGCACCGGCGAGTTGCGCACGATCCACTCGCGCGTCTCGTGGATCCGCTTGCCGGTGGACAGGTCCATGACGGTGTCGGCGCCCCAGCGGGTCGCCCACACCAGCTTCTCGACCTCCTCGGCCACCGAGGAGGTGACGGCGGAGTTGCCGATGTTGGCGTTCACCTTCACCAGGAAGTTCTTGCCGATGATCATCGGCTCGGCCTCCGGGTGGCGGCGGTTCAGCGGGATCACCGCGCGCCCGATCGCCACCTCGGAGCGCACGAACTCGGGGTCGACACCCTCGCGCGCGGCGATGAACCGCATCTCAGGTGTCGTGATGCCGGCCTTGGCATAGGCCGACTGGGTGACCGCGCCGCCGACGGGCGCGCGGTCGCGCACCCACTCCTCGCGCAGCCGGGGCAGGCCGGCGTGCACGTCGATGGTCGCCGCGGAATCGGTATAGGGGCCGGATGTGTCGTACAGGTCGATGTGGCCGCCGTTGCTGAGTCGCACCCGCCGCTGCGGGACCCGGAGCGTCCGGCCGGACGCCGTGTCGCCGACTTCGAGGTGCACCTTTTCCGAGCCCATGATGGGGCCGGTGGTCACCGAGGGGTGGACATCGCGATCGTCGAGTGCCGTCAAGGCACGCCTCCCTACGCCGGAATTACCCGAACAGGTTCTGCGGTCGGCGGCACCGGCCCCTTCAGGGGACAGCCGCCCTCTCAGCCCGCCAAGGCGCGAGCTCCCGTGCTATGGAATTGTCGGTCTCTGGCAGTCGTGCCTGCGCCGTCGTCACGGCGCCGCGCGGGTCCGCGGACGGGCCCGCCGTCATATGACCGGGGCCACCCTACCCGGACGCCCCGGGCGCGATCCACCCCGGGGGCGGCCCGCGGTGGCTCCGGCGATCGCGGGCCGGAACGGGTCAGAACAGGGTGGCGGGCTCGGGTCCGGGCTCATCGGCAACGGGTTCCAGCAGGTGGGGGCCGTTGTTGCGCACGCTGTTGACGTCGGGGCCCACCCTCTGGACGGCGAAGTCGGCCACCGGCGTCGCGTCGAGGATGTGCATGAGGTCGGCCGGCCCCGACGCGGGGTCGAGCCAGGCGTCCCACGCCCCGCGCGGCACCACGACGGGCATGCGCTCGTGGAGCGCCTCCAGCCCGCCCGCCGCGGCCGTGGTGATCACCGCGCAGGACCACACCCACGCGGCGGGGTCGTCATCGGGCCGGCCGGGATCGCGCCAGCGCTCGAAGATGCCGGCCAGCGCCAGCGGAGCGCCGTCGCTGTAGGCGATGGAGAACGGGAGCTTCTTGGATCCGGCCTTGCGGCGCTTGTGGCCGGGGTCGGTGGCGGGCGAGGTGCCGGGCTCGGCGGCGCGCGTACCGCCGTGCAGCAGCTGCCATTCGTAGTAGGCGTCGGCGGGCAGCAGGCAGCGGCGGCGCGCGAACGCGGCGCGGAAGGCCGGTTTCTCGGCGACGGTCTCGGCGCGGGCGTTGATCATCTTGTAGCCGACAGCGGCGTCCTTGGCCCACGACGGGATCAGGCCCCAGCGCAGGGTGCTCAGGGCCTGCGGGCCGCGCGCACCGCCGCCGGCCCGCGCGGGCGGGGTGCCCACGACCGCGTAGACCGAGGCGCCGGGGGCGATGTTGTAGTGGGGCGCCAGCTCTTCCAGCGGCGGCCAGGCCCGGGTTCCGCCGCCGGGTGCCGGGCCGGCCTCCGGATCGGCTTCGGGGAAGTCGAAGGCCAATTGCAGCTCATGCTGATTGCGCGCCTGCGCGTACCGACCGCACATGGCGCCCAGACTAGGCCCTGCCGGTGACGCCTCCACCGGCCCGGGCCCGGGCCCCGGCCCTCTGGCGACGCACGGCGCGGGCCGGACCCGCCGGCCGGCGGGTCCGGCCCGCCGTCACGCCTCCGGGGTCCCGGCGGCGGCCCGGACGACCGGCTCGTTGCGCACCGGGAAGGCCACGGAGCGGGCGATGAAGCACTTCTCGTGGGCCTTCGCGTGCAGCACGCGGGCCGCCTCGACCATGCCCTCCTCAGCGACGGTCACGACCGGGTGCAGGACGGCCTCGGTGAACTCCCCCGACGAATCGGCGTGCGTCACCATCTCCGCCGTGGCGGTGTCCTCGTAGGCGACCACGTTGACCCCGGCCGCCACCGAGAGCGACAGGAAGGACAGCATGTGGCACTCGCTGAGCGCGGCCACGAGCAGGTCCTCGGGATTCCACCGCTCGGGGTCGCCCCGGAAGGCGGAGTCGGCCGATCCCCGGAGCAGGGGGCGCCCGTCGGCCTCGACGTCGTGGTCGCGGCCGTAGCCCCGGTACGTCGCGGTCCCCGATCCGGTGTTGCCCGTCCAGCGCGTGCGGACCTCGTAGCGGTGTGCCTTGTCGGCCATCGCGGTCACCCCCGTCGTCTCGGGCCCGCCCCGCTGCGGGCCACCCGCCTCCAGGTTCGCCTACCCGCCCTGCTGCGTTTCCGACGGCCCCCGCACGGTGGACGGATAACCTTGGACCATGCAGAATTCCGCACCGCACTGGCCGGCTCCGGCGGCCGCCGGACCCGTCGACGCCACCGTGAGCCTGCCCGGCTCGAAGTCGATGACCAACCGCGCCCTGATCATCGCGGCGCTGTCGGCGACACCGAGTGTGGTGCGCGCCCCACTGCGCAGCCGCGACACCGACCTCATGGCGGCGGCGCTGCGCTCGCTGGGCATCGGTATCACCGACTCCGGCGCCGACTGGGTGGTCACCCCCGCTCCGCCGCACGGCCCGGCCGCCGTCGACGTCGGCAACGCCGGGACCGTCATGCGCTTCGTGCCGCCGGTTGCCGCGCTGGCCGACGGAGAGGTGCGCTTCGACGGCGACCCCCGGGCGCGCGAACGGCCCGTCGGCCCGCTGCTCGACGCCCTGCGCGCGCTGGGCGCCGGCATCGACGACGCCGGGCGGGGCGCGCTGCCGCTGGTCGTCCGCGGCACCGGCGAGGTCCGCGGCGGCACGGTCACCGTCGACGCCTCGGGCTCCTCCCAGTTCATCTCGGCACTGCTGCTCAGCGGGGCCCGCTTCACCGAGGGCGTCGAGGTCCGGCACTCCGGGCCCCCGGTCCCCTCGCAGCCGCACCTGGACATGACCGCCGCCATGCTGCGCGCGGCGGGGGTCGACGTCGACACCGCCACCCCCGACGTGTGGCGGGTGGCGCCGGGGCCGGTCGAGGCCGGCGAGGTCGTCGTCGAGCCCGACCTCTCCAACGCCGCTCCGTTCCTGGCCGCGGCGCTGGTCACGGGCGGGCGGGTGACCGTCTCCGGGTGGCCGGAGCACACCACGCAGCCGGGCGACGCGCTGCGGGGGCTGTTCGCCGATATGGGGGGCGAGGTCACCCTCGGGGCCGAGGGACTGACCGTGCGCGGCACCGGCGACATCCGCGGGATCACGGCCGACCTCCGGCAGGTGGGCGAGCTGACCCCGACCATCGCCGCGGTCGCCGCGCTCGCGGGCTCCCCGTCGCGCCTCACCGGCATCGCGCACCTGCGGCGCCACGAGACCGACCGGATCGCCGCCCTGGTCCGTGAGATCAACCGCCTCGGCGGTGACGCCGAGGAACTTCCCGACGGCCTGGCGATCCGGCCGAGCACCCTGCGCGGCGGTGTGTTCCACAGCTACGACGACCACCGGATGGCCACGTCCGGAGCGGTGATCGGCCTCGCGGTGCCCGGAGTGGAGGTGGAGAACATCGCGACCACCGGCAAGACCCTGCCGGACTTCCCCGCCCTCTGGGCGAAGGCCGTGGCATGACCCGCGCCGCGCGCCCCGGCGCCGCCACCGGTCCCGCGACGGTGTCCGGGCGGGCACCCGCGCCACGGTGCCGGCCGGCCGAGGGGGCGGCCCCATGACCCGCGGACGGCGCTACATCGACGAGGACGACGTGCGGGTCCGCGCGCGCGGCGGATCGCGCCCGCGTACCCGGACCCGCCCCAAGCACGAGGACGCGGTCGAGGGGTTCGTCACCGCGGTCGACCGCGGCCGCTACCGGTGCCTGGTGGGCGACCGTCCGGTGGTCGCGATGAAGGCGCGCGAGCTGGGCCGGGGCAGCATCGTGGTGGGCGACCGGGTCGCGCTGGTCGGCGACCTCTCGGGGCGCCCCGACACGCTGGCACGCGTGGTGCGGGTCGAGGAACGTGCCTCGGTCCTGCGGCGTACGGCCGACGACACCGACCCCGTCGAGCGCGTCATCGTCGCCAACGCCGACCAGCTCGTCATCGTGTGCGCCCTGGCCGACCCCGACCCGCAGCCGCGCTTCATCGACCGCTGCCTGGTCGCGGCCTACGACGCCGGGCTGGAACCCCTGCTCTGCCTGACGAAAGCCGACCTCGGCGACCCCGGCGACCTGCTCGACACCTACTCGGCGCTGCACCTGCGCTCGGTGGTCACCCGCCGCGACGGTGACCTCGGGCCGCTGGTCGAGCGGCTGTCGGGCCGGGTGAGCGTCCTGGTGGGCTCGTCCGGCGTCGGCAAGTCGACCCTGGTGAACCTGCTGGTGCCCGCGGCCGAGCGCGCGGTGGGGCACGTCAACCCGGTCACGGGGCGCGGCCGGCACACCTCGACCTCGGCCGTCGCGCTGCCGGTGGAGGGCGGCTGGATCGTCGACACCCCCGGGGTGCGCAGCTTCGGCCTGGCGCACATCAGCCCCGGCGACGTCGTGGCGGGCTTCCCCGAACTGGACGACGCCGTCGCCGAGTGCCCGCCGGGCTGCCCGCATACGGCGGGCACCCCCGGCTGCGCCCTGGACGTCTGGCTCGCCGAAGGCCGCCTGGACCCCGCTCGCGTGGCCTCCCTGCGCCGCCTCCTCAGCAGCCGCGAGGGCGACGACCACCCGGAGCCGTCGCCCCAGCCCGAAGCACCCTAGGAACGGTCCGCCGGGAGCGGCCGGCCGCGACGCGCCCGGAGGGGAGCCCGGCCGGGGACCGGCCGGGGACCGGCCGGGCGCAGGACGACCGGAATCGGATCAGCAGACGCTGTCGCCGGGCTTCGGGTTGGCCAGGCCGAACAGCGACCGGGCGTGCAGCCCGACCCAGGTCCCGGCGATCGCCGCGACGGCCCAGAGCCAGCCGTGCAGGCTGCCCGAGGCGATGCCCGCCAGGTAGGCGCCGATGTTGCAGCCGCCCGCGAGCCGGGCCCCGATCCCCATCAGGATCCCGCCGACGATGCCGGCGGCCACGGTGTTCCAGCGCAGCCCGGTGTGCAGCTTCCAGGCTCCGGCCGCCGCCGCGGCGATGGCCGCGCCGAGGATGATGCCGATGTCGGTCAGGCTGTTCTTGTCGGCGAGGACCGGCCCGGCGAGCTGCGCCGCCTGGTCGGGCTGCCGCCAGAACGCCCATGTCTCGGGGTGCAGGCCGATGAGCTGGAGGAACTTCGCGCCCCACAGGTTGAACGCGCTGGTGATCCCCCAGGCGCCGCCGGAGACCAGCAGCACCGCCGCGCCCAGGACGGCGAGGACGAGCGCGCCCACCAGCATCGGCCAGCTGCCGCGCAGGATACGGGCGGCGCCGGAGGCGCTGGGCACCGCTCCCACGGGCGGCGGGGTGCGCCGGTTCTGCACGACGCGGGTGCCGACCACCAGCGCGGCGAGCAGGGCGACGGTGATCGCCCAGGACCCGCCCCAGCCCACGTGGTCGGCGAGCAGGAACGGGGGCAGTGCCGGCAGGTCGGCCACGAGGGGCCAGGCGGCACTGTAGATGACCGATCCGGCGATGAAGCCGCCCAGCGTGACCAGGATGGCGGACTGGCCCGAGCCCACGGCGAACAGCGTGCCGGAGGCGCAGGCCCCGCCCAGCTGCATGCCGATCCCGAAGAGGAACGCGCCGAGGAACAGCGCGATGCCGATCGGCCCGGCCGAGGGCGCGGGGACACTGCCGAACAGGCCCGTTCCCGTACCGATGACCAGCGCGAACAGGGTTGCGGTGGCGCCGAGCAGCAGGGCGTGGGCGCGCAGCCCGGAGCCGTTGCCGACCGCGACGAGCTGCCGCCAGGCCGAGGTGAACCCGAACCGGGAGTGGAAGAGCGCCAGCCCGAGCCCGCCGCCCAGCAGCAGCAGGACCGCCTGGCGGGTGCCGTGCTGGGCGCCGACGAAGGCGGCGAGCGCGGCGAGGCCGGCGAGCGCGACGGCCAGGGGCACCCAGCGGACCGGCTCCGGCCGGGGGGCGACGGGCGGCGGGGCGGAAAGGGCGTTGTGGAACAGCAGGCGCGCCGCCAGCGAGGCGGGCGGTGCCGTTCCGGGGACACCGGTGGTATCGGGGGGCGTGGCGGGTGCCGTCACGGTGATCTCCTTGCGGGGACACCTCCCGGCGGCGGCCGGGAGAAGGTGTGCGTGTTCGGGCGATGGTGGGCGTGTTCAGGCGATGGTGGGCGTGTTCAGGCGATGGTGGGCGTGTGCGGGATGGCGCCTTCGGGACGGTGGCCGGCCGTTCCGGGGGGCCGGGCCCGCCCCGGGCCGGGTGCCGCGCCGAGGGCGGGCCCGGTCGCACACGTGAACAGGGCCGGGAAGGGTGCCGCGACGACGGTGTCAGCGGCACGGGAGGAAAAAGAGTGAGGCCGGCGGTCAGCGGCCGGCGGACCGCATCAGCGCACGCGACAGCGGCACCGGCGGCAACACAGGCCGTCATCGGTGCTCGTGAGCGACATGGAGATCAACACCATGCGCAGGAAACGCGTCGGACCGGACATACGACATCAGAATACGTCGCAACGGACACCCGACAAAGGATCGCCCCCCACCCACCGTCCCGGCACAACGCTGCCCGGCCGCACGCACGGACGCATGCGGCCGACGGACGCACCGCGGCATCCACCGGAACCCGCCGCCCCGCAGCGGCGATCCCACGCTTCCCGCGAAGCCGGCCGGGAACCCCCGGTTCGCGCGACTGCACCGATCCCCGGCACCGCGCGCCGCGGCGCACCGGGCCCGGACCCGACGCGGCCCCGTCCCGCGCGGCCCGGGGCTCACACGTCCACTGTGCCGCCGCAGCGCCAGTAGTGGCCGGTGTCGCGGTCGAGGAAGCCCTCGTCGACCAGGGAGCGGCGGAGCGTGGCGTGGTCGGTGGAGATGGACCGGAGGACGGCGTTGACCTCCGCTTCGGCGTAGCGGACGCCGGGCTCGAAGGCGCGCGCCACGTGGTCGAGCAGGACCAGCCGCTCGGACCGCCGGACCGGAAGCGCCACGATGTGCCCGTCGCGGGTGAACGCGGCCACCGCCGAGTCCGCCTCGTCGCCGTCCTCCTCGGCGAGGTCCGACGGATCGGGGGCGGACGCGGCGGCCACCGCGTCGCCCAGGACATCGGGTCTGGCCGCCCAGCGCGCGCCGCGGCGCTCCACCAGGCCGCCCCGTTCCAGGCGGCCCAGGCATCGCAGAGCCTCACGCACCGGGATGCCGGCGCGCTCGGCGGCGTCGTCGGTGGTCGTGGCCCCGAGCACCACGGCGGAGAAGATCCGCAGCCGTTCAGGAGCGCTCAGCAGGCTGAGGAGCCGGAGCGGTTCGCCAGCGGGCATGGGTTCATGGAAGCAGAGCGAGCGCCCCGCGTCACCCCCGGCCCGCCGCACATCCGCCGCCGGCGCCCCCGACCCGCCGCACGCCGCCGGCCCGGGCCGCCTCGGGCCGGGGTGCGTCCCCGGCCGCGCTCCCCGCGGGCGGGTGCGGCCGGTCCGGCGCACGCCCCGGGGAGCGTGCACCGGATGTCCCGGTTCACCGGTCCAGGTCGCCGGCGCCGCGGACGCCCAGTTCGTCCAGGCGGTCGAGCATGTCGCCGACGTCGGTGTAGACGCGGAAGGCGCCGGTGCGTTCCAGCTCGTCGCGCCCGTAGCCGCCCGAGAGCACGCCCACGCCGAGCGCCCCGGCCCTGCGGGCGGCCAGGAGGTCCCAGACGCTGTCGCCGACCACCATCGCCTGGCTCGGGTCGACGCCGAGATGGGCCGCCGCCGCGAGGAACAGGTCGGGGTCGGGCTTGGCGTGCCGGACCAGGTCGCGGGTGATCATGGGGGTGTCGGCGGGCAGCCCCAGCAGCTCCAGCGAGCGGCCCGCGGTCCGGCGGCGGCCGCTGGTGGCGATGGCCCACTTCACCCCGCGCTCGGTGAGATGGCGGAGGAGCTCGGCGGCGCCCGGCAGCGGCCGGACGGTGTCGTGCTGCCGCAGGAACTCCTCGGCGTGCGCCGCCTGGAGCTCCTCGACCTGTCCGGCCGTCAGCCGCCGCCCGGTCTCGCGCATCAGGGCCGAGACGAACAGGCCGCCGCTCATGCCGATACGCCGGTGGATGCGCCACACGGCGAGGTCGATGCCCATCCGGGACAGGGCGGCACGCCATGCGATCACGTGCTGGTAGACGCTGTCGATCAGCGTCCCGTCCAGGTCGAACAGGAACGCCGGCGGCTCCGGCGACGGGTAGCGGCCGTCCGCGGGCGCGGTGGACGGCGATGCGGCTGAGGGCACGGAAGATGAAGAGGTCACGGGAACCCAGTCTCCCCCGGCGCGCACGCGATGAGCGGTCCGCCCCCGGCGTGGCGCGCCCTAAAGCCCACCGGTGCGGTCCGCGACCGTGCGGAACATGCCGCTCACGGCCATCTCGACCCGGTCGGCGGCCTGGTCGGGGTCGGTGGGGAGGAGGATGTAGGACATGGTGAGCCGCAGGGCGACCTCGGCGATGGCCTCAGCATGGCCCCCGAGATCGGGGTGGGTGGCGCGGAGGTGGCCGGTCATCCGCTTGCCCAGTTCGACGTGGAGGGGCTCGGCGCGGGTGGTGAGCACGGGCAGCATCGCGGCGTCGCCGGTGATGATCGCGCGCCAGAGCGGGTTGCCGGCCGTGGCGCGCAGGGTCCAGCGCGTCGCGGCTCCCACCGCGCCCGGCACGTGGTCGTCATGGCCCGTGAGGATGTCCATGACACCGTCGAGGAACCCGTTCGCCTCGCGGACCACGACCGCCTGCAGCAGCCCTTCCTTGCTGCCGAACTCGTTGTAGAGGGTCTGCCGGGAGACCCCCGCGTCCGCGGCGATGTCGGCCATGCGCATCCGGGACCAGTGCCCGGCCACGACGCCGGTATAGGCGGCGTCGATGAGCCGGCCGCGCACACCTCCGCCGGCGGCCGCGCCGTCGGAGCCGGCCGCCTCGCCCGGGGCGGCCGTCGCGGTCGGGGGCTCTGCTCCACCCGGGCCGGCCGTCGCCTCCGGGGACGCCGTCCCGCCCGGGCCGGTCTCAGGGGTGCGGGCAGCGGCGGCACGGGGTGCGGGCCGCGGGCTCCCGGGTGTCATGGGCCCCATAGTGCCACGCCCCGCGGCTAACACTCTGGTCACGCGGGAGTGCCGTCGGCTCGCCCCGGGACGCGGGAAGGTAGCGTTACCGGCCATGGCGTCCTTTGACGATGATCTGCGTCTCGCCCACGTCCTCGCCGACGCGGCCGACGACATCTCCCTCAAGCACTTCCGGGCACTCGATCTCAAGGTCGACACCAAACCGGATCTCACCCCTGTCACCGAGGCCGACCGATCCGTCGAGGAGACGCTGCGCGGCGTCCTCTCCCGTGCCCGCCCCCGCGATGCGGTCCTGGGCGAGGAGTACGGAAAGACGGGCAACAGCCACCGCGTGTGGGTCGTGGACCCCATCGACGGCACCAAGAACTACGTGCGGGGTGTGCCCGTCTGGGCCACCCTCATCGCCCTGCTGGAGCACGACCGCCCCGTCCTGGGGGTGGTCTCGGCCCCCGCTCTGACCCGCCGCTGGTGGGCGTCGAAGGGCAGCGGCAGCTGGACCGGGCGCAGCCTGACCAAGGCCAGCCGCTGCGCGGTCTCGCGGGTCACGGAGCTGGGCGACGCCTCCCTGTCGTTCTCCGAGCTGTCGGAGTGGGAGCAGCAGCAGCGGCTCGACTCCTTCCTCGGCCTCACCCGCGCGGTCTGGCGGACGCGCGCCTACGGCGACTTCTGGTCCCACGTCATGGTGGCGGAGGGGGCCGTGGACATCTCCGCTGAGCCCGAGCTGTCGCTGTGGGACGCCGCCCCGCTCTCGGTGATCCTGGAAGAGGCGGGCGGACGGGCCACCGACCTGCGCGGACAGGACTTCACCGACGGCGGCTCGCTGGTGTGCACCAATGGGGCGCTGCACAGCCAGGTGCTCACCTGGCTCAACGGCGGCCCCACCCCGTTGCGGCTCACGTGACCGGTCTCCACACGGAACGGAGGTTTCGCGAACGGATCCACGGAACCCGTAGTAAGGTGCCGCACGTGTCCGATCTCCCGCACCTCCCCCGTTTCCTCCTGCTCCCCGCGGCCCTGGCCGGGTCTCTGCTGGTCACCGCCT
Source organism: Nocardiopsis mangrovi (assembly GCF_042653925.1). Lineage (NCBI taxonomy): Bacteria > Bacillati > Actinomycetota > Actinomycetes > Streptosporangiales > Nocardiopsidaceae > Nocardiopsis > Nocardiopsis mangrovi. The sequence continues at coordinate 213,771 of NZ_JBHSFQ010000001.1, forward strand.
GCGGCGGCGACACCGGGCCGTCGCAGAGCGAGCTGGAGGCGATGATCGCGCCCGAGGCGTCCCCGGGCGCCGCCGAGGCCGACCTCACCGAGCTGGCCTTCGACCCCGACACCGTCGCCTGCGCCCCGCTACTCCAAGGCGATGCCCCCGGCGCCTGGGAGACCTCCGCCCCGCGCGAGGAGGTCCCGGCCGGCGAGGACGCCGACCTCCGGCTCCGCGACACCGAGGGCTCCGGCGAGACCGCGGTGAGCGCGCAGGTGGTCACCCCCGACGGCGACCGCTACGACGCCGCCACGACCGCCGCCGGCGACGGGTGGGCGCAACTGGCGTTCCCGTCCGGGTTCGAGGCCGCGCCCGGGGAACCGGGCGAGGGCACCTACACGGTCATCTGGACGAGCGGGGACTCCGACTCCGCCTTCATCTCCTGCGACGGCTTCCGCATCGGCTGACCGCCGCGCCCGCGTCCGTCCCTGTCAGCCCGCCCCGTCCCGCGTCCGCCGGATCCTCCCGCTGCCGCCCCGGTCCCGCCCCTGGCCCCGGCCCGGCAGCAGGGCCCCGCGGCCGGGCCGGGGCCGTCCGCCCCGTCGAAGGTGCGCCGCCGCCCGCCGTCGCGGTCGGACGTCATCTGCCCGCGCGCCCCGGAGCCGAACGCCCCGTTCGCCGTCGCGGAAAGCCGTCGAATCGGCGGTTCGCCCCGCCGTTGGGCCCGCCACACTCGCGGATGCGCGTTTCTCCGCACGAAGAATGAACCGTTTCGGCCGGCCGATGCGATGACGTCTTCAGTGTGCGGATCCCCCACGCGCCGCCTGCCCCCCATGCAGAAAGGCCGACGGCTTGCTGCGTTCCCTCATCGCCGGCATCGTGCTGGCCTTCGCCGGCTCCCGCGCCAATGTCTCCCGCACGATCCTGTCGTGCGCGGGCATCGTGGTCGGGATCGGCGCGCTCATCACCGTCGTCACGGCCGGGGACACCGGGGAGCGCTTCGCCACCTCCTACACGGAGGCGAACTTCGGTGTCGCGGCGACCATGCAGGTCGATCTCATGGCCGAGGTGTCCGACGTCGAGGCCCTGGAGACCGACCTCCGCCGCGCGGGCGGCGAGGCGGTCTCACTCGTCGGCTTCCCGTCGGGCTCGGTCGTGGTGCGCTCCGGCGACCAGGTGATCCCCGATGTCGATACGACCGTCGTCGACGCCGAACTCGGTGACATCCGCCGCCTGAACATGCGGGAGGGCCGCTGGTTCACCGAGGGGGACACCGCGTCGCTGGCGCCCGTACTCGTCGTGAACGAGGTCCTGGCCGACCAGATCGGCGACTCCGCCGACATCCAGATCGGCACGTCGGAGTGGCGCGACGTCCGCATCGTCGGAGTGGTCGAGGGCACCGCCATGGACTCCGGGTGGAGCAGCGCCTACCTGCTGCGCTCGCCGGCGTCGGCCGACATCGCCTACCCCGGCACCGAACTGGGCGGCGCGGGCACCCAGCTCACCTACGCCGTGCGGGTCGACCCCGGGGACGCCGACGAGGAGGCGATCCGGTCGCGCCTGGCCACCGCCGCCTGGCGGTGGGGGGTGGACGACCCCGAGACGCTCTCGGTCTACCGCGTCGACGGGGCCGACGAGGTCGAGCAGCTCCTGTTCTACCTCTCCCTCGGGCTCTTCGGCATCGCGGGTGTCACCCTGACCACCGGGCTCCTCGGCGTGCTCAACGTCGGCCTGGTGACCGTCCGGGAGCGGCGCCGGGAGCTGGCGACCTACCGGGCGCTGGGCGCGAGCCGGCTGACCCTGTTCGTCGCCGTGGTCACCGAATCCGTTGTGGTGTCGCTGGTGGCCGGGGTGATCGCGCTGGCGTCCTGCTACGGGCTGGCGGCGGCGGCCGACGCCCTGGCCACCGACTTTCTCCCGCCCGATGTGGCGGTGTACGTACCCTTCCAGGCCGTGCTCGTCGGCCTGGGCAGCGCCGCGGCCGTCGGGCTGCTGGCCGGAGTCATCCCCGCCTGGCGGGCGCTCAGGGCGTCCGTGGTGGCCGGGCTGCGGGAATAGGAGCGGAATCGCGTGAAGAAGTGGATCATCGCCGGCGTCGTGCCGGCCGTCCTCGCCGGGCTGGCGGGCGGGGGCTACATGCTGCTCGGCGGGCCGACCGGCGGGAGCGACGACGGCCTCATGCCCGAGGACGGTACGGCGCTGGTGACCGAGAGCGCACCGGTCCCCGTGGAACGCGGCGAGATCGACTCCCAGGTGGTCCTGGACGCCACCGTGCGCGCCGACGCGGCGTCCGCGGTGGAGCCGAAGGAGGCCGGCGAGGTCTCCCGGCTCTGGGTGGCCGACGGCCAGGCGGTGGAGGAGGGCGCGCCCATCGTGTCCGTCACCGTCGCCGGTGACGGCGGGACCGGTGGGGGCGACGACGCGGACGGTGGAGGCGGCGGCGCCCCGGCGACCGAATCGGTGGCCCTGACCGCACCGGCCTCCGGCACCGTCGACGGGCTCGACGACCTCGCCGTGGGCGACCCGGTCGAGCCCGGGACCGCGGTCGCGCGGATCACCCAGGACGAGTTCCGCGCGGTCGCCGCCATCCCGCCCAACGACCTCTACCGGTTCTACGACGACCCGCGCGAGATCATGCTCAAGATCGACCAGGGTCCCGCCGCCGAGGCGTGCGAGTTCCTGTCGCTGGGTGAGATCAGCGAGGAGACCGCCCAGAGCGGGAACGACGAGGAGGCCGGCGGCGACCCCTACATGATGGGCGGCGAGAGCGACGGCGGGGCGGAGGCGACCGCCGAGCTGCACTGCCGGGTACCCGACTCGCTCCAGGTCTTCCCCGGTGTGCAGGGCAAGCTCTCGGTGGTCACCGGCCGGGCCGAGAACGCGCTCCTGGTGCCCCTGACCGCCCTGCGCGGCAGCATCGACCAGGGCGAGGTCATCGTGGTCGGCGAGGACGGCACCGAGGAGCCGCGCGAGGTGGAGCTGGGCGTCTCCGACGGCACGATGGTGGAGGTCACCGACGGCCTGACGCTCGACGACCAGGTCCTGGACCCGGTTCCGCTGGAGGAGGAGTTCGACGTCCCGTCGGAGTCCGGGGCCTCTGCCGAGGACGGCCCGATGATGGACGGGGGCTTCTGAGATGTCGGCCTTCACCTCCCCCCGCGCCGGGCGCCTCCTGGCCCGGGGCCGCCACGCCGACAGCCTGCTGCGGGTGAGCGGGCTGCGCCGGGAGTTCACCGTCTCGGGCGCGGTGCTCCGGGTCCTGGACGACTGCTCCATGGAGGTGGGCCGCGGCGAGGTGGTCGCGATCGTCGGCCAATCGGGGTCGGGCAAGTCCACCCTCCTCAACGTGCTCGGCCTGCTCGACACGGCCGACGCCGGCGAGCACGTCTTCGACGGGGTCGACGTGACCCGGCTGCGCGAGGGCGGGCGGGCGCGGCTGCGCAACGAGGGCATCGGGTTCGTCTTCCAGCAGTTCCACCTGCTCGACCGGCGTACGGCGCTGGCCAACGTGGGGGTGCCGATGGTGCTGGGCGGTGTGCCGCTGGTGCGCCGCCGCGCCGTGGCCAAGGAGCTGCTGACAGCGGTCGGCCTGGGCCACCGGCTCTCCTCCTACCCGCACCAGCTCTCCGGCGGTGAGCAGCAGCGTGTGGCGCTCGCGCGGGCACTGAGCCGCGACCCCTCGCTCATCCTCGCCGACGAGCCCACGGGCGCCCTGGACGCCGCCAGCAGCGAGATGATCATGGAGCAGCTGCTCGGCCAGGCGCGCAGCCGCGGGGCGGCGGTCGTGGTGGTCACCCACGACCCCAATGTGGCCGCGGTGGCCGACCGGACGGTCGGCATCGTGGAGGGCCGGACGGTCTGACCGTCCGGCCGCGTGACAGGGGCCGCTCCCGGCCCAAGGGCCGCGCACGGACCCGGCACATCACGGAGACACGGAAGAGGCCCGGTCTCCTTTTCAGGAAACCGGGCCTCTTCGTTTTGGTAGCGGGGACAGGATTTGAACCTGCGACCTCTGGGTTATGAGCCCAGCGAGCTACCGAACTGCTCCACCCCGCGTCGGTGTGTCTTTATAGTAGCGCGATCCGGCCCCGGCACCAAATCGGCCCGAGCACGGCGCCGCGGCGTGTCCGCTCCAGCTCGGACCCACCGGCGCGGCCGGCACCGCCGAACGGAAAAGGCCCGGTTTCCCTTTTCGGGAAACCGGGCCTCTTCGTTTTGGTAGCGGGGACAGGATTTGAACCTGCGACCTCTGGGTTATGAGCCCAGCGAGCTACCGAACTGCTCCACCCCGCGTCGGTGTGTCTTCAGACTAGCGCCCCCGGGGCGGTAACACCAAATCGTTTACCGGGGCCGCGGGGCGTGCCGTGCGGCGGGGCGGTGCCCCGCCGCACGGCGGTGGTACGCGGCCTGGGCGCTAGCTCTCGCCCGCGGCCTGCTCGGCGCGCTCCAGCGCGTCGGCGAGGCGGTCGTTGGCCTCGTCGTAGGCCGTGAAGTCGCCCTCCTGGAGGGCGTCCTGCCCCTCCTGGTAGGCGTCCGCGGCCTCGGCCAGCGCGTCGGCGAGGTCGCCGCCCGCGGCATCGCCGCCGGCGTCGCCCTCGTTCTCGGCGGGCGGCTGGTCACCCGATTCGTCGAGCGGGCCCTCACCCCCCGCGAAGAGGTTGTTCAGCGCCTCTTGGAGGTTGCCGCCGATGGCGACCTCCTCGCCGAACCCGACCATGACCTGCTGGAGCAGCGGATAGGAGCTGTCGCTCCCCTCGGCCTGCACGTAGAGGGGCTCCACGTACAGCAGGCCGTCGGCGAACGGCAGCGTCAGCAGGTTGCCATTGATGATCCGCGACTGGTCGTTCTGCTGCAGGGGCAGGAGGACGTCGCGGATATTGCTGTCGGCCTGGAACTGCGACTGCACCTGGCCCGGCCCCAGGACAACCGTGTCCTGCGGCAGGTTGAGCACCCGCAACTGGCCGTAGTTGTCGGAGGTCGGATCGCTGTCGACCGCCATGAACGCCGCCAGGTTCTCCCGCTCCCGCGGCACGAAGGTCGAGGTCACGGAGAAGGATGCCCGGTCGTCGCCGGGGAACCGGATCGTCTGCCGGTACGGCGGCTCGGGGCGGGCGCCCTCGCCCTCCTCGCTCGTGGGGTCGTTGGGAACGGTCCAGAAGTCCTGGCCGCCGTAGAAGGCGTCGGCGTCGGTGATGTGGTAGCGGCTCAGGATCTCCCGCTGCACCTTCACCAGGTCGTCCGGGTAGCGCAGGTGGGACAGCAGCTCGGCGTCGATCTCATCGCGCTCGGTGATGATCCCGGGGAACGCCTTGGACCACGTCTGGAGGACGGGGTCCTCCTCGTCCCACCCGTACAGGGTGACCGTGCCGTCGTAGGCGTCAACGGTGGCCTTGACCGAGTTGCGGATGTAGTTGACCTGGTTGCCCGGCAGCGAGTCGACCGTGTTGTTGCCCTGGGTGAACGTGTCCTCAGTGGCGTCGGCGAAGTCGATGCGGTTGGCGTAGGGGTAGCCGTTGGTGGTCGTGTAGGCGTCGACGATCCACTGGACCTTGCCGTCGACGATGGCCGGGTAGGGCCTGCTGTCGGTGGTGAGGAACGGGGCCACCTGCTCGACGCGCTGGACGGGGTCGCGATCGTAGATGATCTGCGACTCCGACGTGATGGCGTTGTTGAGCAGGATGTCCATCTCTTGGTACTTGATGGCGTAGAGGATGCGGTCGAAGAAGCTGCTGAGCCGCACCCCGCCGTCGCCGTCGTAGTGGTTGGTCTGCTGCCCCGTGCTGTTCGCGTCGCCCTCGCCGGCCTCGGCGCCGGCTCCGGGGCTCGCCTCGGGGTCGGGACTCTGCTCGGCGTCGGCGTCGGCTTCGGCGCTCTGGTCCCCACTGGCCGGGGGGTTGGCGTTGTCGGCCTCGGGCGAGGCGGAGGGGGTCGGGTCGGCTGCGTCCTCGGTGGTGGGAACGTCCTCCGTGGAGCCCCCGAGCGGGAAGTCGTACTCGGGCTCCGCGTTGACGATCACGTATTCGGCGCCCTCGCGGCCGAAGTAGATCCGCGGCTCGTACTCGCCGGTGACCTCCGACAGCTCGCCGGTGGGCGGGATGTTGTACTCGGTGAAGACCGGCCGGCCCTCGGTGTCGACCTGGTTGCCGGCCGCCGCGACGATGCCGAACCCGTGCGTGTACACGGTGTGCCGGGTCAGCCAGTTGTTCTGGTCCTCGGGCGGTCCGCTCAGTTCGCGAACCGCGACGACGGTGTCGACGTTGTTGCCCTCGGGGTCCTGGTACCGGTCGACGTCCAGCACATCGGGGAACTGGTAGAAGCCGCGGACCTGCTGCATCTGCTGGAAGGTCTGGGAGACCACGGAGGGGTCGAGCAGCCGGACGCTGGGGATGGTCGCGGCCTCCTCCGCCAGCTGCTCGGGGGTGAGCTGGGTCTGGGCGTCGTAGTCGACGACCTCGACATCGGCGACGTCGTATGCCTCGCGCGTCGCCTCGATGTTGCGCTGGATGAACGGGCGCTCGACGCGCTGCTCGTTCGGGCTCACCTGGAACTGCTGGACGATCAGCGGCCAGAGCCCGCCGATCAGGACCGACGACAGCACCAGGAGCGCGAGGCTGGCGAACGGCACCATGGCGTTCTTGAAGTAGATGTTGGCGAAGAACAGCGCCGCGCAGACGACCGAGATCATCGCGAGGATGATCTTGGCGTAGAGGACGGCGTTGACATCGGTGTAGGCGGCGCCGAACGCGTAGCCGCGGTTGGAGAACACCAGGCCGTACTGGTCGAGCCAGTAGGCCGCGGCCTTCAGCAGCACGAACCCGCCGAGCAGCACCGACAGGTGCACCCGCGCCGCGGGGGTGGCGCGCTGGCCCTGGCCCTGGAGGCGCACACCGCCGTAGAGGTAGTGCACGACCAGCGCGGCGATGAACGCCAGGATCACGGCCGCGAACAGGTAGCCCAGCACCACCCGCAGGAACGGGTAGACGAAGGTGTAGAAGGAGACGTCGGTGCCGAACTGCGGGTCCTCGACTCCGAACTCGGTGGAGTTGGCGAACTGGAGGAAGACGCCCCAGTCACCGCTGGCCGACACTCCGGTCAGCAGCCCGAGCCCGGCCACGATCAGCCAGAAGAAGAGCTTGCGGTGCGGGTCGATCGACATCCGGTACCGGTCGAGGCCCTGCTGCTCCAGGCTCACGGGCCGGGCCAGCGGCCGGGTCCGGAAGGCGAAGTACATGCTCGCCCCGACCATGAGCGCCATGACGATCGCGCCGGAGACGAACAGCAGCGCCCGCGTCCGCAGTTCGGTCAGGAAGACCGAGGTATAGCCGACGGAGTCGAACCACTTGTAGTCGGTCCAGAAGTTCGCGGCCAGCCACAGCCCCACGAAGATGACGGCGACGACCAAGACGACTGGCGCGAGCAGCCGTGATCGACGAGGCATACGCGGCGCGGACGCGCCGGGCGGTCGGAAGCTCACGCCTCCCCCTCGCTCTAGCTAATTGTGAGACGGGTGTCCCCTTACGTACGGGCAACTTATTGGCCGTGCGGCAGGTTCCCGAATCTCCGCGCCGAACCGATGACAACATCACATCGGCTGGGACTCGGGCCTGTTACGACGGCCCGCGTCAGCCTGTTGTGTTCCGACCCTACTCGCCGGATACCGCGCCGCCGCCCCGGGCATCCGTCACCATGGTGGGGTGTCTTTCAACATTCGCGAAGTCGTGATGGATATCGAGCGCCATGCCTCCGGGCAGGGCTGGGATCAGCCGATCCGGGTCTACGCCCTGGTCCCGACCGCCGACCTGGTCGGCCGGGAGCCCGCGCTGGCCGAGATGCTCGGGGTGAGCGGGCAGGTCGGCGCCGATGAGCTGACCCCTGTGGAGCAGGAGCCGCTGCCCTCGGACATGGCCGTGGAGGAGGCGCTGGGGCGCATGGCCTGGCCCGAGACCGTCGCCGGATGCGCCCTGGTCATGGAGCGGCTGGTGGTCAAGGGGTCCGATGAGACCCTGACCCCGCCGGGCGACGCCGATCCGGGCGAATGGGCCCGGCGGCAGGACGGTGCCGAGGAGATCCGGATGGTCGCGGGGGTGCTGCGCGACGGCGGCCGCCATTCGGCGCTGCGGATGCGCAGCCACGACAGCGACGAGCAGGTGCTGCACGGGGAGGACCTGGTGCCCGCGCTCACCTCGGCGCTGGCGCTCACCTTCGAGGAGGAGTGACCCGCTGCGGGGCCGGCCCGCGCCGCTGCCGCGGCGGGGCCGCGCGCCCGTGGGCGTGGCCGGGTCAGCCCTGCTCGCAGCGGGGCAGGTCCGCCGGGGCGCCGCCGCCGCGGATCGCCTCCAGGGCGCCGACCGCGTCCTCCAGCCGCTCGACCCGCACGACCTCGATGTCGCCCGCGGCGGCGGAGTCGAAGGTCTGCGAGCAGCTGTCGGCCGCGACGAAGAAGTACTCCGCCCCCAGCCGCTCGGCGCTCACCATCTTCTGGGCGACGCCGCTGACCCCGCCCACGGTGCCGTCGGCGGCGATCGTCCCGGTGCCGGCGATCTCGTGGCCGCCGGTCAGGCTCTCCTCGGAGAGCCGGTCCATGATGCCCAGCGCGAACATCATCCCGGCGCTGGGGCCGCCGACGTCCCCGACACTGATCTCGACGTCGAAGGGGAACAGCAGGTCGTCGGCGACCATGATCCCGACGATCGCGGTGCCGTCGTCGCTCTCGGTGGTGGTCAGCGCGGCCTCGACGGCCTCGCCGTCGCGGTCGACCGTGATCTCGACCGGGTCGCCGGGGGCGCGGTCGGCGACGAGCCGGACCGCCTCGTCCTTGCCGCCGACCGGCTCGCCGTCGACGGCGGTGACGACGTCGCCCTCGCGCAGCTCCCCTTCGGCGGGCATCCCCTCGGCGACCCCGGCGACGAACGCCTCGGTGTCGTAGTCGACGCCCAGCTCGGTGAGCGCCGCCGCCGTGGCGTTGGTCTGGGAGTCGTCCATCTCCAGGGTCTGGGTCTCGCTGATCTCCTCGACGCTGCGGTCGGGCGGGAACAGCGCCTCCTCGGGCAGCACCGCCTGGCTCGGCGACAGCCATGCGCTGAGGACCGTGAACAGGTCCATGCGGACCCCGGGCCCGCCGGTGTACTGGACGGTGACCATGGACAGGCCGCCGTCGTGCGCGTAGCTGTCGGCGCCGTCGACCTGGATCACCGGTTCGCCGTCGGCCTCGCCGAGCGTGTCGAGCGCGAGCCCGGGCGAGGCCACGAGGTAGGGCACCGGCAGGTACAGCCCGCCCACCGCGAAGGCGGCCAGCAGGACGACCGCGGCGATCAGGGTGCTTGCGCGACGGAGCATGGACCACAGCCTAAAGGGACCGCGGCGTCCGGTCACCCGGGTCCCCGGCCCGGCGCCGCTAGTCGATTCCGACCCATTCGGTGCCGCCGTCGGTGAACGACTGGTGCTTCCAGATGGGGACCTCGGCCTTGATGTCGTCGATGAGCCGGCGGCAGGCGTCGAACGCCTCCTCGCGGTGTGCGGCCGAGGCGGCCACGGCGACGGCGATGTCGCCGATCTCCAGGTCGCCGACGCGGTGCAGCGCGGCGACGCGCCACACCGGGCGGCCGTCGCGCGAGGTGTCGGCGACGATCTTCTCCATGACGCGGCGCATGTCGGCCTCGGCCCGGGGGTGGGCGGAGTACGAAAGGGCGGTGACGCCGCGGCCGTGGTCGTGGTCGCGGACGGTGCCGACGAAGAACGCGGTACCGCCCGCCCGGGGGTCGTCGACGGCGGAGACGACGTCGTCGATGGCGAGCGGGGTGGCGCGCAGTCCTACCAGGGTGATGGGATCCACAGGCACGACGTTACCAACGCCTACCCCCTCGGTGCCCCAGTGCCTTCCCTCTCGTCCCGGTTCATCCGGAACCGGCCACCGGCGACGCGTGCGATCGGCCCCGGCGGACTCCCGTCCGCCCCTGGTCACGCGGTCGCCGGGCCCGGTTCAGCCCTTCCGGCGCTTGCGCAGGTGCCGCACCGCCGCCGCGGTGCCGATCGCGGCGACGGCGGCGCCCGCGGCCCCGGCGGCGGTGATGGTCGCCTCCTTGCGGCCCAGGGTGCGTCCGACCAGCGCGTGCTTTCCGCTGCGGGCGTCCAGCAGGGCGTGCAGCGCCGCGGCGTTGTCGTACGCGGGGCGCCAGCCGGCGTCGCGCAGGGTCGCGCAGTCCACGACGCAGGGGTAGACGAGGAACTTGAGCTCCTCCGCGGAGGCCGGGGTGATGCCCGCTCTGTGCAACCGCCGCGTGGTACCGAACGCCAGGTTCGCGGGCAGCTCGAAGCGGCGCAGGCCGGCGATCTCCTCCGCCTCCGCCTGCCCGAGCGCTCCGTCGCAGCCGACGGCGAGCGCGCCCTCCTTGCCGTCCACACCCTCGACCGCGATGAACTCCAGGGCGCTCGCCAGGTCCTCGACGTGGCAGAACTGCCACTCCTGCTCGACGCCCTTCACGCTGAGCAGCCGGGGGGCGGCGAAATGACGGGTGAGCGCGGAATCGAGGCCGGGGCCGACCAGGGGCGCCGGGCGTACGACGGTGACCGAGAGCCCCGGGTGGCCGCGGCGGGCGCGGCGCACGAGGTCCTCGATCTCCGCGTGGTCGCCGGCGATCCCCGGACCCGCCTCCTCCACCAGGGGGGCGTCCTCGGGGAGGGGGACGGCGGCACCGGGGTGGGCGCCGTAGACCGTCGTGCCCGTGACCACGACGACACGGGGGACGCGAGCGGCCGCGGCGGCCGTCAGCACGGTCTGCGCGGCCCGGACGTTGGCCGCCCGCCGCTCCTTGGCGGGGGTCTCCAGCGACCGGTCGTCGGCGGTGTGCACGAGGACGTCGACCCCGTCGAGCCGCCCGGCGAGGCGGGGATCGCGGACATCGGTGATACGCCAGGTGGCGCCCTCGATGTCGCCGCGTTCGGTGTCGATCGCGACCGGCTTTGCGGCCTTCCCGGAACCCGAGGCCGTGAGCAGGCGTTCCACCAGCAGGCGGCCGATACCGGAGGATGCTCCGGTGACGGCGACCACCGGCCCTCCCCCGCGGGGGCTGTGCTGTGGGCGAACCTGGTCGTTTTCGGTATTCACTCCGGGCGGCTCCCAGCTAACGTGACAGTGGAGACAAACCTAATCCTGCCTGAGGTCTAATCGTGAGCGACCTGCCTTTTGGTTTCAGCATGCCGAACGATCCGGACGACGAGTCCGGGCGCCGATCCGGCGATTCCGGTTCCGGTTCCGGCTCCGGCCACGGCGGCCCAGGCGGTGGTGGTCCGGACATGAACATGCCGGGCGGCTTCCCGTTCGGCGATCCGCAACAGATGGCCCATATGCTCCGCCAATTCGCCGACATGATGTCGGCGCAGCCCCCCGCCGCGTCGGGACAGGGCGGCGGAGGCGGCCCCGTCAACTGGGATGTGGCGAAGAACATCGCCCGGCACACGGTGTCGCAGGGCGGCGATCCCAGCGTCGGCCCCCTCGACTTCGCCAAGGTCCAGGAGGCGCTGCGCCTGGCCGACCTGTGGCTCAACGAGGTCACCACGCTGCCCTCGGGGGTCAACACCGTCGAGGCGTGGAGCCGGTCGGAGTGGGTCGAGCGCACCATGCCGACCTGGTCCCGCCTGTGCGACCCTCTGACCTCCCGCATCGTCGAGTCGATGGGCCAGAACCTCCCCGATGAGATGCAGTCGGTCGCCGGGCCGCTGCTGGGCATGGTGCAGCAGATGGGCGGCATGCTGGTCGGCCAGCAGGCCGGGCAGGCCATCGGCGAGCTGGCCCGCGAGGTGATCGGTTCGACCGACGTCGGCCTGCCGCTGGCGGGCGAGGGGCGCGCGGCCCTGCTGCCGCCCGGCGTCGAGAAGTTCGGCGAGGGCCTGGAGATCCCCAAGGACGAGGTCCGCCTGTACCTCGCGGCGCGCGAGGTCGCGCTGCACCGGCTCTACGGGCACGTGCCGTGGCTGCGCTCGCACCTCTTCAGTTTGGTCGAGGAGTACGCGCACGGCATGTCGTTCGACATGAGCGGGCTTGAGGAGAAGCTCGGCGGGATCGACATGTCCAACCCCGAGGCACTCCAGGAGGCGCTGTCCGGGACCGACGGCGAGGGCCTGTTCCAGCCCGAGGACACCCCGCAGCAGAAGGCCTCGCTGGCCCGCCTGGAGACCACGCTCGCGCTGATCGAGGGCTGGGTGTCGGTGGTCGTCGACGCCGCGGTCGCCGACCGCCTTCCGCACGCGGCCGCGCTGGCCGAGGCCACCCGGCGGCGGCGGGCCACGGGCGGGCCGGCCGAGCACACCTTCGCCACGCTGGTCGGCCTGGAGCTGCGGCCGCGCCGGCAGCGCGAGGCCGCGGTGCTGTGGCGGGGGCTGCTGGACGCGCGCGGGGTCGAGGGCCGCGACGCCGTCTGGGAACACCCCGACCTCATGCCGTCCGGCGACGATCTCGACGACCCCGACGCGTTCGTCCGCGGAGAAGGGGGCGACGCGGCCGCCGACCTCGACATCTCCCAGTTCACCGGCGAGTCCGGTGCGCCGTCGGAGGCCGACGGCGGTGCGGCCGAGGGCCGCGAGGGCGGCGCAGAGGGTGACGACGGCGACGACACCCCCGAGTCCGGCCACGGCGGCACCGGCCCCAAGGGCGGCGCGTGAGCCTGCACGACGACGCGCGCGCCGTCCTCACATCCTGGGCCGCGCCCGACCCCCGGCAAGACGAGCTGCGCCGCTCCTACCTCCACCACCTCGACACCCATCCCGACGCCATGTGGCGGGACTGCCGCCCCGGGCACCTGACCGCCAGCACCGCGATCATCGACGCGTCAGGCCACCACGTGGTGCTCGTCCTGCACCGCCTCATGGGCATGTGGCTCCAGACCGGCGGCCACTGCGAGGCCGGCGACGCCACGCTCGCCGCGGCCGCCCTGCGCGAAGCGGAGGAGGAGTCGGGCATCAGCGGGCTGCGGCTGCTGCCCGTTCCCGTGAGCCTGGACCGGCACGAAGTGCCGTGCGGGGGCGGCGACGGGAGCCTCCACCTCGACGTGCGGTTCGCGGCCATCGCCCCCGAGGGCGCCGCGCTGGTCCGCTCCGAAGCCGAATCCGACGACCTCCGCTGGTTTTCCGTCGATGCGGTCCCCGAGCCGACCGACGACGCCTGCCGAACGCTGGTCGGCGAGGCCGCCGCGGCGGTCCGCCGGGCCGGCTGAGTTCCCGGGGCGCGGCGCGGGACCGCGTCGCTCCCCGGGCTCCGAGCGGGGCCGGAGGCCCCGCTTCCGAACGCCCGGCACCGCCGGCGGCCTCCGCCGGTCAGGACGGACGCAGCGCGGTGAGCATCCGGGTGAGCGCGGCCACCGTGGCATCGAGGTCGGCAGGGTCGTCGGAGCGGGCGAGCCAGAGGGCGGCTTCGTTCATCGCGCCGGACAGCAGCCGCGCCAGCGGCTCCACGGGCTGGGGGGCGATGGCTCCGGTCTCGGCCATGGCGGTGAGCGCCTCGGTGAGGTGCCGCGCCGACGACTCCTCGTCCATCCGGCGCCACTCGTTCCACCCGAGGACGGCCGGGCCGTCGATGAGCATGATCCGCTGCACGTCCGGATCGGCCGCGGAGGCCAGGAACGCCCGGCACCCGGCCGTGAGCCGGTCCCAGGGGTCGGACTCCGCGTCGGCGGCGGCGGCGACCCGGGCGGCGACCTCCTGCTGGACGCGGGCGACGACCGCGGTGAAGAGCCCGGCCTTGCTCCCGAAGTGGTGGTAGAGCGCCCCCTTCGTCACGCCCGCGGCGCGGGTGATCTCGTCGAGGGGGACGGCCGCGTAGCCGTCGCGGGCGAACAGGCGCCCGGCCTCGGCGAGGAGGATCCGGGTGGTCGCCTCGCTCTGCCCGGCCTTGGTGCGCGGCCCTGGTGGCACGGTGACGTCCCCTCCCACAATTGACATACCGACGGTACGCATCTAGCGTACTCGGACATACCGTCAGTATGCGTTTTTTCTCGGAGGACGACCGCCATGACCCTGACCGGCTTCTACCCCGTCATCTGCACCGCCCGGCTGGCGGAGTCCGTGGAGTTCTACACCGCGCTCTTCGGCTTCGAGACCACGTTCTCCGCCGACTGGTACGTGAGCCTGCGCCGCACGGCACCGCCCCACCAGGAGCTGGCGCTGCTCGACCACACCCACCCGACCCTGCCCGCCGGATACCGGTCCCCGGCGGCCGGGCTGCTGCTGAACTTCGAGGTCGAGGACGTCGACGCGGAGTACGCGCGGCTCGTGGGCGCGGCGGGGCTGCGCCCGGAACTGGACCTGCGCAGCGAGGACTTCGGCCAGCGGCACTTCATCGTGGCCGACCCGAACGGCGTGCTGGTCGACGTGATCACGCCCATCGCGCCATCGGCGGAGTTCGCCGCCGGCTACGCGTCCTGACCCGGGGCGCACGCGCGGAGGCGGCGGAGCGCGGTCAGTCGCCGAGGACGTCGTCCTCTTCCTCCACCTCACCGCTGCCGCCGGCGTCGAGGCGCGGGGCGGCGCTCACGCCCTCCAGGTAGCCGCGGGCCCGCTCGGCCTTGGGGTAGCGGCGTACCATGTCCCAGAACTCCGCCCCGTGGTGCGGGATGACCAGGTGGACGAGCTCGTGGACGAGCACGTAGTCGACCACCCAGCCGGGCATGCCCGACAGCCGGCGCGACAGCCGGATGGAGCCGTTGTCGGGTGTGCAGGAGCCCCAGCGCGCCTGCTGGTTGTCGACCCAGCGGACGCTTTCGGGCAGCGCCCGGCCGTCGAGGTAGCGTTCGGCCAGTTCCCGCGCCCGTGCCTGGAGCGCGTCGTCGTCGCCCGGCCGGCGGCGTCCCTCGCGCGCGTCGAGCCGTTCCAGCATGCGGCCCACCCACCGCTGCTCTTCGGCGCGGGAGAACGATGCTGGCACGAGGACGACCGTCTTGTCTCCGTCTCGATAGGCGGACACCGTTCGCCGTCGACGAGGACTGCGGCGTACCTCGACTTTTGTGTTCGGAGGCACGAAATCACGTTAGCTCAGAGGCGCCGGGCGCCAAAGGGCCGCATTGCGGATTTTTACTCTATGAACTCCGCATTCGTCCCTTGAGCCGACCGAGGCGCCGACTCCGCGCCCCGCGTGATCGGCAGATGCGCACAGTGTGTCACCAAGATTCAACCGTGGCCGGATGCGGCCACTCCCATGGTGCCACTGCCCCCGTGTCCAGCGCCGGGACGGCACGCGGCGGGGCCGGCGCCCCCGGGAGGGTCACCGGCCCCGATCGGTCAGCGCGCCCGCGTCAACACAGGCGTGATACCCGCAGTGTCATGAGTTCCTGTTCGGCACGGCGACGCTCGCGCAGTTCGGCGCGGAGCTGGCGGGCCGACAGGCGGTGGCGCTGACGCTCGACCTTGCGGTCGACGGAGTCCTGCAACTGGATCAGTTCGAAGAGCAGCATCGGAGATCAGGTCCTTTTCACGAAGGTGTTCGGCGGCGTGGCGGAGGCGTCGTGGGCCGGGCGCTCAGGCCGCGACGGGCTCGGGGTTCTTCCGGGGCCGGCCGCGCGGGCGCTTGCGGGCGACGACCTGGCCGGCGACGAGCAGTTCGCCACCCCAGACGCCCCACGGCTCGCGCCGCTCAAGGGCGTCGGCGAGGCACTGCTCGCGGACGGGGCAGGCCAGGCAGACCGCCTTCGCGGCTTCGACGTCCGCCGGAGCCTCGGCGAAGAAGAGGTCGGGCTCCCAGCGGCACGGAACCTCGACGTCGCCGGGCAGAGGGGTCTCCAGGACCGACGCGAGCATCGGTGTCCTCCCTGATGTTTCGTCTTGAACGCGGTTGGCGACCGGATGTTCATCCGGTGGTGGGGCCCCGACATCAGACGTGTCCACCTGGCCGCCCTCGGTGAGGAAGGTGGTTGCGGTGGAGATCAAAATGGCCGCGGCCCCCTGTGTGGGGTCCGCGGCCACGGGAGAGACACCCGGCCGTTTTCGCTGCTAGGCCGGTACGCTCCGTGGACACGTGCCCACTGCGCCCTTGGGGCGCGGGGTTTCCGAATCGATCTGGACTTCCGTGTGGCCGGAATCGGCCGTGGTCTCGGACCACGCGTGGGCATACTTCGCCCCGCGACCGCTGCCGTTGGGTGCCTTGGTCTGCGGCACCACCCCGGCGGACGAACGGAGTCCGGAAGTGAGGACGCGACCGCCGACGACGGTGCCCCGGGACATGGCGATGAGCAGGCCTGGCTGCTCGATCAAGCCGGATTCGCTGATGTTGCCGATCATCTGACGGGACACCTCCTTCTATGGGCGGGCCGGCGGGATTGTGGTCCCGGGCCAGGCGCGGACGCTGATGGGTTAACCCTAGAGGCCGCCGATCGAAACCGGCAACTCATTTTTGACCTGCGTGTTTGGCCGAATCCGGCCGGAGCGCGCGGGGAATACCGGCGGCGGATCCGGACCGGGCCGGGACGCACCGGCCGGATTCGCGGGGTCAGGACGAGGCGGAGTCCCCGCGGTCGAGGACCCGGATGAGCCCCTCCTGCACCACCGAGCAGACGAGCGTGCCGCCGCGGGTGAAGAACAGGCCCCGGGCGAGCCCCCGGGCGCCGGTGGCGCTGGGGGTCTCCTGGGCGTAGAGCAGCCATTCGTCGGCCCGGAAGGAACGGTGGAACCACATGGCGTGGTCGAGGCTGGCCATGGAGATGCCGGCGAAGGAGCGCCCGTGCCGCAGCAGCACGGTGTCGAGCAGGGTCATGTCGGAGGCGTAGGTCATGAGGCAGACGTGCAGCAGCGGATCGTCGGGCAGTTCGCCGTCGACCCGCAGCCAGACGAGGTTGCGGGTGGTGCTGAGCCCGGGGTCGCGCTCGACCTCGAACGACAGCGGGCCGGCCGGGCGCATCTCGATCGGGTGCCAGCTCGCGAAGCGCGGCACCTTGCCGAAGGCGGCGAACAGGCGCTCGCGGGTGGTGGGCAGGTCCTCGGGGGCCGGGACGTCGGGCATCGGGACCTGGTGCTCCAGCCCGGGCTCCTCTTTGTGGAACGACGCCGAAAGCGTGAAGATCGCCTTGCCGTGCTGCACGGCGACGACCCTGCGGGTGGTGAAGGAGCGGCCGTCGCGCACGCGGTCGACCTCGTAGACGATCGGCACCGAGGGGTCGCCGGGGCGGATGAAGTAGGCGTGCAGCGAGTGCACGTGGCGGTCGGCGGGGACGGTGCGCCCCGCCGCGACCAGCGCCTGGCCCGCCACCTGGCCGCCGAAGACGCGCTGGGGCCCGCCGTGGGGGCTGCGCCCGCGGAAGATGTCGTCCTCGATGCGTTCGAGGTCGAGGATGCGCAGCAGGCCCTCAAGGGTCTGGCCGGCCGGTACGGCCGGCTCCGGACCGCCCACGGCGAGGTCATCTGTCATCGGGGCCCCCTTGGTCGGAGTCGTCGTCGACGGCGTGCTCGGGGGCGGGGGCGGGGTCGCGCCCGGCGCACAGGGCCAGCACCGCCTCGCCGTAGCGTTCGAGCTTCACCGCGCCCACGCCCGAGATCCGCGACAGCTGGGAGACGCTGCCGGGGACGTGCTCGGCGACGGCCTGGAGGGTGGCGTCGGTGAAGATGACGTAGGCGGGGACCTTCTGCTCCTCGGCGGTGCCGCGGCGCCACGCCTTGAGCCGTTCGAGCAGGGCTTCGTCGTAGTCGGCGGGGCAGTCGAGGCAGCGGGAGAGCTTGCGCTCGGCGGCCTCGATGAGGGTGCTGCCGCAGATGCGGCAGCGCACGACCTTGGCCTGCCTGCGGTCGCGCCGGCCGCTCGCCAGGGAGGGCGAGGCCGGCCGCAGGCCGTCGAGGAACCGGGACGGCTTGCGGATCTTGCGCCCGCCGGGCGAGCGGGCCAGCGACCAGGACATGGCGAGGTATTCGCGGGCCCGGGTGACCCCCACGTAGAAGAGCCGCCGCTCCTCCTCGACCTGGTCGTCGGTTTCGGCGTAGACGATCGGCAGCATGCCCTCGGTGAGCCCGGCGAGGAAGACGGCGTCCCATTCCAGGCCCTTGGCGGAGTGGAGCGAGGCGAGGGTGACGCCCTCGAATTCGGGAGCGTGCTCGCTGGCCACACGGGCGTCGAGTTCGGCGACGAAATCCTCCATGGTCGCGCCCTGGCGCGCGGCGGCGATGTCCTCGGCGAGCTGCGCGAGCGCCGCGAGGGACTCCCAGCGCTCGCGGGCCTGGCGGCCCTCGGGCGCGGTGGGGGTGAGGCCCAGCGGGGCGAGGATGTGGTGCACCGTGGCCGCGAGCGGGTCGTCGGCCGCCCCCTGCCGGGCGCCGCGCAGGGTGTGGACGGCCTGCTTGATCTCGGCGCGGTCGAAGAACCGCGTGGCCCCCCGCACGGAGAAGGCGACCCCGGCGTCGGCGAGCGCCTGCTCGTAGGCGGCCGACTGGGAGTTGGTGCGGAACAGCACGGCGATCTCGCGGGCGGGGGTGCCGGAGTCGATGAGCGCGGCGATCTTGCGCGCGACCGAGGTGGCCTCGGCGGGTTCGTCGTCGTATTCGGTGTAGGTGGGCTCGGGGCCCTCGGACCGCTGGGCGACGAGTTCGAGGCGCTGGCCGGCGGCGCCGGGCGCGGACTTGAGCGCGAGGTTGGCGACCCGCACCACCTGGGGGGTGGAGCGGTAGTCGCGCACGAGCTTGACGACGGTGGCGTGCGGGTAGGCGGCGGAGAAGCCGGTGAGGTAGCCGGGGGTGGCCCCCGCGAAGGAGTAGATGGTCTGGCTGGGGTCGCCCACCACGCAGACGTCGTCGCGGTCGCCCAGCCAGGCGTCGAGCAGGAGCTTCTGGAGCGGGTTGACGTCCTGGAACTCGTCGACGACGAAGTAGCGGTACTGGTCGCGCACGCGGTCGGCGATCTGGGGGTGCTCGGCGAGCATGGCCGCCGTGAGTTCGAGCATCGACTCGAAGTCGAGCAGGTTGCGGTCGCGGCGGATGTCCTCGTAGGCCTCGAAGACGCGGGCGACGTCGTGGGCGGGCATCGGCGGGGTGCGGCCGGCCTTGGCGACCGCGGATTCGTAGTCGGCCGGCCGGGTCTGGGTGACCTTGGACCATTCGATCTCGCCGGCGAGGTCGCGCAGGCCGGTGCGGTCGGGTTGCAGGGCGCACGAATTGGCCGCGCGCGCGACCACCTGGATCTTGCTGTCGATGAGGGTGGGCAGCGGCCCGCCGATGACCTGCGGCCAGAAGAAGGACAGCTGGCGCAGGGCAGCGGAGTGGAAGGTGCGGGCCTGGACCCGCGGGGCGCCCAGCGCCCGCAGCCGCCCGCGCATCTCGCCGGCCGCCCTGACGGTGAAGGTGACGGCCAGGATCTGCTGCTCGGTGGCGACGCCGCTGGCGACCGCGTGGGCGATCCGGTGCGTGATGGCCCGGGTCTTGCCCGTGCCGGCGCCGGCGAGGATGCACACCGGCCCGCGCAGTGCGCGGGCGGCCTCAAGCTGTTCGGGGTCGAGGCCGTCGAGTACCCGGTCGGGGTCCATCCTGTCCGCTCCGTTCGGCTCGGGGGCGTGCGTCCTTCAGGTGATCACCGGCCCGGTGCGGCGGCGGCCCGTGTTCGGCCACGTCCGGCCACGCCGACCCCATTCACCCGGCCCAGTCTCTCAAGTATCAGTGGAGATACGTGCATACCCGCACCGCGACCGCCGGACTGTGGACGACCGCGGACGACCGCGGCGGCCGAGGCCCGGAGGTACCGCCGGCGCGCCGGAACCGGCCGTGCGGCCGCGGTCCGGGGAACCGAAGTCCGCGAAGGAGCGTCCCACCTGCTGACATAAAAGGCATTGGGGAAGCTCCGCGCGCTTTGCGGCGTTGGTAATAGGCGGTGTTCTCATCCACGTGGACGAAGGAGACGGCCCTATGACCACCCCCGACACCGGGCGGATCACGATGTACTCCACACCCTGGTGCGGCTTTTGCAAGCGGCTGAAGAGCCAGCTCGCCCGCGAGGGGATCGAGATCGACGAGGTCGACATCGAGCAGAACCCCGAGGCGGCCGAGTACGTCATGCAGGTCAATGGCGGGAACCAGACCGTCCCGACGGTGGTGTTCCCGGATGGCACCGCCATGACGAACCCGTCTTTGACACAGGTCAAGGAGAAGATAGCGGCGCAAGTGTAGCCGCACGGCGCCGCCCGGCCCGCTCGGGCGGCGGCCGGCACCCCGGGCGGGGGCAAGGAATGGGGGAAAGACGTGACGGCTCACCGAACTGTCCGTGGCGAGGGGACTGCCACCTACGGCCTGATCAGGCGGACCCCTGAGGGGTGGCGCGTGCAGGACGGCGAAGAACTGCCGGACCTGCTCAACGCCATGGTCCTCGCCGATCTGCTCGCCGCGGAGGAGCGCCAGGCCGACCGGCCGGCCGCCACCCCGCCGCGGGCGGCCGAGGAGGCGTCCGAGGTCGAGCGCCTGCGGGTGACCGTGGCCCAGCTCGAACACGCGCTGCACACGCGCGTCGTGGTGGAGCAGGCGATCGGGGTGCTCGTCGAGCGCCACCGGCTGACGCCGCGCAAGGCGTTCGAGCGGCTGCGGTCGGCGGCGCGCTCGCGCGGGCGCAAGGTCGCCGATATGGCCCGCGACGTCGTGACGAGCAGCACCAATCCGCTCACGGCGCTGCCGGGCGAGCTCGCGGGCGAGGGCACGGCGGCCGAGGCCGAGCCGGCCCGGCGCGGCCGCCGGGCCGATCAGGGCGCCTCGTCGTGACCGGGCGCGCCGCGTGCCCTGCGCCCCGGGGGGAGGGCGCACGGCCGCTCCGGCGCGCGACGGCTACCACTCGCCGGGCAGCGGGCCGCCGTACCAGTGTTCGATGATCTTCCGGGCGATCGACACCGACCCGGGCAGCAGGATCTCGCCCGACTCCGCGGCGGCGTACAGCTCGTCGCGGGAGAGCCAGCGGACCTCGGAGATCTCGTCGTCGGTCCGCTCCGCGGTCCCCGTGGCCCGGGCCGTGTAGCCCAGCATCAGGCTGCGCGGGAACGGCCAGGGCTGCGATCCCAGGTAGACGGGGTCGCAGACCCGCACGCCCGTCTCCTCGGCCACTTCGCGCACCACGGCCTGCTCCAGTGACTCCCCCGGTTCGACGAACCCCGCCAGCACCGAGTAGCGGCCGCCCGGCCAGCGGGGGTTGTGGCCCAGCAGGCACTGCTCCACCCCGTCGGTCTCGCGGTGCACGAGCATGATGACCGCGGGGTCCATGCGGGGGTAGTGCTCGGTGCCGTCCTCGGTGCAGATCCGCAGGTGCCCCGCCGCCTCCGGCCGGGTGGGCGCGCCGCACATCGGGCAGAAACGGTGCGCCGCGTTCCAGTTGGCGACCGCCACGGCGTGGGTGAGCAGCCCGGAGTCGCGGGCGTCGAGCAGCGCCCCCACCTCGCGCAGCGACGCGGGCTCGGCGTCCGCCGCACCGGGCAGGTCCGCGAACGGGTCGTCGCCGGCGGCGCGCACCGCGAAGTAGGAGAGGCCGTCGGCGTCGGTCCCCAGAAGGTAGCGGTCGCCCTCGGGCGCGTCGCCGGGGCCGACGAGCAGGAGGCGGGGGCGGGACGTCCCGTCGCCGCCGGGCGCGGTGGTCACCAGCGCCTGCGACTGCCGCGCCAGCATCGCCTGCCAGCCGTAGGAGCCGGGATCGCCGCCCTGGAGGACCAGCACCCGCGTCTCGGGGTCGGCCCACGCCTTGCGCAGCCAGGCGTCGTCGGTGCGCCGGTGCCCGGCGACGTCGATGTGGCCGCGTGAGAGCGCGGGTGTCTCGTGTGGTGCGAACATGCCAACCTTCTCGGCGATGGGACGGGCGGGCCGGGTGCGTGCGCTCAGCGGTCCGCGGGACCGGTCCGGGCGCGCCCCAGCTCGGCCCAGAGGTGGGCCGCGCTTTCGGCCCCCTTGAGCAGCAGGGGGATCTCGACCTTCTCGTTGGGCGCGTGGATGCGGTCGTCGTCGAGCCCGACGGCGACGAAGACCAGCGGGGCGCCGAGGATGTCGGCGATGTCGGCCTCGGGGCCGCTGCCGCCCTCGCGGGTGAACAGGACCTCGGTGCCGAAGGCCCGCTCCATCGCGGTGCGGGCCGCGCGCACCGCCGTGCCGCCGTCGAGGCGGCTCCCCGCCGGCGCGGGGCCGCCCAGGGCGGGTGAGGGGCCGACGACGGCGGAGATGTCGGACGCGCACGCGCGCACGCCCGGCCCGGTGAACGTCACCTCGGCCCGCAGCCCGGGCGGCAGGCCCGCCTCGACGTAGGCGCGCACCCGGTCCTGGACGTGCAGCGGCTCCTGGCCGGGCACGAGCCGGAAGCTCACCTTGGCGTGGGCCGAGCGGGGCACGATGGTCTTGGATCCGGCACCGGTGTGCCCGCTCCACATGCCGTTGATCTCGGCGGTGGGGCGCACCCAGACGCGTTCCAGGGTGCTGTACCCGGCCTCGCCGGCCGTCGCGGTGCTCCCGCCGGCGGTGCGCAGCCACGCGGCCTCGTCGAAGGGCAGCTTCGCGATGAGCGCGCGCTCGGCCTCGGTGGCCTCGGCTGCGCCGTCGTGGAAGCCGGGGATCGCCACCCGGCCGTCGGCGTCGTGCATCCCCGAGAGGAGGTCGGCCAGCGCCTCGGCGGGGTTGGGGACGGCGCCGCCGAAGGACCCGCTGTGCAGGTCGGTCTCCGCCCCGTGGACGTCGATCTGCCCGTCGGTCAGGCCGCGCATCCCCACGCACATCGAGGGGGTGCCGGCGGCCCACATGGTGGTGTCGGAGATGACCGCGGCGTCGCAGGCCAGGCGGTCGCGGTTGCGGGTCAGCAGATCGGCGAAGTGCGGCGACCCGGACTCCTCCTCGCCCTCGACCAGGAGCTTGACGGTGACCGGCGGCGCGTCGGCGCCCGAGGCGGCGAGGGCGGCGCGCAGCCCCAGCGTGTGGAAGAGGACCTGGCCCTTGTCGTCGGAGGCGCCGCGGCCGATGAGCCGGTCGCCGCGCTCGACGGGGGTGAAGGGATCGGTCTCCCACTCCCCGACGGGGTCGGCCGGCTGGACGTCGTGGTGGCCGTACACTAGGACGACGGGGGCATCGGGGTCGGCGGCGGGCCACTCGGCGAAGACGGCGGGCATTCCGGGGGTCTCCCAGACCTCCACGACCGGGAACCCGGTGGCCTCCAGGTGGCGGGCCAGCCACGCGGCGGAGCGCCGGACGTCGTCGCGGTGGCCGGGGTCGGCGGAGATCGACGGGATCGCCAGCCACTCCTTGAGCCCACCGACGAACTCGGCACGCCGGTCCTCGATGTAGGTGCGCACGTCCATCAGTACCGCGTTCCCTTCCCGGGTGGTCCTCCGACGCTTCGAGCCTAGAACCTCCGCCCCCCGCTCGGACACGCGGCCGCCGCGGGCGGGCGCACCGCCGCTGAACGGCGCGAACGGCGGCGGGAGCGCCGCGCGCGGCGCGAACGCGGTTTCGGTCGCCCGCGCCGGGGACCTTTCGGGGTTTCGGCCTGGACGCGGGACGGAGGGTGCCGGCGTGCGGGGCGGCGGAGCACGCCGGACGCCGGTCGTCCCGGATCAGGTGATATGGGTGAGTGGCTACCGCTTCCGTGCTGCGCTGTAGGAGCCCCCCATGATCGAGTTGCCCAAGCGCGTCCACGAGCATGCCCTGACCCTCTCCGCCGACCAGCTGCCCGTGCGGGTCTACGACCTCCCCCGGCTCGACGCCCGCGGCCGGGCCCTGCGCGACAGCCTGCCCCGGTCGGTGGAGCTCTACTTCAGCCTGCACGACCCGCCCCCGGGCGCGGTGTCGGCGCTCGCCCGGCACGCGTCCGGGTTCGAGGTGGTCTCGACCGACGGCCTGGTCGCCGTCCGCAGAGAGCGCCCCGCGGCCCGGGCCGCCCTGCGCGGCCCCGGCAAGACCCGTGACGAGATCGCCGCCGCCGTTGCCGCCGGGAACGCCGTGCTGCACGTCGACAGCCCCGAGGAGCTGCGCCTCATCCTGCTGGCCGCCCGGTACGCCGGCCGCGGCGTGGACGTCCTGCTGCGGGTCGACCCGCCCGAGGGGGCGGGCCGCGACGCGCTCGCCGGCCCCGCCGGCATGGACCCGGCCGCGCTCGTGGAGTGCGCCGAGATCCTGGAAGGGGCCGCCCTCGTCCGCCCGCTGGGGTTCAGCACGGGCACCGCCGATCGGCCCGATGCGCGGACCCTCGGCCGGCTGGCCAAGGAGATGCTGGACGCGCTGCGCCCGTGGAGTTCGATGTTCCGCATCGACCGGCCCCAGTACGCGATCGGCGGCGGCGCCCCTCCCCCGGCGCCCGGCAGGGGCGGCGGCGGATTCGACTGGCGGCAGTACGGGTCCCTGCTCTCGCGGCTGGCGGCCCCCGGGGAGACGCTGCGCGTCACCCCGTCCGGCCCGCCGGAGCCCTGCTGCGGCTGGTTCCTGACCCGGGTGCTGGACGTCAAGCACCACCTCGGGCGGGCGGTGGCCGTGGTCGCCGGAGGCGAGTGGATCGGCGGCTCCCCGCCGGACGACATCGGCGTCGTCCCGCTGGAGACGGGGTGGGACCGCCCCTGGCCCCGGCCGGAGGTGGCCGCCGAGCCGGTCACGGTCACCTGCCGCGACGCGGGCATGGAACGCGTCCTGGCCCGCGACGTCCCCGTCGACCTGCTCCGCGTCGGAGACGCCGTGGCCTTCCCGGCCGCCTTCACCACCCCCGCCGCCCCGGGACCACCGCCGAGGGTCCACACCCTCACGGCGTGACGGGCTCACCGGCCGCGGTACGGCACGCGGCCGAGCGCGACGGTCACGACCGGCGACTCGCGAGCCCGCCCCGTGCCCCGCGTGCCCGCCCATCGGAGCCGGCCGTCCGTCACGGCCGCTCGTCCGGGACCTCTGGCACCGCCCCGACCAGAGCGGCCAGCCCCTCTGCGTCGAGGAGGTCGGTGGGGCGGACGGTGGCGTCCGCGCGGACGTAGTGGAAGGCGGCGCGGACACGGTCGAGCGGGACGCCCGCCAGCTCGGCCCAGGCCAGCCGGTAGGCGGCGAGCTGGACCGCGACCGCGCGGCGTTCGCGCGCGTTCTCCGGGGGCCGGCCCGTCTTCCAGTCGACGACGTCGTAGCGGCCGTCGCCGGCGTCCTCGAACACGGCGTCCATCCGGCCGCGGACCAGCCGGTCGCCGATGATGGTCTCGAACGGGACCTCGACGTCGAGCGGCGTGCGCCCGCCCCACGCGCTCTCCTCGAACCGGCGCTGGAGCTCCGCCAGGTCCTCATCGCCCCCGGCGCCGTCGTCGGCCGCACCGGGCAGCTCGTCGGGGACGAGCAGGCTCTGCTGGCCGAACCGCTGCTCCAGCCACGCGTGGAACGCCGTGCCGCGCCGGGTGTGGGGCGCGGGCGGGCGGGGCAGCGGCCGGCGGATCTGGCGGGCCAGCGCGGACGGGTCGCGCGCCAGCGTCACCAGCGACGACACGGACAGGTGGGCGGGCAGCTCCACGGCGATCGCGCCGTCGCCGGACCCCTTGCGGGTGTCGCGGTGCGCGAGGAGCAGGTCGGTGTCGCGCGCCCACCCGTCGAGGCGGCGGCGCATGGAGGCGGGCACGGTCGCGCGGTCCAGCAGCTCCAGCCACCTGCGGCCCTCGCTGCCGGGAACGGCCTCGGCCGCCGGGACGGGGGAACGGGTATCCGCTCCCTCTCCGGCAGCGGCGGCCGGAGCGTCCTCGGCGACCGGTCCCGCCTCGGGCGATCCGCGGCGGGCGCGGGCGCGCGCCACCAGCTCGGCGCCGTCGACGATCTCCCGGTACCGGCGCGCGGCGGCGTCCTCGTAGTCCTCGGGGGACTGCGGCCAGGTGACCGGCGCGGCCTCGGCGGTCTGCGGGTTGGCCGCGCCCTCCTCCGGCGGGGGCGCCCACCGCGCG
The DNA here is from genome assembly GCF_042653925.1 of Nocardiopsis mangrovi. NCBI lineage: Bacteria > Bacillati > Actinomycetota > Actinomycetes > Streptosporangiales > Nocardiopsidaceae > Nocardiopsis > Nocardiopsis mangrovi. The sequence goes on from NZ_JBHSFQ010000001.1 coordinate 239,609, forward strand.
ACCCGGCCGGCCCCGGCGGCGCACGCCTCGCGGACCTCCTCCAGGAAGTCCGACGGCCCCCGCTTGGCGGTGCTGCCGCGCCCCCACCAGTGCCCGGTGCACACGAGCGCGAAGGACGCGCGGGTCACCGCGACGTAGGCGAGCCGCCGCTCCTCCATCCGGTGCCGGGCGCGGTCGGCGGCGACGAAGTCGGCGATGCCCGCCTTGTCGACCGCGGCCAGCCGCGGCAGGCCGGCGGCGTCGCCCCGCAGCGGGAAGGGCAGCTTCTGCTCCTTGGACACCCAGCCGCCCGCGTCGCGGGCCTTGGTGGGGAAGACCGGCGAGGCGGTCCCGCCCGACAGCCCCGGCACCACCACCAGCGGCCATTGCAGCCCCTTGGCGGCGTGCACGGTCATGAGCTTGACGGTGTCGCTGCCGCCGACGCGCTCGCCGGGCTCCAGCCCCTTCTCGGCGTCCTCGGCCGAGCGCAGGTAGTTGAGGAACATGCCGAGTGTGGGGTCGTCGCTGTTGCCGACGAACCGGACGGCGGCGTCGAGGAACGCGTCGAGGTCGGCGCGCGCCGCCACCGGGTCGCGGCCGGTGCGCGCCCCCACCTCGATGTCCAGGCCGAGAGTGCGCTCGATCTCGCTGACCAGGTCGGGCAGCGGCTGGCCGGCCTGGCGGCGCAGGGTGCGCAGCTCGTCGGCGATGGCCGCCAGGCGCTCGTACCCGGTGGCGGAGTAGCGGTCGGCCGGCCCGAGGTCGTCGACCGCGTCGACCAGGCTGCCGCTCTCGGCGGTCAGGTCCAGGACGGTGCGGCGCAGCAGGTCCTCGGTGCCGTCGTCGCCGGGGTCGGGGGCGTCGCCCGTGAGGTCGCGGCGGGTCTCCTTGGCGAGTTCGGCGGCGCGCTCGCCGAGGGCGACGAGGTCGCGCGGCCCCAGCCGCCACCGGGGACCGGTCAGCAGCCGGGCCAGCTCGTTGCCCGCGGTGGCGTCGTGCACCACGCGCAGGGTCGCGACGATGTCGCGCACCTCGGGTACGGTCATCAGCCCGCCCAGGCCCACGACCTCCACGGGGATGCCGCGCTCCTCCAGCGCCTCGCGCAGCACGGGGAACTGGGACCGCTTGCGGCACAGCACCGCGATGTCGCCGGGGCCGATCGCCGCGCCCCCTTCTCCCGAGGGCCAGGCGATGCCGTCGGGGGCGAGGTGGCCGGCCTGGGAGAGGGCCGCGTCGACCGTGGCGGCGATCCACGCCGCCTCCTCGGTCTCGGTGGCGAAGAGGGCGCAGGCCACCGTTCCGCGCCCGCGTCGCGCGGGCCCCGGGTAGAGCACCGGGACGTAATCGGCCTCCTCGCGCAGCGGTCCCGACAGCCGCTTGGCGACGTCGAGCACGCGTTCGCCGTTGCGGAAGCTGGTGGCGAGCCGGCGCACCGGCGCCGGCCGCCCCGGTGCCACGGGGAAGTCGGTGGGGAAGCTGGTGAGGTTGCCCGAACTGGCGCCGCGCCAGCCGTAGATCGACTGGCACGGGTCGCCGACCGCGGTGACCGGGTGGCCCCCGCCGAAGAGCGCTCGCAGCAGGAGCAGCTGGGCGTGGCTGGTGTCCTGGTACTCGTCGAGCAGCACCACCCGGTACCGGCTCTGCTCGATCATCCCGACCTCGGGATGGCGGGTGGCGATGCGCGCGGCCAGCGCGACCTGGTCGCCGTAGTCCATGACCTCGCGCTGGGCCTTGGCCGCGGCGTACCGCTCGACCAGCGGCAGCAGCTGCTCGCGCTTGCGCTGCGTGGCGACCAGGTCCCGGGTCTCCTTGACCGGCTTGCGGGGCAGCGCCGCGACCTGGTCGGCGATCCACCGGCCCACCCCGCGCACGTCGTCGGGGGTGCGCAGGTGGTCGGCCAGCTCGCCCGCCAGCTCCAGCACCCGGTCGGTCACCGTGCGCGGCCCCACGGTGACGGCGTCCATCGGGCCGTCGTAGCCGCCCACGATCCGGGTGGCGAGCTGGTAGGACTGGCCGGGGCTGATGAGGCGGGTCGACGGCTCGACCGCCTCCCGGAGCGCGTGGTCGCCGACCAGCCGGGCGGCGTAGGAGTTGTAGGTGGAGACCGTGGGGTCGGCGTCGAGGACGTCGGCGGGGACCTGCTCGGTGGCGCGCAGCTGGTCGAGCCGCCGGCGCACGCGCTCGGCCAGCTCCGATGCCGCCTTGCGGGTGAAGGTGAGGCCCAGCACGTGCTCGGGCCGCACGTGGCCGTTCGCCACGAGCCATACCACCCGCCCCGCCATGGTCTCGCTCTTGCCCGACCCCGCTCCGGCGACCACCACCCCCGGGCCCAGGGGCGCCGAGATCACCTCGGCCTGCTCCGCGGTCGGCTCGGGCTGGCCGAGCATCCGGGCGAGTTCGGCCGGCGTGAGGGCGCGCCGCGGCGCGGCGGACTCCGGCGCCGCCTGTTCGCTCGCTGTCACCTGGGGCTCCTTGCCTGCACGCCCCCGGCGGGGGCCGGGGGGAGATCGCATCCTACGAGGTCGGACGACCGGGGGCGGGCGGGGACCGGCGCTCCCGGCCCGGAACGCGCCGCTCCCCGGCCCGGCCGGCGGTCCGCGGGGCCGCCGCGTTGTTCACGGAGGCGGGGCGGGGATCACACGTGCTTCCCTTCGTCGTGGGCGGGACAGCTCGACCGGACCGCGCAGGAGTCGCAGAAGGAGTTGCGGACCGCTTGGAAGCGCGCCCCCGACATGCCGCCGGCCACGTCCCGGACGAGCCGGTCGGACCACTCGGGGTCGGGGTCGTCGCCCAGGGGGCGCTGCCCCTGTTCGCGGGCCGCCTTGGCGGTGGCGGCCTTGCCGACCTGGACCAGCTCGGCTCCACCGGGCTCGACCAGGCCGAACTTGGCGAACGCGGAGCGGAGCACGGCGAGCTGGTAGACCCCGAGCTGCGGGTGGCGTGCCAGCTCGTCGTCCTTGGGCCGGGTCCCGCCGGTCTTGATGTCCACGATCACGGCGCGGCCTTCGCCGTCCCGCTCCAGCCGGTCGACCCGGCCGGTGATCTCGATGCCGCCGATGTCGACCTTGAACCCCTCTTCGGTGACGACCAGCTCGCGGTCGTTGCGCTCGTGCCAGGAGATGAGCTTGCGCACCATCTCGTCGGCGCGCTCGCGCTCCTTGCCCGCGAACCAGGGCCCGCCGAAGTCCAGCTCCGACCAGATCTCGTCCATCCGCAGCCGGACGTCCTCCATCCCCGCGCCGTCGGCGACGAGGACCGCGACCGCGTGCACGATGTTGCCCAGCGCCGAGGACATCTCCATCGAGGACGCGCCCGCCGCGTTCTCCAGCAGCCAGCGCAGCTCGCAGGTGGTGAACCTCTCGACCTGCGACGGCGAGACGCGGATCGTGCCGTCGTCGCCGACCAGCGGCCGGTCGTCGGAGAAGCGGGTCAGCGCGTACCACTCCGCCGGGTCGGCCCCGCGCACCCCCTTGTCGGCCAGCCGGGCGAGGTGCGCCGCCGCCGCCCGGCGCAGCGGGTCGGGCCGGGCCGGGTCGGTGACCACCGACCGGAGGTCGGCCACCAGCGCGGGCAGCGACAGCCAGCGGCGCCCGGTGGCCACCCGTTCCGGCTCGCCCCCGCCCAGCTCGGCGAGGAAGCGCGACGGCCGTTCCTCGGTGTCCTCGCCGCCCACCGCGGTGACGACCAGGGAGCGCCGCGCCCGGGTGACCGCGACGTAGAACAGGCGCCGCTCCTCGTCCAGGAGCTTGGAGGCCACGGCCGCACCGGAGCTGTCCGCGAATCCGGCGACGGTGTCGACGAGCTGCTCCACGCCCAGCAGCGACCCGCGCAGGCGCAGGTCGGGCCAGTCGCCCTCCTGGACCCCGGCCACCACGGTGAGGTCCCATTCCAGCCCTTTGGAGCGGTGGGCGGTGAGAATGCGCACGGCCTCGCCCTCGGGGGCGCGCTCGGCCAGGCTGTCGCCGGGGATCTCCTGGGCCTCCAGGTCGTCGAGGAAGCCCTCGGGCACCCCCGGCGGCAGGCGGTCGCAGTAGCGGGCGGCGCTCTCGAACAGCGCCACGACGGAGTCGAGGTCGCGGTCGGCCGCCGCGCCGCGGCCGCCCCCGGCCTGGGCCGCGGCCAGCAGCCGGTCGGACAGCCCGCTCGCGCGCCAGACCTCCCACAGCACGTCCTCGGCCGAGGCCCCGGCCGCCGCCCGGTCGGAGATCAGCCGCAGGTGGCCGGCGATCCGCCGGGCGGGCGCGGCGACGTCGGGGTCGACCAGGGTCAGCTCGCGGGGATCGCGCAGGGCCGCCGCCAGCAGGTCTCCCGCGGTGCGCGTCCCCGCGCCGTCGTCGGGGTCCGGGTCCGGCGGGTCGCCGGCCCCGCTCGCGGGCGCGTCCGCCCCGGCTTCGGCCCGCTCGGCCGCCATGCGGCGCCGCGCGGCCCGGACGTCGAGGTCCAGGCGGCGCAGCGCGCGCCCCAGCCGGCGCAGCCGCACCGCATCGGCCTCGCCGAACGGGCTGGCCAGCAGCTCCCGCGCGGTATCGGCGTCGAGCGCGCCGGGGCGCAGCGCGCACCGGATGAGCAGCAGCAGCGGGCGCACCAGCGGCTCGGCGGCCAAGGGGAGCTCGTCGCCGCCGACCACGACCGGCACCCCGGCCGCGGCCAGCGCCCGGCGCAGCACGGGAACCTGCCGGCTGGCCGAGCGGACCAGCACGGCCATCCGCGACCACGGAGTCCCGTCGATCAGGTGGGCGCGCCGCAGGGTGTCGGCGACCACGGCGGCCTCCTGCGCCGGGCTCTCCGCCAAGAGCACCTGGACGTCGCCCTCCGGCGCCTCGGCGACGGGGGCCAGCGCCCGGTGGGCGTTGACGGGGCCGCCTCCGGGAGCGGGAGCGGCGGGCAGCCGCCCGGCCACCCCGCGCGAGGCCGCCAGCAGCGCGGCGCCGCTGCGGCGGCACGTGCGCAGCGCGACCACCGGGGCGGGCGTGCCGCCGGCGGCGGGGAAGCGCTCGGGGAAGTCGAGGATCCCGCGGACGTCGGCGCCGCGGAACCCGTAGATCGACTGGTCGGGGTCGCCCACCACGACGAGGTCGCGGCCGTCGCCCGCCAGCGCCCGCAGCAGCTCCTCCTGGGCGGGGTCGGTGTCCTGGTACTCGTCGACGAACACGGTCTCGCGCGCCGCGCGTTCGCGCGCCTGCACCTGCGGGTCGTTGAGCAGGTTGGCGGCGACCCGCACCAGCTCGGCGTAGTTGAACGTGGGCACCGGTGCGACGTCGAAGCGCCCCGTGTACCGGTCCAGGAAGTCGCCGGCCGCCACCCAGTCGTCGCGCCGGTAGGCGCGGCCGAGGCGGTCCAGCTCGGCGGAGTCGTACCCGCGCTCCTGCGCCCGCATGAGGAAGTCGCGCAGCTCCTCGGCGAACCCGCGGGTGCGCAGCGCGGGGCGCAGCCGCTCGGGCCACATGGGTGCGCCGTCCTCGGCCTCCCCTGCGAGCAGTTCGCGCATCTCCATGAGCTGCTCGGGGCCCGACAGCAGCCGCGGCGCGCCGTCCCCCAGGCGCTGGAACTCGCGGCGGATCAGGGCGTAGGCGTAGCTGTGGAAGGTGAGGGCGAGCGGTTCGCGCGTGGTGCGCCGCAGCCGGGCGGTGATGCGCTCGCGCAGCTCCTGGGCCGCTTTGCGGCTGAAGGTGAGCACGAGGATCCGGGACGGGTCGATCCCGCGGTTCTCGATGCGGTCGACCACGGCTTCGACGATCGTGGTGGTCTTGCCGGTGCCCGGCCCGGCGAGCACCAGGAGCGGCCCGCCCCCGTGGTCGACCACGCGCCGCTGGTCGGCGTCAAGCACGGGCGGCGGCACCTCGCGGTGCGCGCGCCGCACGAGGCGGTACGGGGATGGGCTCACCCCGCCAAGTTCACCAGATGATCGCGAGTCGCCGGGACCCCACCCGCCGCTCGGGCTCCGCGTGGACCGCGATCGGGGGTGCGGCGTGGACCTGCTCACACCACGGAGGGGATCGGTGCGGTCACTCGGCGCCGGGGCCCTCCCAGCGCGCACGGCGCATGTCGACGCGGCCGGTGGCCCCCCGCATGGGGGTCGCCTCGGCGGCGTAGTTGCGCCTCGCGCGCACCTCGTGGCCGGCGGGCGGCGTGCCGTCGGAGCGCAGGACCCGCCACCACGGGACGCCGCCGCCCCAGGTGGACATGACCGCGCCGACCTGGCGCGGCCCGCCCTCGCCGAGGTACTCGGCGATGTCGCCGTAGGACATCACCCGGCCGGAGGGGATGCGCTCGACGAGGTCGAGGACGCGCTCGGCGTAGTCGGTGGGGTGCGCGTCGGGCCGGGGCATGGCACGACCCTACCGACCGGCCGCGCGGCCCGCGGGGCCGCGCGCGCCGGGTGCCGCGGCCCGGGCCCGTGCGGCGGGCCCGGGGGCGGTCAGTGGGCCGCGGGCCGCCGGTGCAGGGCGATCGCCTGCGGCAGCCCGATCGCGCCCATGGCGACGATCACCGCGCCCAGGATCCACGCGGTCCACGCCATGGGCGCGACGCCGGTGAACCCCAGGGCCCACGGGGCGACGATCATGCCGAGGCCGACGACGATCATGACCGCCTCGGTGGCGATGAGGTCGGGGTGGGTCAGCGCCAGGACCGCCATGAACACGGCGGCGACCCCGAGAAGGAACAGGGCCGCGGTGGGCGGCCCGATGGTCTGGTGCCAGATCCAGCTGACGGCGACGACCAGCCCGGCGGCGAGGGCCGTCCAATCGTCCCAGCGTGCGGTCGACTTCACCGGCTTCATCACGCACCTCCGGTCCGCGTGCGAGCGCTCACCCCGGTTCTACCCGATGTGACACACATCTCACCTCCGGATGCGCCGCGGGGCGGTGGGGGCACACGCCACGGGCCGCCGCGGAAGACCGCGGCGGCCCGTGCGGCGGCCGCGCCCCGGAGCCCGGGACGCGGACCGGCCTAGTAGGTCGGCAGGCTCGGGTCGACCTGGTGGACCCAGCCCAGGACGCCGCCGCCCACGTGGACGGCGTCGCCGAACCCCGCGCGCTTGAGCGCGGCCAGCGCCTCGGCGGAGCGGCCGCCGGACTTGCAGTGCAGCACGATCTGCTTGTCCTGCGGCAGCTTGGCGAACGCCTCGCCGTTGAGGAACTCCCCCTTGGGGATGAGCACCGAGCCGGGGATCCGGACGATCTCGAACTCGTTCTTCTCGCGGACGTCGACGAGGAGGAAGTCCTCGCCGTCGTCCATCTTCTGCTTCAGCTCGGCCGGCGTGATGGTGGACCCCGCGGCGGCCTCCTGTGCCTCCTCCGAGACCGTGCCGCAGAACGCCTCGTAGTCGATCAGCTCGGTGATCGTGGGGTTCTTGCCGCACAGCGGGCACTCGGGGTCCTTGCGGACCTTGACCGAGCGGTAGGACATCTCCAGGGCGTCGTAGATCATCAGCCGGCCGACGAGCGGGTCGCCGAACCCGGCGAGCAGCTTGATGGCCTCGTTGACCTGGATGGACCCGATGGACGCGCAGAGCACGCCCAGCACGCCGCCCTCGGCGCACGAGGGCACCATGCCGGGCGGCGGCGGCTCGGGGTACAGGCAGCGGTAGCAGGGGCCGTGCTCGGACCAGAAGACGGACGCCTGGCCGTCGAACCGGTAGATCGACCCCCACACATAGGGCTTGCCGAGGAGCACGGCGGCGTCGTTGACCAGGTAGCGGGTCGCGAAGTTGTCGGTGCCGTCGACGATCAGGTCGTAGGGCTCGAAGATGCGGAACACGTTGTCGGAGTCGAGGCGCTCCTCGTGCAGCACGACCTCGACGAACGGGTTGGTCTCCCGGATGGAGTCGCGAGCGGACACCGCCTTGGGGCGGTCGACATCGCTCTGGCCGTGGATGATCTGGCGCTGGAGGTTGGACTCGTCGACCACGTCGAAGTCGATGATCCCGAGGGTGCCCACGCCCGCGGCGGCCAGGTACAGCAGCGCGGGGGAGCCGAGACCGCCCGCCCCCACCACCAGGACCTTGGCGTTCTTCAGGCGCTTCTGGCCGTCCATACCCACGTCGGGGATGATCAGGTGACGAGAGTAGCGGCGCACCTCGTCGACGGTCAGCTCATCGGCCGGTTCGACCAGCGGCGGCAGCGACACAGCAGCTCCTTGAATTCCTCGATGGCGTCACGTCCCCTGGGCGTCGCCGGGGCGGACGCGAGGGCGTCCGGGCACGTGACGGGCTTCCACTCATACCCAACCTAGGGGGTGGGGTATGGCATTCCCACCCCCGGGTGAGGCTTTGCCGTCACCGCGGCCCGGCGGCCGGCCGCGAGGGCGTCCCCGGCGGTGCCGCGCGCGCTCAGCGGCGCGGCCGCGGACCGCCGCCGGAGTGCTCCAGGAGGAACGGGCGCACCAGGCGGGAGACGCGCATCGGGTGCTCCATCATCGGCAGGTGGCCGGTCTCGGGCATCATCACGACCCGGTTGCGCGGGAAGGTCCGGGCGGCCCGCCGGGCGATCAGGGGATTGACGAAGCGGTCGTTGAACCCGAACACGAGCAGCGTGGGGCTGTGCACACGGGCCGCCTGCCGCCAGAGCGAGTGCGCGCCGCGCCGCACGTACTCCGCCACCAGCGAGCGCAGCGACTCCAGGACCGCGGTGTGGGCGTGCCCGTGGTTCTCGCGTTCGCGCTCGGCCTCCAGTGCCTCGTCGATCCGCCGCGCGTGTGTCGCGGACGGGTCGAAGTAGGTGGTGTTGAGCGTGTCCTGGAGCCGGACCTCGGGCGGGCGGCTCTGCATGCGGGCGTAGACGGCCGGGCCGAGGAAGGGGATCAGCGCACCGGTCATCTGGTAGGGGATCAGCCGCGGCCACAGGTCGGGCAGGGCAGGTGAGAGCAGCGAGAGCGAGCGCACCAGGTGCGGGGACGACGCCGCCACCCGCACCGCCACGGCGCCGCCCATGGAGTTGCCGAGCAGGTGGACGGGGTACGGGCCGGCCTCGATCAGGTCGATGACCACGGCCGCCTGGGCGTCGAGCCCGTATGCGCCGTCGTCGGGCGGCGGCGACTGCCCGAACCCGGGCAGGTCCGGTGCCTCCCCGGCGACGTCGGAGCAGAGCGCCCCCATGAGGTCGGTCCAGTTGGTGGAGGCCCCGCCCAGCCCGTGGACGTAGACGGCGCGCTCGCGCGGCGCGCCGGCCGCCGCGGAGGACCCGGGCGGCCGGTCGCGGCGGACGAAGATGCTCCGGCCGGCGAACGATTCCGTCTTCCCCGGCCACAACGCGATCGGCTCCGGCATGGTCCCCCTCCGAACTCCCCTCCGTTGCACTCTAACCACCGGTGCCCGCCGCGGGCCCTCATCACCCGCCCGGCCCGTCGGCGCACGCCGCGGCCCTGGCCCGTGTCGTCGCGGCCCGCTCGGGTAGGGGTGCCGGACAGCCGTCCACGACCGCGATCAGGGGAGGGACCGTGACGTCCGATCCGCAGCAGGCCGCTCCGCGCCCCGGCGAGGGCGAGAGCGAGGGCGAGGAACTCTCTCTGGAGGCCGCCGAGGCCGACATCGCCGAGCAGCGGTCCGCCGTCCTCGACGAGTCCACCGATCCCGACTGGCTGGAGGACACCGACCTCGAGGACGACGTCGAGGTACCCGAGGCCGACGCGGTGGAGCAGGCGCAGGAGGTCGTCGGCGACGGAGTCGACGAGGAGTACCGCTGACGTGCCCCTTCTCGGGGAGGGCGGGGGCGGCGCCCTGCGCGGGATCGGTGAATGCGTGATCCTGGCGGGGCCGAACCTACGTGCGAGTAAGATGGGTATCCCGGGGCCACCGGGCCGGACCGTTCCCGGCGGCCCGGCCGCGGATGCGGCCCCGGCTACCCGCGGGAGCGCGCCGGAGCCACGGCGCACCCGCCGCATGGACGTCGAGCGTGGCGCTGCGCCACGAGGAGTTCGGAGGGTGTGGGTGTGACAGCTCCTTCAGACGCCCGCCCGCGAGGGACCCGCCTGCCCAGGCTCGCGCGCCGGCGCCAGTTGCTGGCCGCCGCCCAGGAGGTGTTCGTCGCCCAGGGCTACCACGCCGCGGCCATGGACGAGATCGCCGACCGCGCCGGGGTCAGCAAGCCCGTGCTCTACCAGCACTTCCCCGGCAAGCTGGACCTGTACTTGGCCCTGCTGGAGGAGCACTCGGAGTCGCTGGTCGACAAGCAGCGCGAGGCGCTCGAGAGCACCGACGACAACCGCCAGCGGGTGACCGCCAGCTTCCAGGCCTACTTCGACTTCGTCGCCGGCGAAGGCGAGGCGTTCCGCCTGGTGTTCGAGTCCGACCTGCGCAACCTGCCCGCGGTCCGCGAGAAGACCGAGCACACCCTCCAGCGCTGCGCCGAGCTGATCGGCGAGGTGATCCGGCAGGACACCAGCATCTCCGACGACGAAGCGCACCTGCTGAGCATCGGCCTGGTGGGCATGGCCGAGACCAGCGCCCGCTACTGGCTGAGCACCTACGGTGCCATCCCCAAGGAGGCCGCCGAACTCCTCGTCGCGCGCCTGGCGTGGCGCGGTATCAGCGGCTGGGACCTGACCCGGGGCTGATCCGGGCACCGGAACACGGTGAAGGGCGGGGCCGACGTGAACTGGTCCCGCCCTTCACGCGTTGTCGGCGCAGGAGGCTCCGGGTGCGGCGCGGCGATCGGGCCGCCGCCCCTCAGAGGAGTTCGTCGTCGCGCAGCTCGTCGCGCGAAAGTCGCCCGATACGGCGCACGATCAGCGCCGACGTCACGATGATGGGCAGGAACGCGAGCCAGAAGGCGGCGCTCGCGAGGCCGACACCGATGAGGACCATGACCGCCAGGGCGATCACGATGATGGAGGCGAAAAGAGAGAAGTCGACGCGATCCTGCTGGATCAGGACGCCGATCGGTGGACGCGCCGCCCCATGCCGTCCGCTCCCCATGCGCTCTTCCTTTCTCGCGGCGCCTTGGAGGCCGCACGTTCGGATCCCGTGGGGAGTCCCCTGTCGGGTGGGTGGGTCACCGCTCACCGCCGGGATCCGGGATGACGCCCCGTGGCGGGGCGTTCGCGGCCGCTGCGGCCGCACTGACGGTATGGCCGAAGCCTACGCTCGGTGAGGATGCCAGTGGGGACACTTCAGGGATCGGCGCGCGCACGCCGATCCGCAGGGTCTCCGCCCTTGCGAGACCAACCTAGCGGACGAATCCGTATTCCTTCGCCAGGCGGCAGACGGAGAGCACTCGGAGCGTCTCCCAGTCGTAGGTGTCGGAGCCCGAACACCAGCCGCGCTCCCGGCAGCCGTCCATGAATCCGTGCAGGTAGCGGGCGAGGCTGCGATGGCTCACCCGGGCCCCTTCGGCCGAGATCGAGTCGCGGACGGCCGCGGCGTGCTGGTCCAACTGTGCTGTCAGCCACGGGTCGGGGCTGCCGTGCAGCGGTCCGAACATCCCGAACTCGCGGGAGAGCCGTGCCAATGAACTCTCGGCGAAGAACCCACGACGCATGGATCGATACCTCGGAGCAGGGGACGCTGGACGGAACCCGACCGACTATATACGAACTAAATACCTTAACGTTACCTTTTGTCCTAAAATAGGACATTTGACCGGATCGGTGGCGAAGCCGTTCCGTTCCCGGCCGGCGGGGCTCAGCCGGTCAGGCCCATCGCGGCCAGGCGGGCGGAATGGGCGTCGGTCAGCTTGGCGAACATCCGGCTCACCGCGCCGAGGTCGCCGCTGGGCGACTGACCGGACTCGCCGTCGGGACCGGCCCCGACCAGCAGCGCGGCGAGCTCGACCCGCTGCGCCGCCACCACCTGGGCCTGGCTCAGCGCCTCGCCGACGAGGCGGCGCGCCCACAGCGACAGCCGCCCGGCCAGCTTTGGGTCGTCGGCGACGGCCGCCCGGACCCGCGCGGCGACGAATTCGGCGCGCCCGGACTCCTCGACCACGTTGGCCACCAGTTCACTGGTGGCGGGGTCGGCGGATTCGGCGACCGCGCGGTAGAAGTCGCCGGCGATGCCGTCGCCCACATATGCCTTGACGAGCCCTTCCAGCCAGCTCTGCGGCTCGGTGCGGGCGTGCCAGGCGTCGATCGGCTCGACGAACGGCGCCATGGCGGCCTCGGGGTCGGCGCCCAGCTCGCCCAGCCGGTCGCGCAGGTTCCGGTAGTGGTCCTGCTCGGTGGCCGCCAGCTCCGCGAGTTCGCCTTTGGCGGCCAGGGTGGGCGCGAGCTCGGCGTGGGCGGCGAGCCGGAAGAACGCCACCAGTTCCGCATAGGCCAGCAGGCCGAGCAGGTCGACGACGCCCGCCGGACGGTCGGCGGAGACCGGTGCGGCCTTGGTCGCCGTGGGGGCCGCGGCTTCGGGGTCGGAGGGGGAGCCGTTCGTCATGCTGCAAAGGTTAGCGCCCATCGGCTGCGCGAACACCGCGCGGATTATTAGGGGGCCGGATGGCGTTCTCTCCAGCAGAACGTCACGGCGAGCCGACAAGCGAGCGAAGGCGGCGCCGCGCAGGGCCGAAGGCCACCTGCGGGGCCGTTGGAGCGGAGCGAGGAGGCGAGCGTGACCCGGGGACACGTCACGGCGAGCCGACAAGCGAGCGAAGGCGGCGCCGCGCAGGGCCGAAGGCCACCTGCGGGGCCGTTGGAGCGGAGCGAGGAGGCGAGCGTGACCCGGGGACATGTCACGGCGAGCCGACAAGCGAGCGAAGGCGGCGCCGCGCAGGGCCGAAGGCCACCTGCGGGGCCGTTGGAGCGGAGCGAGGAGGCGAGCGTGACCCGGGGATAGACGCGCCACGGTGCTCCGCCGCAGGAAAAGCGGCATATCCAGCGGCGGAACGGCAGGATAGACTCTTCTCTTGTGACCGGCACCGGCCGGTCACCGCGCGGAGTCCCCCGAGGCACGCAGGGCGCAGCTCACCGCGGAGCCCGGGCCAGGTCGCCGCCTGATCCGGGTGGCCGGACGGGAGCCCGAGCGGGCCGTCAGGGGGATAGGTGCGCGACAGTCTCTCCGCGGCCGAACGCGGGATCTATCGCGCGGTGATCTCCGCCGCGCACCATGACAACACATCGCGGCGCCAGGACGGGTGCCGGTCAGCCGATTCCCACGGCCGCGCACCGAGCGCGGCCGGCGACGGTCCGGCCACCGCACCCCGCCGGCGCGACGACACCATAGCGGACGGCCCCTGTGCACCCGGTCACCACCGCGTGACCGCCTGCACCGAGCCGCGGAACACGACCCAGACCGCGCCGGGACCGGGGGGACATCCCCGGGCCACCGTGCCGCGCCGGTTCCGCCCCCTCCAGCAGTGGGGCGACTTCCGCCGGGGCATCCGGCTCGCCGCCCACCGAGCCCGTCCGCTCCAGCCACAGGCCACGAACGCCATTGCGGCCCGCCAGATGGAGGCATGAGCCCTGACCAGCACAGAGAACACCACCGAACCCCGTACCACGTTCCGCGATCTCGGGGTGATCCCGCAGATCGCGGACGCTCTCGAAGCCGAGGGCATCACCGAGCCCTTCCCGATCCAGTCCCTCGCGCTCCCGCTCGCGCTCACCGGCTCCGACATCATCGGCCAGGCCCGAACGGGCACCGGGAAGACCTTCGCCTTCGGGCTTCCGCTGCTCCAGCGGTCCCAGGCCGCGCCGGGCGAGGCCAAGCGCCCGCGGGCCCTGGTGGTCGTCCCCACCCGCGAACTCGCCATCCAGGTCGCGGCCGACCTCACCACGGCCGGCAAGCGCACCGGCGGGCGCATCCTCACGGTCTACGGCGGGCGCGCCTACGAACCGCAGATCGAGGGTCTGAAGAACGGTGTCGACATCGTCGTCGGCACCCCCGGCCGCCTTCTCGACCTGGAGAAGCAGCGGCACCTCAGCCTGGCGGGCGTCTCCGCGGTCGTCCTCGACGAGGCCGACAAGATGCTCGATCTCGGCTTCCTGCCCGACATCGAGCGCATCCTCACCCGCATCCCCGAGGAGCGCCAGGTCATGCTCTTCTCGGCGACCATGCCGAGTGAGATCGTGTCGCTCTCGCGCAACTACCTGCGGCGGCCCACCCACGTCCGCGCGGGCGACGACGACGAGCCCGGCCAGGCCATCACGGGCAACATCAAGCAGCACGCGTGGCGCACCCACCAGATGGACCGGCCCGAAATGCTCGCCCGGCTGCTCCAGGCCGACGGCCGCGGGCTGGCCATGGTGTTCTGCCAGACCAAGCGCGCGTGCGACAAGGTCGCCTCCGAACTCAAGGAGCGCGGGTTCGCCGCGGCCGCCGTCCACGGCGACCTCGGGCAGAGCCAGCGCGAGCGGGCGCTGCGGGCCTTCCGCAACGGCAAGATCGACGTCCTGGTCGCCACCGATGTCGCCGCGCGCGGGCTCGACGTCGACGACGTCACCCACGTCGTCAACTACGAGTGCCCCGATGATGAGAAGACCTACACCCACCGGATCGGCCGCACCGGCCGCGCCGGGCGCTCGGGGACCGCGGTCACCTTCATCGACTGGCGCGAGATCGCCCGCTGGAAGCTGATCAACACGGCTCTGGGGCTGTCCTTCGCCGAGCCCGAGGAGACCTACTCCACCTCGCCGCACTTCTTCGAGGCGCTGGGCATCCCCGAGGGCACCAAGGGCCGGCTGGCCGTGGAGCGGCGCGACCGCGCCGGGCTGGAGGCCGAAGAGGTCGAGGACATCGGCGACACCGGGCGTCCGCGCGGCGCCGACCGCGAGCCCCGCGACCGCGACCGCGGCGGGCGCAACGCGCGCGGCGGACGCAACCGCAAGCGCACCCGCGGGTCGGCGCAGGCCGCCTCCGGCGAGCACGACACCGCGGCCCCGGCCGAGGCTCCGGCGACCGAATCCGCCACCGCTCCGGCGCGGCGGCGCCGGCGGCGCCGCACCCGCAGCGGTGTCGACGTGCAGCGGGACCAGCAGGACTGACCCGCCGCTGATGGACACGCGCGCGCCGGCCCGCACAGGGCGGACCGGCCGCAGGGCGCGGCGCCGACCGCACGGCGCCGCCTCCAGTGCGATCGCGCTCTTTTATCCGCGGGGAATATAGTGAATCGCCGTGAGTACACCTCGGTTCCTGGATCTTCCGCCCGGTGTGCGGCGGACCGACCTCCCCACGCCCTTCGGTACCGTCGCCGCTCTCAGCGCGGTGCCCGCGGCCGGGGGGTGTGAGCTCCAGCCCGCGGTCCTCGTTCCGGGCTACACCGGCAGCAAAGAGGACTTCATCGCCCTCTTGCAGACCCTGGCCCAGGCGGGGCGCTCCGTGACAGCGATCGACCTGCCGGGGCAGTACGAGTCCCCCGGGCTCGCCGACCCCCTCCTCTACACGCTCGACGGCCTGGGAGCCGCCGTCGCCGAGGTCGTCGTGGCCCTCGACCAGGGGCCCGTGCACCTGGCCGGCCACTCCTTCGGCGGGCTCGTCTGCCGCGACACCGTCCTCGCCGGCCAGGTACCGCTGATCTCCCTCACCCTGATGAGCTCCGGCCCGGCCGCGGTCGGCGGCGCCCGCGCCACCGATGCCCGCAACCTCGCCGCGGTCCTCGGCGACCGGCCCACGGGCGAGCGCCTGCGCGAGGTCTGGACCCAGCACCTCGACGCCCTCGCCCGCGGCAAGGGCGTCCCCGACGAGATCTACGCGTTCCTGCGCGACCGGATGCTCGCCAACGACCCCTACGCGCTCACCCGCATGGCCGACACCCTGGTCTCCGCCCCCGACCGCACCCTCGAACTCGCGGCGACGGGCCTGCCCACCCTGGTGCTCTACGGGGAGGACGACGACGCCTGGCCACCCGAGGTCCAGGCCGCCATGGCCAAGGACCTCGGTGCCCGCCGCGTGGTCGTCCCGGGCGCCACGCACTCCCCCAACGTCGAAGCCCCCGAGACCACGGCCGGCGCCCTCACCGCCTTCTGGAACGCGTCCGAGACCCCCGAGCGCACCGCCTAGCCGCCGGCCGGGCGGCCCCCGGTTCCGCGTGCCCCGGCCGGCGTACCGGGCAGCCCGTGCATCAGCAGGCGCTGGTTGGCGGCGCTGCGCTCGTCCAGCACCTCGGGGGCGAAGACGGGGCCGCCGAGGGTCCGCTGCATCAGCGGCTCCAGGAGCATCGGGCCCAGGATGAGGAACAGGACCTGGTAGGGCGCCCACCGCTCGTCGGCGCCGCCGGGTGCGGTGCCGCCGCGCAGGTCGGCGAGGCGGGCGCGCGCGCCCTCCAGGATCCGGGCGAACAGCCGGGCCCCGACCTCACCGCCCTCCACCAGCGCCCGGCGCAGGTATTCGCGCCGCACCTCGTCGGAGCCGAACAGCCGGGCGCTGGCGGCGCCGAACGCGCTGAGCAGGTCGGCGTCGGACCCCTGGGGGCCGAAGCCGGCGAGGACCGCGTCGAAGGAGTCGAGGACGTCCTCGTCCACCGCCGCGCGCAGCCCCTCCTTGGAGCCGAAGTGGTGGCGGACGAGGGCGTGGGAGACCCCGGCCTCGGCGGCGATGGCCCGCATACCCGTCGCCGCGAACCCCTGCCGGGCGAACAGGCGCAGTGCCGCCAGCCGGATGCGCGCCCGCGCCGTCAGGTCCGCTTCGCTGCTGTGGGTCATGGAGGCCAACCTACCCGCGCCGCCGTCGCCGGCCGCGCGTCAGATGAGGCGCCGCAGGACAGGGGTCCTGCGGACGAGCCACGCGGCGGCGAAGCTCACCACCGTCGCCGCGACCGACACCACCGCGAACTTCGCCACCGCGCCGGCGGGCACGCCGGCCAGCGCGTACTGGAAGCCGACCACCACGGGCACGTGCAGGACGTAGACGCTGAAGGTCAGCGGGGCCAGTGCGGTGAGCAGCCGGTTGGGGCGGTCCGCCCACTCCCGGAACACCACGAGCAGCCCGAGGGACAGCCCCACGCAGATCGTCGTCTCGACCGCGGACCACAGCAGGTTCCCGGCGTTGAAGCCGCCCATGGCGTAAAGGGCCTCCAGGCGCCCGCCCGCCGCGAAGTGCGCGCCGCCCAGGGCGACGGCCACGGCGAGCCACGCGTAGCCGGCCCGCGCCGATATGCCCTCCAGCCAGCCGCGCCGGTAGGCCGCCACGCCCGCCAGGAAGAAGAACCCGTACTGCGCCATGTCGGCGGGCTCGGTCTGGATGAACTCCAGC
Source organism: Nocardiopsis mangrovi (assembly GCF_042653925.1). Classification (NCBI taxonomy): domain Bacteria; kingdom Bacillati; phylum Actinomycetota; class Actinomycetes; order Streptosporangiales; family Nocardiopsidaceae; genus Nocardiopsis; species Nocardiopsis mangrovi. Next base: position 256,701 of record NZ_JBHSFQ010000001.1, read on the forward strand.
ATCGGCACCCACTGGTCGACCGGGTACCAGATGCGCAGGACGAAGGTGGCGAGGGCGACCACCGCGGTGAACGCGACGATGGCGCCGGTGCCGACGGCCTGGGGGACGCTGCGCGGCGCGGTCGTGCGGGTGGCGTCCCCGCCGCGGCGGAACCGGGCGGTGATCCACCGCCAGCCCGCGTACAGCAGCACGTAGCCGAGCAGATGCTGGAGGAACCACAGGTGGGCGAACTGGCGGTCCGGCCAGATCGGCCCCGTCCAGCCGGCCGGCTCGTCGCCCAGGCCGAGGTAGACGTCGAGGTAGTAGCTCGGGAAGTCCAGCGGGGGCAGGTCCCGGAAGTTCAGGTAGTAGCCGTACATGAGCGCGGGCACGAGCACGAAGAAGCCCACGAGGATGGGCGGGAGGAAGCTCCGGAAGCGGTCGCCGACGAACCGCCGGCCGCCCTTGCTGTCGAAGGCGGGGGGCAGCAGGAACGCCGCGATCAGGAAGAACAGGGCCATCCGGAACGCACCGCTGACCATGGACAAGGTGCCGAGCAGCGGTTCCCCGTCGTCGCCCTCGAAGTACCACCAGTCGGCGGGGCCGTAGGGCTGGCTCGCGTGGTGGACCACGACGAGCACGATCAGCAGCAGCTTGAGGTTGTCGAGGTAGTGGTAGCGGCGCCGGCCCGTCGCGGGTGCCGCCTCAGGAGGGGGCGGCGCCATCGGGGTCCGGGGACCGCGGGGCGGTTCCTGTCCATCTGGATTCTTTACTGTCCACATGGACAGCATCGTAGGGTGCGGAAACGCTCCGCCCATAGCCGAGACGGCGATCCCAGGGACGGAATCAGGGACGCCTCAGGGTTCCCCCGCAGCCGACGGCCGGTCCGGCGTCGAAGACGCGCCCCGTGATGTCATGGGCGGGCGACCACGTCCGCGCCCGCCTGTTCTGTTCGGCGTCGACGAGCGTCACGCGGTAGGCGGCCGGCACCGAGCGGATGCCGCCCGGCACCGCACCCGCCCGGCACCCGGGCACGGCCGTGTCCCGCCGCCATGGGACGGCGGGGCGGCCGGTTTCGCAGCCCGGCCCCGTCCGGTGACGGCGCGCTCCACGTCCCCGGCCGGACCGCTCATCCGCGCCCGGCGGGGCCGGCGCGGGCGGCCGGGTCGTGCGGCGCGGCGCACGACCGGCCTCCGGTATCCGGGGGGCGGGCAGCACGAAGGCGCGGCCGGAAAGGTTCCGGCCGCGCCTCGCGGTCACTGCGGCGCCCCGGGCGGGGGCGCGGGGGGCACGCTAGTCGGCGGCCACCCAGGAGTCGAAGTTCTTGGACTCCGCTTCGACCGTGGTCTCGGGCCCGCTGTCGGGCAGCACGCGGGTGTCCGGCGGCAGCGACAGCACCACCTCGCCGATGGAGTGCAGCTGGCGGGTGTAGTCGATGTAGGCGCCGCCCACGGTGCCCAGCTCGCCCGCGCGCAGGGAGTCGCCGGTGAAGACGACGCCGCGCTCGGAGATGTAGTAGGCGACGCTGCCCGCGGAGGTGCCGGGGATCGGCAGGATGTCGACCTCGAGGTCACCGGCGCTCAGCGAGCCGCCGCCCTCGATCTCCAGGTCGGGCCGGTGCTCCGCGCCGTGCACCCGGCGCCACGCCCGCAGCTCGCGGCGGTGCAGCGCGATCGGGGCCTCGTCACGCGCGGCCACCTCGATGGCCGCACTGATGTGTGTGTTGTAGCCGTTGGTGCAGGCCACGAGGTAGACCTCGCGGTCGCCGATGGCCTCCAGGATCGCCGCGGCGTCGTTGGCCGGGTCGATCACGATGACGCCTTCCTTGTCGGCGTCGATGATCCAGGTGCTGCTGACGACGTCGAACTCCTCGTCGTCGGCCGTCAGCACCCCGGCCGTACGGACGCGCTGGACGCCCTCGGCGTCGACCTTGCCGGTTCCGGGCACATCGGGCTCGGGCGCGACGGCCTCCTCGCCGGAGTCGTCGTCCGCCGGGTCGCCGACGCCGTCATCGGCCTCGTCATCGGAGCCGGCGGCCGCAACCCCGCCGTCGTCGTCCGCGTCGGCGGCGTCGGCGGCGTCGGCCTTGCCGTCGTCGTCCGCGCCCGCGGGTTCCGCCGTGCCGTCCTCCGCCTTGTCCGCGGCCTCGGCCTCGTCGTCAACGGCCGTGCCGGCGGAGGGCGTGCCCTCGGCGGTGCCGGGCTCCCCCTTGTCCGCCGCGTCCTCGGCGGGCTCGTCCTTCGCCTCCGCGGCCGCGCCCGGCTTCTCCGGGGCCTCACCGTCGCGGTCGTCCGCCTTCCGCGCCGCGCCCTCGGCGGTGTCGGGCGCCGCCTCCGGCTCCTCGTCGGCCGCGGCCCCGGTCGTCACCGTCGAGGACGCCGCGCCGGAGTCGCCGTCGCCGCCGTCCTTCTTCTTGCCCTTCCGCTTCCAGAACACGGTGCCGACCCTTCGATTCGCGTCCGAACTCTGCCTGTGTGCGGGACCATTCTGGCCGTAACGGGGTACATGTAGGTACCCGGTAGCGCGACACGTGAGGATCCCACCCCGTCCCTAAGGCTTCGATAAGCCCCGTACGACCACGAAGCACGTGGTCGGCGGCCTTATGCGCGCACCGTGGATCGTCATCCGGCTGTGATGGGCACGGCTCCGGTGGCGGGTGCGACGAGGCGTTCGTATGCCTCGGGGGCGGTCGTGCGGCAGCCGAGCCGGTGGCCGGTGAGGTCGCCGTGGTCGTCGCTCGACCCCGTGACGACCAGGCCGAGCCCGGCCGCGATGTCGCGCCAGTACGCGCTCTCGGTGTCGTCGTGCGTGGGGTGGTCGGCCTCGATCCCGCCGAGACCGGCCTCGGCCATGCGCTCGACGACCCCGGTCGGCACCGCCCCGGTCAGCACGCCTTCGGAGCGCGCGGGGTGGGCGAGCACGCACACGCCGCCCGCGGCGCGCACCAGGGACACGGCCCGGACGGGGTCGAGGGCGTAGCGGGCGACGTAGGCCGGACCGCCGGAGCCGATCCAGGCGTCGAACGCGCCCTGCACGTCGGCGGCGGCCCCGGCTTCGACGATGGCGCGGGCGATGTGCGGCCGGCCGATCACGCCGCCCTCGGCGCCGCCGTCGGCATCGGCGTCGGCGATGCGGCGCACGCCCTCCCACGTGACGTCCACACCGGCGTCGCGCAGCCGGTGCACCATGGCCTCGGCCCGCAGCACGCGGTCGCGGCGGATGCGGTCGAGTTCCGCGGCGAGGACCGCGGCCGCGGGGTCGAACAGGTAGCAGAGGAGGTGCACGCTGGCGCCGGCGTGGGCGCAGGACAGCTCCATGCCCGGGACGAGGGTGAAGCCGGCGGGCACGCGGGCGGCCGCGGCGGGCAGGCCGGCGACCGTGTCGTGGTCGGTGAGGGCGAGGACGTCGAGGCCGGCGGCCACGGCCCGTTCGACGACCCCGGCGGGGGGCTCGGTGCCGTCGGAGACCGAGCTGTGGGAGTGCAGGTCGATGCGCATCGGCACGATTCTAGGCAATCGGCCCCTCCCGCGGCGGCGCACCGGCGGGACGTGCGGTCAGGACGGCTCCTCGCGGACGGCCAGGACCGAGGCGAGGAACGCGGAGGTCGCCCCGAACGGGGGGTCCTGCGCGACGCCGCCTTCGACACGGTCGCGCAGGTCGCGCAGTGTGCCGAGCTCGCAGATGAGCACCCCCGCGTCGGCGGGGGAGAAGATGAACCACAGCCAGCTGGCCAGCGCCTCGCCGGCGTAGACGGCGCGGCTGTCGCCGGCGTCGACGCTCCACAGGGCGATGTCGTGGCCCTGGTGGCGGATCTTGGCGTCGGCCGCCCCGGAGCCGGCCACGCCGCCCGGGTCGGGCGCGTCGAGCCCGGCGATCCGGGCCCCCAGGCCGATGCCGGGGTCCTCCGCGACGATCGCCAGCTCGCCCGGCCCGCCCAGGGGTGCGGGGCCCGAGAGCCCGACGACCGTGGCGACGGCGCCGCTGCGCTCGTCGCCGGCGTCGGCGAAGCCGCTGACCACCCAGCCCGCGGGCAGCGGCCAGGGCAGCCACAGGGGCACGTGCGAGGAGGCGGCGAGCATGTCGAGGGGGTCGGTGCCGGGCGGCCGCACGGAGTGGAGCGGGGGGACCGGTCCGTGAGCGCCGCACTGCCACGCGCTCGTCCACAGGCCGGGCGGCTGGACGGCGCGTCCGCAGCGTGGACACGACGGCACGTTGTTCATGCTGTGACGAGGGGTACCCGTGTGGCCCGAACGAAAACTCCCGCCGCGGCAAAGCGCGGGGCGCGTCCGCGGCGCGGCGCGGTCAGGCAGGCGGGGCCGGCGGCCCGCCGGCGGGGGGCTCCTGCCGGAACCGGGGGGTCGCGGGTGCGCGGTAGGGGTCGTGGTAGGCGGAAGCCCCGGTGGTGCCCTGCCGCGGCCCGGCCGCCCACGCCTGCGGCGCGGGGCGGTACCCCTGCCCGGCGGCGGCCGCGGGGTCGTCGGGCACGGTCCGCTGGAGCCCGACCTTCCGGGCCAGCCAGGCCACGACCAGGCAGTAGAGGATGACCTCGACCGTCGTGGCGACCACGCCCTGCCAGGACCCGCCGCCCGTGCCGACGTCGGCGAGGCCGCCCTCGTAGGCCGTGAGCCCGAACGCGGCGAGGTTGTGCACGACGTGCAGCCCGATCGCCGCCTCCAGCCCGCCGGTGTACCAGGTCAGCCAGGCCATGGCGATACCGAAGACGGCGACGTCGAGCAGCCCCCAGCCGACGTAGGCGTGCAGGAAGGTGAAGACCGTGCCGCTGATGAGGATGCCGAGGACCGGGCTGCGCAGGAAGCGGGAGACCACGCTGCCCCCGCGCGGGTCGTCGGCCGGAGCGCCGAGGGACCCCACGGACTGCATGAGGAATCCGCGCAGGGCGATCTCCTCGGCGGACGCCTGGAACGGCACGAGCAGCAGGATGATCAGGAGGGCGCCGACGAAGTCGGGGCCGCCGCCGAACGCCCCCAGGAACGGCGTGCCCGGCGTGGTGGCCCGGAGCAGCCCCGCCAGGAACGCGAAGGACAGCACCATCGGGATGATCGCGATCGCCGCGCAGCCGAGCATCCACCGCCACCGGAGCCGGCCGGTGACCGAGAACAGCGTGCCCACGGGCCGCCGCTGGACCAGCCACGCGACCAGCATCACCAGCGGTGTCATGGTGGTGATCACGATGAGCTGGAAGGCCAGGTCCGGCAGGAGCGCGCCGAAGAAGGAGTCGCCGGTGGCCTCGTAGCCGTTGACCAGCGCCAGGATGACCGCTGCCATGCCCATCACGAGCTGGACCACGATGATCAGCCCGACGGCCACCCCGATCGCGACCAGCGGCACCCACCACCGGTAGCGCCAGGTGCGCGCCATGCGGTGGTACGCCGTTCCCGGGCGGGGACGGGCCAGGGAGCCGCCGGTGCGGCGCGGCTGGACGGGCGGCGGCCAGGCCCATGCCTGGACCGCCTGGGGGCCACCGGTTCCGGGTCCCGGGGGCCAGGCCCACACCTGCTCCGGCTGGGGCACGGACGGCGCATGCTCGGGGCCGCCCCGGCCCTGCGGCTCGGGCGACCAGGATGAACCGGGTTGCGGCGGCGTATTTCTCATCGTTTGTCGAGATTACTAGCCGGGGTTGTATTGGCCGCGTTAAGAACCCGTGCCGCGGACGCGTCATTGCGCCGGTGACCTGCCCGTATCCGGTCCGAGGTGCTGTAGTTTGCCGGGGTTGCGGACCACGAGCACCCGGGTGATGAGCCCGTCGCGGGCTTCGAGTACCGCCACCGCCATCGGCATGGCGTCCGCGTCGAACATCGCGATCCCCGGTACTCCGTTGACGCCGGTCATCTCGGCCCGGAACCCCGTGTAGTGCGTGCTGACCGCGGCCAGGAACCGGGCGCTCTTGGCCGCGCCGGACAGCGGCCGGAGTGCTGCGCGAGTCCGACCGCCGCCATCGGTGACCACCTCGACGTCATCGGCGAGCATCGCCGTGAGGCGGTCGACGTCACCGTCGGCGCAGGCGGCGAGGAAGCCCTCGGTGAGCCGGCGGTGTTCGGCCGCGTCGGCGGGGAACCGGGGGCGCCGGGCGTGCACGCGCTCGCGTGCGCGGTGGGCGACCTGGCGTACGGCGGCCTCGGTCCGGCCGACGGCCTCGGCGATCTCCGCGTGGGGCAGGCCGAACACCTCGCGCAGGACGAACACCGCGCGCTCGACGGGGGCGAGGGTCTCCAATACCACGAGCATCGCGAAGGAGACCGTGTCGGCCAGCTCGACGCGGTCGGCGACGTCGGGCGCGGTGACCAGTGGTTCGGGCAGCCACGGGCCCACGTAGGTCTCACGCCGGGAGCGCGTGCCGCGCATCCGGTTGAGAGTGACATTGACCACAATGCGCACGAGATAGCTCTTCGGGTCGGCCACCCCCGAGCGGTCGTCGCGGGCCCACCGGATCCACGTGTCCTGGACGCAGTCCTCGGCGTCGGCGACGCTGCCCAGCATGTCGTAGGCGACGCTGAACAGCAGGCCGCGGTTCCGTTCGAAGACCGCGGCGCCGCCGTCCCCGCCGTGCTCAGCGGCCCCGGCCGCCCCGAGCGTTCCCATGTGCGCCCATCCCTTCGCGTCGTCGGCAAGGGGTGCGCGGCAGACGCCGCCCCTCCCATGAGGACACCTCCGGGCCACCGCATGTGACAGTCTCCCCCGGCCGATCCGGGAATGCCCTGCTGACCTGGGTTTCGGACCCCGCCTGCCGACGGCTCCGGGGTCGCTGCGGGTGGACGGCCTTCACTACCATGGAGTACATGTCCTCCACACCCACCACCGAGCAGGTGAACGCGGCCCTGGCCACGGTCCAGGACCCCGAGATCCGCCGCCCGATCACCGACCTCGACATGGTCAAGGGCGTCGACATCGCCGACGACGGATCCGTCCACGTCGGCATCTTCCTCACTGTGGCCGGCTGCCCGATGAAGGGCCGCATCGAGAAGGACGTCACCGAAGCGGTCTCCAAGGTCGCCGGTGTCACCCGGGTCTCGGTCGAGCTCGACGTCATGAGCGAGGACCAGCGCAAGGCCCTCCAGACCAAGCTGCGCGGCGGCCAGGCCGAGAAGGAGATCCCCTTCGCCAAGCCGAACTCGCTGACCAAGGTCTACGCCGTGGCCTCGGGCAAGGGCGGGGTCGGCAAGTCGTCGGTCACGGTCAACCTCGCGGCCGCGCTGGCCGCGCAGGGCCACAAGGTGGGTGTGGTCGACGCCGACATCTACGGCCACTCCGTGCCCCGCATGCTGGGGGTGTCCGATCGCCCCACCAAGGTCGAGGACATGATCCTGCCCCCGACCGCCCACGACATCAAGGTCATCTCGGTGGGCATGTTCACCCAGGGCAACCAGCCGGTGGTCTGGCGCGGCCCGATGCTGCACCGCGCGCTCCAGCAGTTCCTGTCCGACGTGTTCTGGGGCGACCTCGACGTCCTGCTCATGGACCTGCCCCCGGGTACCGGCGACATCGCCATCTCCGTGGCGCAGCTCCTTCCGGGCGCGGAGATCCTGGTCGTGACCACCCCGCAGCAGGCGGCGGCCGAGGTCGCCGAGCGGGCGGGCGCCATCTCGGCGCAGACCCACCAGCGGGTGGCCGGGGTCATCGAGAACATGTCGTACTTCGTCGCACCGGGCAGCGACGAGCGCACCTACCTCTTCGGCGAGGGCGGCGGCCAGATCGTGGCCGAGGGCCTGACCCGCTCGCTGGGCGCCGAGGTCCCGCTGCTGGGCCGGGTCCCGCTCGACATGCGGCTGCGCGAGGGCGGCGACGACGGCATGCCGCTGGTCCTCAGCGACCCCGACACCGAGGCGGCGCAGGTGCTGCGCACCGTCGCCGACAACCTGGTGGGCAAGCCCCGCGGGCTGTCGGGCATGCAGCTGGGCATCAGCCCGGCGCGCCGCTGACCCCGTCGCCCCACGGCCGGCCCAACGGGCCCCTCATCCCGCGGTGAGGGGCCCGTTCCCATGAGCGGGTGCGGACGATGACCCGGGTCCGCGGGAAACGGGACATTCACAAACCTGTAAAAAAGGGTCCATAACGTCAGCAACTACGCACACCACCTGATCGAGAGGGACCCGCCCATGCCCGAATCCGAGACCGCGCTGTACCGGCGCTGGCTGACCACCGCGATCGAGGAGGCCGAGGCCGGGCTCGCCGGAGGCGGCATCCCGATCGGCGCCGCACTGATCGGCCGCGGCGGCGAGGTGCTCGGCCGCGGCCACAACCGCCGGGTCCAGGACGACGACCCCTCCGTTCACGGCGAGACCGCCGCGTTCCGCAACGCCGGGCGCCAGCGGAGCTACGCCGGCACCACCATGGTCACGACGCTGTCGCCGTGCTGGTACTGCAGCGGCCTGATCCGCCAGTTCGGGATCTCGCGCGTGGTGATCGGCGAAGCCGAGACCTTCTCGGGCGGCCACCCGTGGCTCGCGGAGAACGGGGTGGAGGTCGTGCTGCTCGACGATGCCCGCTGCATCGGCTTGATGTCCGAGTTCATCGCCGCCCACCCCGCTCTGTGGCACGAGGACATCGGCGAGGACGGCGCATGAGCACCGAGGACACCGCACGGCACGCACCCGCGGACCCGCCCCCCGCCCCGGACGCGGCACCCTTGCCCGGGCCCGCCGGCGCCGGCCCGGTGCCCGACCCCGACTACCCCGTGGAACCGGTCCCGGTCCACGCCCGCAAGTCGCTGTTCTCCCTGACGGTGGTCCTGGTCGGGTTCACCCTGTTCACCCCCACCATGCTGGCGGGCGCGCAGGTGGGCGCCGCCTACGCGTTCTGGCCGCTCATGGGCGTGCTGGTACTGGGATCGGCCATCCTGGGCCTCTATGTCGGGGTGATCGGCTGGATCGGGGCGCGCGCCAACCTGACCACCGTCATGATGGCCCGCTACACCCTGGGCACCGGCGGCGCGAAGGCGGCGTCGCTGCTGCTGGGCGGCACCCAGGTCGGCTGGTACGGAGTCTCCATAGCGACCGTGGGGCTGCTCGTGTCCCAGGCCGCCGGCTGGGCGGGCGACCTGCCGGGCGCGCTGGTCATGGTGGCCGCCGGGGCCGTCATGGGCGCCACCGCCTACATCGGCTACGCGGGCATGTACTGGCTGTCGGTGGTCTCCGTCCCGCTGCTGCTCGCCCTCGCGGCCTGGGTCACCTGGCGCGCGTTCGGCGAGGCCGGCGGGGTGTCCGGCCTCGCCGCGATCGAGCCGGGCACGACCATGCCGCTGACCGTCGCCATGACCGTCATCGTCGGCACCTTCGCCTCCGGCGGCACCCAGGCGCCCAACTGGACGCGCTTCGCCCGCAGCCCCGCAGCGGGGTTCTGGGCGAGCATCGCCGCGTTCTTCGGCGGCCAGCTGCTCATGCTGTTCTGCGGGGCGATCGGCGCCCTGGCCTTCGGCCAGGGCGACTTCGTCCTGGTGCTGTTCCAGCTGGGCCTGGTGGCGTGGGGCGTGGTGTTCCTGGTGGCGAACATCTGGACGACCAATGACAACGCCGCGTACAGCGTCGGGGTCGCCGGGGCGGAGATCTTCAACACCCGGTCGCGCAAGCCGTGGGTGCTGGTGTGCGTGGTCGCCGGGACCGCTCTGGCCGTCACCGGGATCTACGACCACCTCATCGGCTACCTGACCTGGCTGGGCATCCTGATCCCGCCCCTGGGCGGGGTGATCATCGGTGACTTCCTGCTCCGCCGGCGGGGCGAGCTGCCCCCGGCCGCGGGGCTGCCGCTGGTCCGCTGGGACACGGTGGCCGTCTACGCCGCGGCCGCTCTCGCGGCGTGGTGGTGCAGCGAGACCGAGGTCTTCATCCCGCCGGTGGTGGGCGTCGTCCTGGCCGCGCTGGGCGCGGTCGCGGTGGCCGCGGCGCGCGGGCGCCGGGCGGACGCCGCCGCATGAGGAGGGGCCGGGCCGCGGCCCGGCCCCCGCCCCCGCTGGGGCCCGTCCCGGGCGCGTTCCCGTGTCAGTCGGTGGAGGCCCCGAGCGTGATGTCGGCCGTCCGCGGCTCGCGGTCGCGCTCGTAGGTGACCCGGACCTCGTCGTCGGGGCGCTTCTCGGCGAGCAGGGCGAGGAGCGCGTCGGCGTCGCCCACGGGCTCGCCGTCGAACTCGGTGATCACGTCGCCCGGCCGCAGTCCGGCCTGGTCGGCAGGGCCGCCGGGCTCCACCGCCTCGCCGCCCGCGTTGGCGTCGGACTGGATCCGGGCGCCGTTCTCGTACCCGGCGTCGAGTTCGGCGCCGAGGTCGGCCTCAGCCGCCGGGTCGCCGCCCAAGAGGTCGTTGACGACCGCCTCCGCATCGGCCGAGGGGATGGCGAAGCCGAGTCCGATGCTCCCGCTCTGGCCGCCCTCGGGCGCCCCCATGGTGGCGATCGCGGAGTTCACGCCGATGACCCGCCCCTGCATGTCGACCAGCGGCCCGCCCGAGTTGCCGGGGTTGATCGCGGCGTCGGTCTGCAGCGCCTCGATCGCGGCCTCCGCGCCCCGCTCGCCCTCGCCCAGGCTCACCGGACGGTCCACCGCACTGATGATGCCGGTGGTCACGGTGCCGGCCAGCCCCAGCGGCGCCCCGATGGCGATGACGCTGTCGCCCACGGTCGCCTGCCCGGAATCGCCCCACTCCAGGGGCTCCACCGCGAGCGGTTCGATCAGCTTCAGCACGGCGAGGTCGGATTCGGGCCGGGTGTCCACGATCTCGGCCTCACTGGTGCTGCCGTCGCTGTAGACGACCTCCAGGCCGCCGTCCAGCGCCGCGGCGACGTGGTTGTTGGTGACCACGTGGTCGCCGGCGATGACGAAGCCCGAGCCGTTGCCGCTGAGCCGGGCGTCGCTGTCCTGGATGGAGACCACGCTCGGGCTCACCCGCTGGGAGACGCCCGCGATGGTGTCGGGGGCGCGGCTGGGCGCACCGCTGGGCGGCTCGTTGTCGAGCTGCGGGGCCTGGTCCTCGGTGGGCTCGGCGCCCTGCGCCGCGAACCGGCCGCCGACGGCGCCTCCGATACCGGCCGAGGCGAGCGCCACGACCACGACGGTCAGCACGACCGCCCAGACGGGCATGCCGCGGCGCCGCCGCGGCGCGGGGCCGGGAACGGGCGCGCCGGACCCGGCCGGACCGTAGGACCACGGACCGCCGGGGCCACCAGGACCCCCCGGGCCACTGGGGGCCGGGGGCGGACCGGCGAACGCCGGGGCGCCCGGGACCGCGGCCGAGGGCGAGGTGGGTGGGGCCATCGGGGCGCCGGGCACCGGCCACTGGCCGGTTCCGGTCGCCGCGGGGGCCGGGCGCTGGTGGACGGGGCCGCCGGCGCGGTCGGCGGGCTGGGGCGCCATGCCCGGCGCCGAGGGGCCCGGTGCGGGTGCGGCGCCGCTCCACAGGGGGGCGGCGGGGCCCTGCCCCGGGCCGCCGGGAGGGGGCGGCGGCCCGGCCGCCGGGTAGGACGCTCCGTGCTCCGGGCCGGGCGGCATCCGGGGCGCGGCGGAGCCGGCTCCCTGCTCCGCGGCTGCGGGCGGGCGCGGCCAGGACTGATCCCCGGTCTCCTCCGGGGGGCGGGATCCGGCTTCGTCCGTCATGCACATCTCCGTCTGTCGCTGCCGCCCCCATTGTGGCGCGGCGGACATAAACCGTCTGTTAATCGATCATCTGCGAGCCATGCCCTCCGGCGCACCCTATGTCCCTTCCGCGGCGGGCGGCGGCGCCCGGCTCCTACTCGCCGCGCCGCGGAGGTACGCTGCGCGGTCCCGGCACGGGGATCAGAGGCCGACCCACGCTCCCAGGCGGTCGAAGCCGCGCCCCATGCGCGGCCCCAGCCCGCTGCCGTCGGGGGCCGGGAAGGCCGCGGCCGCGGAGTCGACGAGCTCCGGCGGCGCATCGGCGATCACCGTGTAGACGAACCCGCTCGACTCCCACATCCGGCGCTGCTGGCCGTCGTCGCCGACGTAGACGGTGCCGCCGTCGTCCGCGACGGGCACCATCCCCTCGGCGGCCCCCGGCGCCTCCCCCGCCAAGCGGCCCTGCTGGACGAACACCGAGACCATGGAGAGCCCGTCGGAGTAGCCCAGGTGCACGATCCGGCCGCCGTCGCGGCTCGTGGTCCGCGCCTCGACCAACCGGAGGTCCCAGGCGACGTGGCCCGGCAGGTACCAGCCGTCGGCGCGCAGGGCCCCGGCTTCGCCGCCCGAGAGGCGGTCGCCCCAGGGGGCGGCCTCGTGAGCCGAGGCGGGCAGCGGCCCGGTGCCGTCGCCGACCGCGACCTCGACGAACCCGGTCGAGTGGGCGACCCGCCCCGAGGCGTCCATCGTGTCCTTGCGCAGCGGCAGCGCGGTCTCGCGGTCGATCCAGAACCGGCCGGCCACGGTGCCGTCCGCGCGCCGGGCGTCGACCACCGCGGCCGTACGCCCGCACACTTCGGCGGTGCCCGAACGGGTCACCCGGTAGTTCGCCGCCAGATCGCGCAGGAGTCCGTCGTCGATCGCGAGCATGGCGGCCGACTTCCCCACGACCAGAGCGGACTTCTCGTTCAGCGGCGGCGTCCCCGCGCTCGTGAAGCCGGTGCCCTCCCCCGGCCGGTGCACGACCTCGACCAGCCGCTCGGCACCCGCGCCCGCGCCGGAGGTGACCGACTGCACGCCCTCGTAGGCAACGGCCTGCCCGGCCTGGGCCGCACGGCGCAGTAGCGCCATGCCGTCGTCGTCACCGGACGCGGGCACCCACGACGCGTAGGGGCTGGTGGCCGATGACAGCGCCACGACGAGGACGAGCGAGGTCGACAGCAGGAGAACGACGAGATCGGCGGGGATCCGGCGGGCGCCCGCACGGGGGCCGCCCGCGGGTCCGCCGCCGGCGGCGCGCCCCCTCACCGCGTGGGGAGGGAGCCGGGCGAGTCGGCCTCGCCCGGTGCGTGCACGGTGTGCTCGGTGCCCCGGTAGGGCTCGGATTCGGGGAAGGCCGCCTGGCGCGCGGTGACCGCGTGCTCCACGGCGAAGGCGTCCAGCGGCGGGCTGACCAGCGGCGCGTCCTGGGGATCGCCGCCCGCGACGAACGCGGTGCCCAGTGTGAGCGCCGCCACCGATACGCCGGCCACGGCGTATCGGGCGCGGCCCCACGCGGGGCGCAGCACCGAGAGGGGCTGCGGGGTGCGGGGACGCCGCTGCCGGGCCCGCCCGGGCTCCGGGCCGGCCGGGGCCGGTGTGTCGACCGCGACCGCGGGGCCCGCGGGTCTGCGCGGCAGACCGCCGCCGATGGGACGGCTGGACCCGATCGGGGGCCGCGACCCGAAGAGTCCCGCTCCGCCGCCCGGCGGCCCCGCCGGCGGGTCGGCCGGCGGCGGCCCGCTCAGCGCGGAGAGGCGGCCCATGAAGTCCATCGAGGGTTCCGGGGCGTCGAGCCCGTGCAGCCGGCGCTTGAGCCGGCGCAGCATCTCGGCCTCGAACCGGCAGTTCTCACACGCGGCCAGGTGGCGCAGCGCCCGGTCGCGCTCCGAATGGCCCAGCTCGCCGTCGACGAGTGCCGAAAGGCGCTCCCCCAAGTGGTCCATGCTCACTCCACCTCCCGGGTCCGGGTCCAGCCGTGTGCCACGCCGCCGTCGCCTCCGTCGGGGGCGGCGGTCTCCTGCTCGGCGGCCAGCCGCCGGCGGTGCTCCAGCGCCTTGCGCAACTGCGCCCGCCCCCGGTGGATCCGGCTGCGGACCGTGCCGAGCTTGACCCCCAGCGTGGCGGCGATCTCCTCGTAGGAGAGCCCTTCGATGTCGCACAGCACCACCGGCGCGCGGAACTCCGCGGGCAGCGCGTCGAGCGCGCTCTGGATGTCGGCGTCGAGGTGCCGGTCGTCATAGGACTGGGCGGGGGAGGGCTCGCGCCCCTGGAGGCGTTCGTCGGCGTTCTCGCCGAAGCCCTCGAAGCGGATGCGCGCCTTGCGGCGGGCCATGTCGAGGAAGAGGTTGGTGGTGATGCGGTGCAGCCAGCCCTCGAACGTGCCGGGAGTGTAGCTGGACAGCGACCGGAAGACCCGGATGAAGACCTCCTGCGTGAGGTCCTCGGCGTCGTGCTTGTTCCCCGTGAGGCGGAACGCGAGCCTGTACACCCGCGCGGAATGGTTCCGGACGACCTCGTCCCAGCTGGGCGGCTCCCACTGCTCGAAGTCCACGGCAGAGTCGGAATCTGCCACAGGTACTCCTCCTTCGCATTCGACCCCGGATCCACGGGGCGCGGGGGTGCGCCGGGTGCGGAGGATCCGCGGCCGGTCGCCTGCGCCGGCCTTCGGGGGACACCGGCCCTCTGACGAAACCCTTCCACCGCTGCAACGCCGGCACCGGCCGATTAAGTTCCCGGTGGTGGCGAACACACCGTGTGAGGCATCCGGCAGGCTAGTGTGTGCCCTGGAGCACGGCCATTGGGTGAGCACATGGCGACACCGCGTGACGATCGCCGTGTTCCCTGCACCGATCACGTCGGGAACACGCGCGGGAGGCCGCCATCGCCGGTCGAGACGACACACTGGCCCACCACATCGAGCAGTACGCCGCCGAGGACGACCCCCTCGCCACGGCGCGGGAGGTCGGGCGACGCGCCGACTCCGCCCCCATCAGCGCGGCCGGCGGCGCGGCGCTGCGCTTCCTGGCGGCGGCCATCGGGGCGCGCTCAGTGGTCGAGATCGGCACCGGGTGCGGCAGCTCGGGCATCTGGCTGCTCCGCGGCATGCGCCCCGACGCCATCCTGACCAGCGTCGACATCGATCCCGAATACCAGGAGCTGGCCCGCGACGCCTACCGCCGGGCCGGGTTCGCGGCCAACCGCACCCGGCTCATCCAGGGCCGTGCCCTGGACGTGCTGCCGCGGCTCACCGACGGCGCCTACGACCTGGTGTTCGCCGACGCCGTGAAGACCGAGTACCCCGATTACCTGACCGAGGCGCTGCGCCTGCTGCGCCCCGGCGGGATCGCGGTCTTCAACAACGCGCTCGACGCCGCTCCGCTGAGCGACGGCCCGCTGAGCGTGCCCGGCCCCGGCACCGCCGCGATCCGCGAGGTCGGCCGGCTGGTCCGGGAGGACGACCGGCTCGTGCCGCTGCTGCTCCCGGTCGGCGAAGGGCTGCTCGCCGCGATCCGCGAGGACGCCTCCCCCGGGCGCTGACACGGCACCGAGGTCGCGGGCCGCGCATCGGGCGCCCGGGAACGCCGGTGGGGCGGGACCGGCCGCCGGTCCCGCCCCACCGTGCGCGGGTCAGTCGCGTTCGCTGAGCCAGCGCAGCAGCAGGCGGGTGGCGAACCCGGTGCCGCCCTTGGTCAGCAGGCCGTCGTCGGACATCGACCGGCCGGGACCGGCGATGTCGAAGTGCGCCCACGGGACGCCGCCGGCGAACTCGCGCAGGAACAGCGCCGCCTCGGTCGCGCCGGGGCGCCCGAATTCGGGGCTGGTCCCGATGTTGGCGAGGTCGGCCACCGGCGACCGCAGGGTCGCGGCGTACTCCTCGACGAGCGGCATCCGCCACACCTGCTCGCCGGAGCGGTCGCCCGCAGCGGCCAGCTCCGCGGCCAGGGTGTCGTCGGTGCTGAACAGCGCGCCGATACCGGTGCCCAGCGCGAGCTTGGCCGCCCCGGTGAGCGTGGCGACGTCGACCAGGGTGTCGGGCGCGCACTCCGCCACGGCGTAGGCCATGGCGTCGGCCATCACCAGGCGGCCCTCGGCATCGGTGTTGAGGACCTCGACCGTGCGGCCGTCATAGGTGGTGAGGACGTCGCCCGGGCGCTGGGCCGCGCCGGAGAAGGAGTTCTCGGCCACCGCGATGAGCCCGGTGACGCGCACCCGCGCGCCCAGCCCGCCCAGGGCCGACAGCACGCCCAAGACGATGGCGGCCCCGCTCATGTCGGTCTTCATGAGCTTCATGTTGTCGTTGGGCTTCAGCGACAGGCCGCCGGTGTCGAAGGTGACGCCCTTGCCCACCAGCACCACGTGCCCCGCGGGGTCGTCGGGCCGGTAGTCCAGCCGGACCAGCCGCGGCGGCCGCGCCGACCCCTGCCCGACGGCGAGGATCGCGCCGAACCCGTCGCGCTCCAGCGCCTCCTCGTCCCAGACCGTCGCCGCCAGCCCGGCGTCCCCGGCGATCTCGACCGCCCGCGCCGCGAGCCAGGCGGGGTCCTTCTCGGCGGACGGCGTGTTGATGAGGTCCCGGGCGAGGGCCGTGGCCCCCGCCAGCGCCGCGCCCCGGCCGACCGGCCCCTCGGCGGCGCCGGGGTCGGGCGACACCAGCTCGATGGCCGCGGCCGGAGCCGGGCCCTTGGGCGAGGCGGCGAGGGTGAAGGTGTAGGACGCCAGCAGCGCCCCTTCGGTGAAGGCCGTCAGGCCGGCCTCTCCGGGCTCGCCGGGGCCGAAGAGGTGGGGCAGGGTGGTCGCCGCCCGGGTGCGCCCCTTGGCGGCGCGGGCCAGCGCGGCGCCGGCCGTGCGCAGGTCGGCCGGGGTCGCCGCGCCGACGCCCAGCAGCCCGAACCGGACCAGTTCTCGCCCCTGTCCGAGGCGGGCCGGGAACTGCGCGAACTCGCCGGGACGGCCCTTGAGGTCGTAGTGGGCGACGAGGTCGGCCAGAGGGGCCGGCAAGAGGGTGTCGAGGTCAGCGGGGGCGTCGCACGCGCCCGCGGCGACCGCCACCGGGCCGTCGTCTCCCGACCTGACCGGAAGCACCACCAGGTCGGCGGTGGAGTCGGCGAGAGAGCCCGCGACCGGGTGAATCTCCGTTGCGAAAGGCACGGACGCTCACAATCTTCACGAGGCTGCTTCAGAAGGCACCGCAGGCGACCCCCGCCCCCGCCGCCCGTGCGGGCGGCTACCGGTCGATGGGCGACGGCCCGCCGGCGGATCCTGTCGGGTGGATCGGCGGCGGTTCAGCCGACGGCGCCGTCCAGCGCATCCTTCAGCTCGGTCGCCTCGTCCGGGGTCAGCTCGACGACGAGGCGCCCGCCGCCTTCCAGCGGGACCCGCATGATGATGCCGCGACCCTCCTTGGTGACCTCCATCGGACCGTCACCGGTCCTCGGCTTCATCGCCGCCATGCCGTATCCCCTTTCGTAGGAAACTCTCGCGGGTGAATGGGCCGGTCCGCCAGGGGAGCGGCTCGCGCACGGCGCGCACCGTCCGGGGTCGGGCCTCATCCGCGTGACTCAGGGAATGAATCACTGTTCTGTCATTATCTCGGTTTTGGGAACCGATTGGGAACGATCGGACAGCGCTCGGGCCAGCACCGCCGAAGAATCCGAACAGTAAGGTTATAGCCGCAGCAACGGACAGCGGTCGCCGGGACCGCCCGCGCCGACACCATCAGGGAGCCCCGCGTGCCCGACTCAGACAGCGTCGTCTACCAGCTCAGCGACGGCGTCGCGACGATCACGCTCAACCGCCCGGACGCGATGAACTCGTTGACCGCCGAAGCCAAGGAGGCGCTGCTCGCGGCGATCGAGCGCGCCAAGAGCGACAAGGAGGCCCGCGCGGTCCTGCTCACCGGATCGGGCAAGGCGTTCTGCGCCGGACAGGACCTGCGCGAGCACGCCGACCTGCTCGGCGCGGGCAAGGGGCTCAACGACACCGTCCGCTCGCACTACAACCCCATCGTGCTCGGGCTCGCGCGGATGCCCAAGCCGGTGGTGGCCGCCGTCAACGGGGTGGCGGCCGGCGCCGGCGCCTCGCTCGCCTTCGCCTGCGACCTGCGGATCGCCGCCGACAGCGCGTCGTTCCTCATGGCGTTCGCCAATGTCGGGCTGGGGTCGGACTCCGGCGCCTCCTGGACGCTGCCCCGGCTGGTGGGCCACGCCCGCGCGATGGAGATGCTGATGCTGGCCGAACCCGTCAAGGCGCAGCGGGCACTGGAGATCGGCCTGGTCAGCCGCGTGGTCCCCAAGAAGGAACTGGACGGCGCGGCCCGCGAGCTGGCGGTGCGGCTGGCCAACGGGCCCACCGTCGCCTACGCGGCGATCAAGGCCGAGATGACGTTCGGCTCGGGACTGGACCTCGCGAACGCGCTGGAGATGGAGGCGAGCCTCCAGGACCAGTGCGCCGAGACCGCCGACCACATGAACGCGACCCTGGCGTTCCTGAAGAAGGAACAGCCCTCCTTCGAAGGCCACTAGGAACGCCCCGCCGGGCGCCCCCCGTGCCGCCGCGCACCGGCCGACGGGGCCGGGGGGTCACCCGCCGAGCGTGAACGCCCAGATCAGCAGGCCGGCCCCGGCGATGACGAGCACCGCCACCAGCGACACCAGCCCCACGATCATTCCGGTCCCGGGACGCCGCGGCTGCTCGGGCTGCGGCTGCCACCCGGGACCGCCGGGCGGGCCGCCGGGGCCCCACTGCCCGAGCTGCTGCTGCGGTCCGGGGCCGTAGCCCTGGTCGGGTCCGGGGTAGCCCTGGGGCGCTCCCGGAGCCCCGTAGCCCTGATCCGGCCCCGGGTAGCCCTGCGGCGCTCCGGGCGCTCCATAGCCCTGGTCCGCGCCGGGGTAGCCCGGGGGGACTCCCGGAGCCCCGTAGCCCTGATCAGGACCGGGGTAGGGCTGCCCGGGGGCGCCGAACCCCTGCTCGGGTCCCGTGGGGTAGCCGTACTGGCCGGCCGCGCCGTACGCCTGCTCAGGGCCTGTAGGGCCCTGCCCGCCCGCCGGGCCGTACCCCTGCCCGGGGCCGGTGGGGTAGGCGGGGCCGGGGCCGGTCGGGGCGAAGCCCGGACCGGGACCGGTGGCGGGGTTGGGGCCGGTCTCCCACCCCGTGGGCTGTCCCGGCTGGCCGTGCTGTGGGCCTTGCTGGCCCGGCCCTGCGGGGCCGGGTGTGTTCTGCGACATCTGCTGTCCTCCTGGCTGCGCCCAGCCCCCGGGCGCGGGGGCGCCGGGCTGGGCGGGGTAGGGACCGCCGGGGTGGCCGACCGGCGGCGGCCCGCCTCCGGGCGGCCCCGCGGGCGGCCCGCCGGGTGGTCCGTACGGACCAGCGTATTGGGGGCTGAACTGCGGTCCCGTGGGGGGTGCCGGCGGCCGCGGCGCCATGGGCCGCTGCGGTCCCGAATGCGGGGCCGGCCCGGGTCCGGCCGGCGCCTGCCCGGGGGGCAGGCCGGGGTGGGACCGGTACACGTCGGCGGCGGCGCGCTCCTGCGCCTCGGGCGCGGCGGCGGCGACGGCGCCCGCCGCGAGGGTCTGCAACGGGAGCGGCACGGCGGCGTCGGCCGCCGGGGCCGCCGCGGCGGGGGCCGCCTCGACACCGAGCAGCCCCAGCAGGGTCTCGGCGGCGCTGGGCCGACGCGAGGCGTCCTTGTCCAGGCACCGTTCGGCGATCCCGCGGAGGTTGCCCTCCAGTTGCCCGAGGTCGGGCGGCTCGTACAGGACGCGCTGGAGGATCGCCTGCATCGAATCGGCGCCGAACGGCCCGTGGCCGCCCGCCGCGTAGACGATGGTGCCCGCCCACGCGAAGAGGTCGACGGCCGGCCCCATGGAGCCGCCGGTGATCTGCTCGGGCGCCATGTAGGCGGGGGTCCCGGCGATCCGGCTGGTGACGATGGCCGTGCCCTCCAGCGCCCGGGCGATGCCGAAGTCGATCACCCGCGGGCCGTCGGGCCCCATGAGGACGTTGCCCGGCTTGAAGTCGCGGTGCACGATGCCGGCCTGGTGGATGGCCGCGATGGCGGTGAGCGTGCCGACCGCGAGCCGTTCCAGCGCCGCCCCGCGCAGCGGACCGTCGCGGCGCACCACCTCGCGCAGGGTGGGGCCGTCGATGAACTCGCTGACCACGTAGGGCGGGTCGGCGTCGATATCGGCAGCCAGCACCTGGGCGGTACAGAACCGTGCGACCCGGCGCGCGGTCTCGACCTCCTCGGCGAGCTGGCGCCGCAGCCCGGCGGCGTCGAGGTCGTCGGCGTGCAGGGTCTTGACCGCCACCGGCACGCCGTCGGACCCCTGCCCGAGGTAGACCACCCCCTGGCCGCCCTGTCCCAGGCGGCCGGTGAGGGTGTAGCCCCCGATGAGGCGCGGATCGTCGTCGGTCAAAGGACCGGTGCCGGTCATGGGTTCCTCCCGGAGCAGTGCCGGAACGTGACCGTCCGGCGGGGCCACCCTAGCGGAGGGTCCCGGTGGAGGTCATCGGTACGCCGTCGTGCGAGACGGCCTCCCAACGGGCGTCCAGGACGTCGGCACTGCTCCCCGGCTCCAGGTAGAGCTCGGACTCGTCGATGCAGCGGCCGTCGCGGTCGTAGGTCTCGACGTAGTCGAAGACCAGCCGGTCGCCCTCGCGCTCGCGCAGGGTGAGGCTACCCCGGCAGTCCATCGAGTAGTCCGCGGAGCCGCGCTCCTCACCGGATTCGAGCTTGATCTGCACGTGCCAGTCGGTCACGTGCCGTCCTTCGTCGTCCTCCTGGGACATGTCGCCGCTCCAGGTCCCGGCGTGGGAGTCGGGCACGCTCCCCCCGGTGTCGGGACCGCCGGAGCCGGCACGCAGCGCCCACGCCACCGAGCCGACGGCGGCCAGCCCGATCAGCGCGCCGACGAGCGCCGCGACGATGATGGTCTTGCGCCGCTTGGCGGAGTGCCGGGTGGAGCGGGGCGGGGGCCACAGGGACATCTGGCGAATAGGCGAGGCCGGCCCCGCGGAGCCGGGTGCCTGCTCCGGCCCGCGGCTGGGCGCCTCGCTCACCGGGCTTCCCCGGGACGGGGACAGGTGGGGCCGTTCGAGTTGGTCATCGCTCAATCCTCCAAGGCGAACCGCGCAGGGGGCGGTTCGCGGGTACAGCGACAGAGAATAAGTCACGGCACCGCCGGCCGCTCACCCGCGGGAAGTGACGAGACCCACACGGGGCCGCTCGCCCCAGTGGGGCGGAACGGCCCGGTGCGCGGCGGGGGCGGCCGGGTACCGAACGGCCGCCGAAGCGGTGGTCAGGCCGGGTCGGAGGCCCTGGCAGCCCCTCCCGCGGTCTCGGATCCGCCGTGCAGCGCCCACTGCTCGTGATCGGTGTCGTGGTCCCCGGGGAGTCCATTACCGCGGACGTCGTCGGGGGCATGGTCGTGGTCCCCGGGGAGCCCGGCACCGCGGACGTCGTCGGGGGCATGGTCGTGGTCCCCGGGGAGCCCGGCACCGCGGACGTCGTCGGGGGCATGGTCGTGGTCCCCGGGGAGCCCGGCACCGCGGACGTCGTCGGGGGCATGGTCGTGGTCCCCGGGGAGCCCGGTACCGCGGACGTCGTCGGGGGCATGGTCGTGGTCCCCGGGGAGCCCGGTACCGCGGACGTCGTCGGGGGCATGGCCGGCCGCGAACTCCGGCTCGGGAGCCGCGGACAGGGATCCGGGTTCGGTCTCCGGGTACGCGCCGGGGCCGTCGATGTCATCGGTGTCGCGGGCACCGTCGCCGTGCTCGGGGTCGAGCGCCGCGAGGCGCTGCTCCAGGTCGCGGATCGCGGCGTCGCGCTCGGCGAGCGCGCCGACGACGCGGCGCAGCACGTCGTCGACCGCCCGCACGTGATAGCCCCACACGGACAGCGGAAGCGCCACCCGGCTCACGTCGGGGCCGGTGAGGAGCCGGTCGTCGGGCAGGTCCAACGGGGGGTGGTCGGCCTCGAAGCGCGCGAGCTGGCCGCCCTTCCCCATGACCGTGAAGGCCACGCCGATGAGCACCGCCGCGGCGGCGACGGAGATCAGGACGAGGATGGTCACACTCATTTTCGACATGGTGCCATACCTCGGCACCCCACACGGACCCGTGCCGGGGCGCCCCGCGGCCGGCGGCGTGCCAGACTCGGGATGTGCAGACCGACGACGCAGCCCGTCCCTACCAGGTGGTCCCCGCCGACGCTGTGGTGGCGGACGCGGTCGACGCCGGCCGCCGGCCCCCGGCCGCCGTGGTCCGATCGCTGGCTTCGGGGGGCAGGCCGGTCCTGGTGCGGTGCTCCGCGGCGGCGGGCACCGCCGGCGGACCGGGCGCGGGCGGTGCGGCGCCGCGCGACGACGCCGCCGAGATCGCGCTGGTCGCCCTCTACGCCTGGATGGGTGCCACCGTGTTCGCCACCTCGCAGCCGCGCGAGGCCCGCCGGGCATTGGACATGGTGGCCTCGATCCGGGGGGACCGCCCGCCGGCGGTGGCCCGGCGCGGGCTGGCCTGATCCGCCGCCGGAGCGGTCAGCCGGCGTCGTCGCCCGCGGCGTGGCCCTCGTCGGCCACCCGCTCCAGCTCGAAGTCGCGCCGCGCCAGGCTCACGTGGGCCTTGCGGATGATCTCCACGACCTCGTCGGGGTCGTCGGTGACCTGGATGAGATCGGGGTCGTCGGGCGAGATGACGCCCTCGTCCAGCAGGGTCGAGCGCACCCAGTCGACCAGGCCGCCCCAGAATCGCGAGCCGACCAGCACGACGGGGAACCGGGTGACCTTCCCGGTCTGCACGAGCGTGACCGACTCGAACAGCTCGTCGAGGGTGCCGAACCCGCCCGGCAGCACCACGAACGCCTGCGAGTACTTCACGAACATGGTCTTGCGCACGAAGAAGTACCGGAACGTGACGCCCATGTCGATGTAGTCGTTGAGCGACTGCTCGAACGGCAGCTCGATACCGAGCCCGATCGAGTGCCCGCCCGCCTCCTGCGCGCCCTTGTTGGCCGCCTCCATCATGCCGGGACCGCCGCCGGTGATCACCGAGTAGCCGGATTCGGCGAGCCGCCGGCCGATCCGCTCGCCCAGGGCGTAGGTGGGGGTCCCCGGCTTGATGCGGGCCGACCCGAACACGCTCACCGCCCGGCCGACCTCGGAGAGCAGGCCGAACCCCTCGACGAACTCCGACTGGATCCGCATGACCCGCCACGGGTCGGTGTGCACCCAGTCGGTCGGTCCGCGCCGGTCCAGGAGGCGCTGGTCGGTGGTGGAGTCGGGGATAGCGCTGCCGTGGTAGGTCAGCGGACCTGCACGGCGGACCTTTCGAGATTCCGTCATGGATCAACGCTATCCGGAGCGGACCGCGCGCGAGCTGAATGGCGGGCCGCGTCGATGCGTCCGGAACCGGACGTTCAGCCGACGGCGCCGTTCAGCCACCCGACCATGCGCTCCTCCGCCGCCACGACGGCGCCGAGCTCCACGAACTCGTCCCTGGTGTGGGCGAGGGTGGGGTCGCCCGGCCCGTAGTTGACCGCGGGGATGCCCAGCTCGGCCATTCGCGCCACATCGGTCCAGCCGAGCTTGGCGCGGGCCTGCCCGGCGCCGACGGTGCGCACGAACTCCGCCGCGGCGGGGTCGTCGAGTCCGGGGCGCGCGGGCGGGGCGGAGTCGGTGACGCGCACGTCGAACTCGGCGAAGACCTCGCGCAGGTGCTCTTCGGCGTCGACCACGGTGAGGTCGGGGGCGAAGCGGTAGTTGACGGTGACGACGCACTCGTCGGGGATCACGTTGCCGGCCACGCCCCCGTTGACGAAGACCGCGTTGAGCCCCTCGTGGTAGCGGAGGCCGTCGACCTCCGGCTCCCGCGGCGCGTAGGCGCGCAGGATGTCGAGGACGCGCCCGGCCTCGTGGACGGCGTTGCGGCCCATCCAGGAGCGCGCGCTGTGGGCGCGCTCGCCGTGGGCGATGACGTCCACCCGCATGGTGCCCTGGCAGCCGCCCTCGATGACCCCGCCGGTCGGCTCCAACAGCACCGCGAAGTCGCCGGCGAGCCAGTCGGGGCGGGTGCGGGCGAGCCGGCGCAGGCCGTTGCGCTCGGCGTCGACCTCCTCGTTGTCGTAGAAGACGTAGGTGACGTCGTGCACCGGCTCGGTGGCCTTCGCCGCCGCCGCCAGCTGCACCGCGACGCCGCTCTTCATGTCGGAGGTGCCGCAGCCGTAGAGGCGCCCCTCGCCGTCGAGGCGCGAGGGGACGTTCCCGGCGATGGGCACGGTGTCGATGTGCCCGGCGAGCACCACCCGGCGCGCCCGGCCCAGGTTCGTGCGGGCGACCACGGCGTCGCCGTCGCGGTCGACCGCCAGGTGCGGGAGCCTGCGCAGCGCCTGCTCGATGTCGTCGGCGAGCGCCCGCTCCCCGCCGCTCACCGATTCGGTGTCGACGAGGGCTGCGGTGAGGGTCCGGACGTCTGCTGTGAGATCGAGCATGGCGGCGCTTTCACGGGATCGGGCCATGGGGCACGGCGGGCGGTGGCGGCCCGGCCCCGCGCGGGGGCGGGGCGGGCCGGTACGGCGGTCGGGGTCAGGCGTTGACGCCGTGCTCCCTGAGCAGGTCGTTGAGCGCGAGCTTCTCGTGCTCCTGGCCCTCTTCGAGCCGCTTGAGGACGAGCAGGCACGGCAGCCCGAAGTCGCCGCCCGGGAAGCTCTTGACCCGGTTGGCGGTGACGCAGACCGACCAGGCGGGGGCCTCGCCGCGGGCGAGTTCGTCGCCGGTCTCGGCGTCGAAGACGCGGGTGGAGGAGGTGAGGATGGTCCCCGCGCCGAGCTTGGCGCCGCGGCGCACCCGGGCGCCTTCGACGACCATGCTGCGCGAGCCGAGGAACGCCTCGTCCTCGATGACCACCGGGGACGCCTGCGGCGGCTCCAGCACGCCGCCGACCCCGACACCGCCCGAGAGGTGGACGTTCTCGCCGACCTGGGCGCAGGAGCCCACCGTGGCCCAGGTGTCGACCATGGTGCCCGAGCCGACCCAGGCGCCGAAGTTGGTGAAGGAGGGCATCAGCACGACGCCGGGCGCGAGGTAGGCGCCCCAGCGGGCGATGGCGCCGGGGACGACGCGGACGCCGTCGAGCCGGGTCTTGAGCGGGATGCGGTCGTGGTGGCGGAAGTCACCGACCGCGCTCTCCTCCATGCCCAGCACCCGGAAGCTGAGCAGGATGGCGCGCTTGGCCCGTTCGTCGACGACGACCTGGTCGGTCGCCGGGTCGACGAAGGCGACCCGGGCCTTGCCGGTGTCGAGTTCGTCGACCGCGCCGACGATGGTGTCGCGGGCCTCGGTGTGGTCGGGGGTCAGCTCGGTGCGGCGCTCCCAGAGGTCGTCGATCTCCTGCGGAAGCGGACTGGTGAACGCGGTGGTCATGGCCATCGAGCCTACTGGGTCGGTACCGGGCCGGACGAACCCGGCGCACGCGCCCGGCACAGCGGGTGACCGGACCGTGGCGCGAATGGGGCTTGTGGCGGGCGAATCGGCGGGCTATGGACGCGGAGCGTGTTCACCGGCACGCTCTACTATGCGGTCTGGAGCCCCTTCCCTCCGTGCCGAACGGCCCCGCCTCCGCCGTTGTGCGCCACAGGGCTTCGCCTCCTTATCGGTCGAGGTCGTCCCCGGTACCGCGCCGGTGTGCGTCCCCTAACCCCTACGGTCTGCCTGTGCCCAGAAAGCTGCGAAGAGTCTCCGCCTTCCTCAAGATCCTCACCGTGCTGACCCTGGTCTGCGGTGCGCTGGTCGCCGGCGGGATCTACGTCATGCGGTCGATCAAACCGCTTGAGGTCGAACCTGAGGAGCCCGCCGAGGACTGCACCGTCACCGCGAGCGGCGACACCGATGTCCTCCACCCCGAGCAGGCCGCCAACGCCGCCACCGTCGGCGGGGTGGCCTTCGCCCGCGACCTGCCCGAGGACGCCGTTGTCATCGCCTACGCCACGGTGTGGCAGGAGTCCAAGTTCTTCAACATCGACTACGGGGACCGCGACTCCCTCGGCCTGTTCCAGCAGCGCCCGTCCAAGGGGTGGGGCGAGCCCGACGAGCTGATGGACCCCGTCTACGCCACGGCGGCGTTCTACGACGCGCTCGCCGAGATCTCCGGCTACGAG
The DNA here is from genome assembly GCF_042653925.1 of Nocardiopsis mangrovi. Taxonomy (NCBI): domain Bacteria; kingdom Bacillati; phylum Actinomycetota; class Actinomycetes; order Streptosporangiales; family Nocardiopsidaceae; genus Nocardiopsis; species Nocardiopsis mangrovi. The sequence goes on from NZ_JBHSFQ010000001.1 coordinate 282,444, forward strand.
CGGATGCCGGTCTATGAGGCCGCCCAGGCGGTGCAGGCCAGCGCCGACGGTTTCGCCTACGACCAGCACGAATCCCGTTCGCGCGTGATGGCCGCGGCGTTCACCGGCGCCGAGGGCGGCGCGGTGACGTGCGTCTACGACCCCGCGGGCTTCGGCGACGCCGATCCCGACGCCGCGCGCGCCGAGATGACCCGCGTGTTCGGCGTGGAGCCCACCGCGATCTCGGCGGCCGGGCCGCGGACCACCGGCGACCTCGGGTGGGCCATGGCCGTGTGGGCCATGGCCAACGCCGGGGAGTACGGCCTGACCCGGGTCACCTACGGCGATCAGCGCTGGACCCTGGCCGACGCCGAGGCCGGCTGGACCACCGTGCCCGACGCCGCACCGGCGGGCGAGGTCGTCGTGGAGTAGCCGCGCGCAACGCGCTCCGGCGGCCGTCGCACCGCGATGCGGCGGCCGCCGGTGTGTCCGGGGCACGCGCCGCACTCCGGACCCGGGGCCGGAGTGCGCGGGGGCGGGAGGGGCGGCGCGGTCAGCCGGCGGTGGCGGCCAGGCGCTCGGCCGCCGCGTCCACCCGCTCGTCGGTGGCGGTGAAGGCCACCCGGACGCGCCCGGCCCCCGCGGGGCCGTAGAAGTCGCCGGGGGCGACCAGGATGCCGAGGGACGCCAGGGCGGCGACGGCGTCCCAGGAGTCCGCGTGCGCGGGGTGCGCGGCCCACAGGTACAGGCCGGCCTCGGAGTGCGAGATGTCCCACCCCGCGCCCTCCAGAGCGGCGCGCAGCCGGGTCCGGCGCCGCCCGTAGCGCTCCTTCTGCTCGCGCGTGTGGCCGTCGTCGTCGAGCGCCGCGCGCATGGCCGCCTGCACGGGTGCGGGCACGATCATCCCGGCGTGCTTGCGGACCGCGAGCAACTCCCCCACCAGGGCGGGGTCGCCCGTGACGAAGGCGGCGCGGTAGCCGGCCAGGTTGGAGCGCTTGGAGAGCGAGTGCAGGGCGAGCAGTCCTTCGTGGGAGCCGCCGCACACGTCGGGGTGCAGGATCGAGACCGGCTCGGCGCCGTCCCACCCCAGGTCGATGTAGCACTCGTCGGAGGCGACGATCGCGCCGCGTTCACGCGCCCACGCCACCACCTTGCGCAGGTGGTCGGCGCCCAGCACGCGCCCGGTGGGGTTGGCCGGGGAGTTGACCCACACCAGCGGCACCCGCCGGGGGCCGAGGGCGGTGAGGCCGTCGGCGGCGACGGGGGTGGCCCCGGCCAGCCGGATGCCGATGTCGTAGGTCGGATAGGCGAGTTCGGGGTGCGCGACGGTGTCGCCCGGGCCCAGGCCCAGAAGGGTCGGCAGCCAGGCGACCAGCTCCTTGGAGCCGATCGTGGGGAGCACGGCGGCGGGGTCGACGGTCACGCCGTGGCGCCGGGCCAGCCAGGCGGCAGCGGCGTCGCGCAGTGCCGGGGTGCCGTGGGTGGTGGGGTAGCCCGGGGAGTCCGCCGCCTCGGCGAGGGCCGTGCGCAGCTGCGCGGGGACGGGGTCGACCGGTGTGCCGACCGACAGGTCCGCGATGCCCCCGGGGTGGGACGCCGCGGCCTGCTTGTGCGGTGCCAGCCGGTCCCACGGAAAGTCCGGCAGGCGGTCCACCACGCGTCGGCGGTCGGCCATCGGTCAGGTCCCCCAGTGTCGTCATGGTCCAGTGCGTGTGCGTGTGCGCGGCCGGGCCCGCACCCCGCCGCGGGGCCGGTGGCCCCGGCCGCGGGTCGGGTCGTGCGGTGTCCGGCGCGCCGGAGTGCGCGGGAGGCCCCGTCGACCGGCGCCGTCCGGCCGGACGGCGGGTCTCCCCCGTGGGGCGCGCCCGCACCGCGGCGCCCTCAGGCGCCGCGGGTACCGCGTCAGTCCTCGGACTGCGGGGGGAGGGCGGCGACGAGGGGGTGGTCGCCCTCGATCTTGCCCGTCTTCGAGGCGCCGCCGGGCGAGCCGAGCTCATCGAAGAATTCGACGTTGGCCTTGTAGAAGCCCGACCACTGGTCCGGGAGGTCGTCCTCGTAGAAGATCGCCTCCACAGGGCACACCGGCTCGCACGCGCCGCAGTCGACGCACTCGTCCGGGTGGATGTACAGCATCCGCTGGCCCTCGTAGATGCAGTCGACGGGGCACTCTTCGATGCAGGCCTTGTCGAGCAGATCGACGCAGGGCTCCGCGATGACGTAGGTCACGTCCGTACTCCTCTTCGGTCTTCGCCACGTTGACCGCGTGTAAGTGTCTTCGCTGCCGTCACATAGCCTGGGCGGTGCCGGGAGGCCGGCACGCGGATCCGCCTGGCGTTTCCGTGAGCGGTTCGCAGTTTCCAGTATTGCGCTCGTCTCGCTTTTCCGCGCAATTGGGGGTCGATCCAGTGGGGTATGTCTCGCGCCTGGCGAACAACGTGACCCCGGACGACGTCGGCCGGCGGGCCACTCTGCGCGTCCGTGTGCCCGATGGCCGCTTCCGGGATATCGTCGGGGTGCTGGAATCGTGGCAAGACGGCGTGATACGGGTACGTCGGCGCAACGGGGGCGTGACGGAGGTCACGGCGGGCGATATCGTCGCCAGCAAGATCGTGCCCCAGGAGCCACCGCGGCGCCGGGCAGGGAGATCCGAGGGCACCGCCCGAGGCTGAACCCGGCCGGCCCGCGCCCGGGGCGCCCGGCCCCGCCCCCGCGGCGGCCGAGCTGACAGGGGAGGTGGTGGGTTCACCCATGCAGGAGACCGTCGCGTCCGCCCTCGCTCAACTGGCACGCCTCGACGCCAGGGCCGCCCAGGTCGCGGAGAACGCCCTTTCCACCCTCACCGCCGGGCAGAGCCTGCAATCCCTGACCCAGTACGGCGTCCAGAAGTTCTGCTGGTACGTGCTGCCGGTCCGCTTCTCGGCCGACCCCGCCGAGCGCCTCTTCACCACCCGCTCGCTCGGCCGCCTGTTCGCACTGCTCGACCTCGACCGCTACGCCCTGATCTGCACCGCCGACGCCACCGAGGAGATCCTCGCCGCCTACACGGTGAGCCACGACTCCGGGCTCCAGGGCTACCGGCGCGCCATGCGCTCCTCTGGCGTGGAGCCGCCCGACCTCGCCGAGCTCACGTGGGGCACCGCCCTGGGCAGCGCGGAGATCGAGGCGTTCGAGGCCACATCGGCGTCGCTGGAGCTGGCGGTGGCGCTGGAGGACGTGCGGCCTGGGGGACGCGGCTGGCGGGCGGCCCAGGAGCAGCACGCGCGCACGTTCCTCACCCAGCCCGACCCCCAGGGCCGCAGCCGGCTCGACCGCGTCCGCGAGGAGCGCGTCCGCGGCTGGCTCGGCTCGCCGTCGCACCCGCACCGCCAGCGGCTCTGGCCGCTGCTGGGGCGGCTCATCAGCGGCGCCGAGCCCCCGCACGACGCCGCCGAGGCGCTGGCCCCGGTGCGCCGCCTGCTCGACCACGCCGACGAGGGCATCGTGCTCACCCAGATCGGCTACATCTCCCCCACCGTCGTGCGGGGGCTGTGCGCCGAGTTCGGCTGGTCCACATCGCCGTCGCCGCCGCGCAGCGAGACCGATGTCATGCAGCTCATCGCCCTGCACAAGCTTTTGCGCACGATGCGCGCGGTCCGCCGGTCGGGCCGGCGGCTGGTGCTGACCCGGCGGGGCCGGCAGCTGCACGCCGACACCGCGGCGCTGTGGCGCGCGGTCGCCGAGGCCGCGCTCGACACCGACGGCTTCGCGCAGGCCACCACCGAGACCCTGCTCGGGCTGCTGCTGTCGCGGTCGCCGAAGGCCACGGGCAGCCATGCCCGCGCCGAGGACACCACGATCGCCGAGGAGGCGCGGCTGGTGCTGGCCGAATCCGGCTGGGGCGGCGACCGCCCGGGCCGCACCCCCGACACCCAGCAGGTCCGTTCGGTGCTCATCACGGTCACATGGCTGCTGGAGACCCTAGGGTTCGTCACCGGCGGCGACCTGCTGAGCGGCGGCTCGCACCAGCTGACCAAGGCCGGGCGGTCGTTCGCGCTGACCGCCATGCACCTGTCGGCGACCACCCCTCCCGCGTCCCTCTGACCCGGTGCCGGGTCGTCGGCCGGGGCCAATAGCCTGGGGACGCACGTGGACGACGGCCGTGCGCCGGGAGCGCGGCGGCGCGGTCCGCAGAACCCGAACGGGGCGCCCGCGACAATGGGCGCCTCCCGAACCGCCGAGCACCACCGCGACCAGCTGGAGCAGCATGTCCACCCCTGAGCCGACCGATCCGGACGACACCCGCGCGGGTGACGGGGCGCCCGCCTCCGCCCTCGCCCAGGAGGGCACCGGCACCGCCGACGCCGGTGCCGGTGCCGCCTCCGGACCGGGCCGGGCCGACCTGCTGCCCAGCCCCGTCTTCGTGCTGCTGCTGGGGCTCACCGGCCTGGCGGGCTGGTTCTCGTGGACGCGCGCCGAGGTCGACTGGACCGGCGACGACTCCACCGTCTACCTGCCGTTCGTGTTCATCCTCCTCGGCTGGATCGTGTCGCTCGCCCTGCACGAGTTCGGCCACGCCTTGGTGGCCTACCGCTTCGGTGACCGGAGCGTGCGCGGCGGCGGCTACCTGCGGCTCAACCCGTTCGCCTACCGCGGGCTGTTCGCCGGCCTGCTGATGCCGGTGGCCTTCCTCATCCTGGGCGGTGTGGGGCTGCCGGGGCCCGCGCCCCACGACCCCTCGGCGGTGCGCGGCCGGGCCGGGCGCAGCCTCGCCGCGCTGGCGGGCATCGCGGTGAACCTGGTGCTGGCGGCGGCCCTCACCGCGGTGGTGACCGTGCTGGTGCCGGCGGACATGTTCACCGACAACTGGATGCTCGTCGGGCTGATGTACCTGTCCTACCTGAACCTGACCGCGGCCCTGCTGAACGTGCTGCCGGTGCCCGGCCTGGACGGCTTCGCCGCCCTGGCGCCCTACCTGCCCGAGCGGGTCGCCGACCTGGCGCGCACGTGGGGGCTGTTCGGTGTGATCGCGCTGTTCGCGGTCCTCTGGCTGCCGCAGGTGAACCTGGCGTTCCTGAACGCGATGCTGGGGCTGTTCGGGGCGCTGGGCCTGCCCCAGATGGACATCGGCTTCGGCGAGATCCTGTTCCGCTTCTGGGTGTCCTGACGCGGGCGGCCGCGCCGCAGAACGGCGCGGGTCAGGGACCGGGCGGGGTGAGCACGGTGGCCATGGACACCGCGAACACGCCGCCGAAGAGGTACACCTGCTCCATCACGTTGGACGTGAGCATGATGTCGCCACCGGAGGAGACGGTGACCAGGGCGAAGCTCGCGGCGGTCCAGCCGACCGCGGGCAGCCCCGCACCCAGCCGCGACCCCGTTCCGAAGCCCGCCGCACGGCACGCGGTGAACAGGACGGCGAGGACGGCCGCGGCGGCGATCCCGGCCACGATCTGCCCGCCGAGCCCGGTGTTCCACAGCCAGGTCAGCCAGCGCGCCGCCGGCCCGCCGACGATCCCCGCGGCGAAGCCCGCCGGCAGCAGGAACACGTACGCCGCGATGGCCACGCCCCGCTCGGTCACGGCGAGGCGCCGCCCGGCGGGCGCCTCCGGCCGCTCGCCGGGGACGGGGTGGGAAGAGCTGGATGCCGACACGAGGGCAGCCTACTGGCCCTCGCCGTCCGAACCACCGCGGCCTGCGGTGACACCGCCGGTCCGGGCCGCGCGCTAGGCGAACAGGTCGGTCTCGATGCCGTCCGCGCCGCGCCGCCCGATGCGCCCGCGCAGCAGGGTGAAGCGCTCCACGGCGTCGATCTCCTGCGCGATGCCGTTGGACAGGGCGAACAGCCCGCCCTCGACGGCGACCTGGGTGGCGTGGGCGCGCAGGGCCATGGCCTTGGCGGCCCAATGGGCGGAGGCGTCGATCCGCGTGGTGACGGCGGAGTCGGGGACCCCGGGGGTGATGTCGGCGATGGTCTCGGGCGCCGTGAACGGCCCCGGAGCCGCGCGCAGGCGGCGCACCGATTCGGTCAGCACGGAGAAGGGGTGGGCGATCGCGTAGAGCTTGCGGACCGACCAGGGCGCGCCGGGCAGCGTGCGCTCGGCCGCCCTGTCGAAGGCGCGCAGGGCCACGCGGTGGGCCTGGATGTGGTCGGGATGGCCGTAGCCGCCGTTGTCGTCATAGGTGACCATGACATCGGGGCGGACCGCACGGATGACCTCCGCGAGCCGGAGGGCGGCGGCCTCGACGTCGGCCCGCCAGAAGCACCCGGGGCGGTCGTTGGTCGCGGCGCCCATCATCCCGGAATCGCGGTAGCGGCCCGGGCCGCCGAGGAAGCGGTGGTCGCGGACGCCGAGCGCGGCGCACGCCCCCTGGAGTTCGCCGGCCCGGTGCGCGCCGAGCGCGTCCTCGCGGTCGGCGGCCAAGTGCGCGAGGCCGGCCGGGATGACCTCGCCCTCTTCCCCGAGGGTGCAGGTGACCAGGGTGACCCGGGCCCCTTCGGCCGCGTACTTGGCCATGGTGGCGCCGGTGACGATGGTCTCGTCATCGGGGTGGGCGTGCACCAGCAGCAGTCGCCGATCCGTCATGGAACACAGACCCTATCGCGGGGACCGCGCGGGCGCCCGGCCCGGCCCGATGCCGACGGGTCCCGCGGAGCACCGCGCCCCGCCTCCCGGCACGTCCCGCGGTCGATGCGCCACAATCAGCGCATGAGTTTCCCTCGCCAACAGGCCCGGACCCGGCGATTCACCATCGGGGTGCCGCGGGCGTTCCAGATCTCCCCCGACGGACGGCGCGTGGCGTTCCTGCGCGGCCGGGACGGCGATGACCCCGCCGCCTGCCTGTGGATCCTGGAGCCGGACGGCCGTGAACGGGTGGTGGCCGACCCCAGGTCGATCGGCGCGGACGACGAGGACCTGCCGCCCGAGGAGCGCGCCCGCCGCGAGCGGCTGCGCGAGACCGGCGGCGGCATCGTCGCCTACACCGTGGACGACGCCTTCACCGCGGCGGCCTTCACCCTCTCGGGGCGCCTCTACCACGTCGGCCTCGCCGACGGCGGCGCCGGGCCGCGCGAACTGCCGGTCGCGGGGCCGGTCGTGGACCCGCTGATCTGCCCCCGCGGCGAGCACGTCGCCTACGTCAGCGGGGGCGCGTTGCGGGTGGCCGGGATCGCGGACGGCCGCGACCGCGTCCTGGCCGCGGCCGGCTCCCCCGGCGTCACCTGGGGCCTGGCCGAATTCATCGCCGCCGAGGAGATGAGCCGCTTCCGCGGCATGTGGTGGGCGCCCGACGGCTCCGCGCTGCTGGCGGCGCGGGTGGACGACACCCCCGTACGCCGGTGGACGATCGCCGATCCCGCCGACCCGGGGGCGGTCCCACAGACCGTCGCCTACCCGGCCGCGGGCACCCCCAACGCCGATGTGCGGCTCGCCGTCCTGGCCCTGGACGCCGCCGGGGCGGACGGCGCGGGCGCCGCGGCCCCGGTGTGGGTGGACTGGGACCGCGCGGCACTCCCCTACCTCGTGCGCGCCGGCTGGACGGACCGCCCCGGGGCCGGCCCCGCGGTGGTCTTCAGCGCGCAGAGCCGCGACCAGCGGACCCTGGCGCTCTTCCGCGCGGATCCCGCCACCGGCGCGGTGTCCGAGCTGCACCGGGACACCGATCCGGTCTGGGTGGAGATCATGCCGGGCGTCCCCGGCTTCACCGCGGGCGGCGACCTGGTGCGGATCGGCCGCCCGGAGAACGGCGCGGAGCGCCGGCTGCACGTGGGCGGCCGGGTGATCGGGCCCGCTGACGTGTACCTGCGGTCCGTCGCCGACATCGACGGCGACCGGGTCCTGGTGTCGGGGTCGCCGGCCGGGCGGCCCGGCGAGGTCGCGCTCTGGCTGATCGACACCGCCGACGGCCGGGCCACCCCCGTGGAGTTCCCGGGGGCGCCGCACGGCGGCGGGCTGGACTCCGGCCGGCTGCGCGGCGGCACCGTCGTCCTCCAGCGCCGCGACATGGACCACGACGGCGTGCGCACGGCCGTGGTGTACGGGGCGGCGGCGGAGCGGCCGCGGGTGGCCGGGGTCGCGAGCCTGGCACAGGCGCCGGACCTGCCGGCGCCGCGGGTCGCGTTCTGGTCCGCGGGCGAGCGGGAGATCCCTTCGGCGCTGGTGCTGCCGTCCTGGTACGAGGAGGGCTCGGGGTCGCTGCCCGTCCTGCTGGACCCCTACGGCGGGCCGCACGCGCAGCGGGTGCTGCGCTGCCGCTCGGCGCACCTCACCTCGCAGTGGTTCGCCGACCAGGGGTTCGCGGTGCTGATCGCCGACGGCCGGGGCACGCCCGGGATCGGCACGGCCTGGGAACAGGCGATCCACCTCGATATGGCCGATGTGGTCCTGTCCGACCAGATCGCGGCGCTGCGCGACGCCGCGGAGCGGTTCGGGTTCCTGGACGTGGAGCGCGTGGCGATCCGCGGCTGGTCGTTCGGCGGCTACCTGGCGGCGCTGGCGGTGCTGCGCCGGCCCGATGTCTTCCACGCCGCGGTCGCGGGGGCTCCGGTGACCGACTGGACGCTGTACGACACCCACTACACCGAGCGCTACCTCGGGCTGCCGCAGGAGCAGGCCGACGCCTACGCGCGCAGCTCGCTGCTCGCCGACCGGGCCGACCCCAATCGGCCGCTGCTGCTGATCCACGGCCTCGTGGACGACAACGTCGTGTTCGCGCACACGCAGCGCCTGTCGTCGGCGCTGTTGGCGGCGGGGCGGACGCACACGGTGCTCCCGTTGTCGGGGATCACCCACATGGCGGCCGAGGAGACCACCGCCGAGAACCTGCTGCTGATCCAGGTCGACTTCCTGCACACGGCGCTGAAGAGCCGCCTCGCCGGGGTGGCCGCGGGCTGACCGGTCCGGTGCCCGCACGCCGGCCGGGTGCGGGCGCCGGGCCCCGTTCACGCCCCCTGTGCACGAATTGACCGCATCCGGCCACTGTGCACCCCTTGCTCATTCGGCCCTTTATCTCCCCGTCACATCGCCAGGAATCACAAGATTCCACCATCACATCGATTTTCACACCGGCGACGTGATCCCGCGCACATCGAATGTCACGTTGAGTGACGAAAATTTCCCCGAACGATGACTTCCGGCGACGGAATCGGCCCTGTCGCGATGCGCGGCCCATGACCTATGGTTTCCAGTCGTTTACCGAACGTCGGTCGGTAGGGCCCTCCCGCCCTGCGCCCCCATGGGCAGGTCCGGGCCCGCCGTGCCGCACGCCGGTGGACACCAGGTCGCCCACCGCCCCCATGGCGGGCGGCCAGGGATCGGCGCTGGGTCCCCGCTCGCCAGCGAAACGGTCCCGCCCTTGCTCGTCCCCCCAATGAAAGGGCAGACCCCATGAGAAAGTCCGCACGAAAGCCGTCCGTCTACTACACGGTGGGCGGCTCGGTGCTGGCGCTCGGCGTCTTCGGCGCGGTCGCGGTCGCGGCCGTCGACGGCGCCGAGGAAGCGGCCGCCCCGCAGGCGTCGGCCGAACAGGTCAGCGCGATCTCCGAGGGCTTCGGCCTCACCTCCGAGGAGGCCACAGAGCTCGTGGCGCAGCAGGCCGAGGCCGGTGCGCTCGAATCGCGGCTGCGCGACCAGCTCGGCACCACCTTCGGCGGCGGCTGGTTCGACATCGAGACCGGCGGCCTCACCGTGGCCATCACCGACGAGTCCGCCGCCGCGCAGGTGACCGAGGCCGGCGCCGAGCCCAAGGTCGTGACCTACGGCGAGGACTCCCTCAATGAGATGGTCGCGACCCTGAACGCCGAGGGCGCCACCCAGGACCAGGGCATCGCCGGCTGGTACCCCGACACCATGGGCGACTCCGTGGTGGTCCGGGCGCTCGAAGGCGAGGCCGACGCCGCCGAGGCGTGGGCCACCGAAGCCGGGCTCTCGCCCGACGCGGTCGAGGTCGAAGAGGTCGCCGAGGCCCCGCGGCTCTACGCCGACATCATCGGCGGCGACCCCTACTTCATCGACAGCAGCGGCCGCTGCTCGGTCGGCTTCGCCACCACCACCGGCTTCGTGACCGCCGGCCACTGCGGCGAGACCGGCACCCCCGTTGGCACCGAGGACGGCAGCGGCACCGGTACCGTCACCGGCTCCGTCTTCCCCGGCAGCGACATGGGCGTGGTCGAGGCCGACAGCAACTGGACCCCCACGGGCGTGGTCAACGACTACGAAGGCGGCACCATCGCGGTGGCCGGCTCCGAGGAGGCCCCCGAAGGCTCGGCGATCTGCCGCTCCGGCTCCACCACCGGCATGCACTGCGGCACCGTCGGCGCCGCGAACCAGTCCGTCACCTACCCCGAAGGCACCGTCAACGGCCTGACCGAGACCGACGTCTGCGCCGAGCCCGGCGACTCCGGCGGCTCCTGGATCAGCGGTGACCAGGCCCAGGGCGTCACCTCCGGCGGTTCCGGCGACTGCACCTCCGGCGGCGTCACCTTCTTCCAGCCCGTCAACCCGATCCTGGAGGAGTTCGGCGTGGAGCTCGTCACGAGCTGACCCCGCCCCTGCCGCACGAGCGCCCCGGCGCCCCCACCCACGGGGGCGCCGGGGCCTCGCGCTTTCAGGCCGTCGACGCGATGGATCCGGCCGCCGCCCGCACACGCCCGGGGCACGGACACGGGAGCGCCCGGCCAGGGGGAACCGCCTGCGCACCACTCCGCCGTCTCATATTCTGGACGCGATATCTCGCATGACAGTCGATCCCGCTTATCATGAATCGGTTAAACGTCATGAATTGGGAGGTAGCGGACAGTGTCCGTGCAGGAATCCAAGGACGGGCAGGGGCATGAAGCGCCGCCGGTGAACCGGCCCGGGCGGGTGATCACCGCAAGCCTCATCGGGACGTCGATCGAGTTCTACGACTTCTACGTCTACGCCACCGCGGCGGTGCTGATCTTCCCGCACCTCTTCTTCCCCGCCGGCGACGACACCGCCGCCACCCTCCAGTCGTTCGCGACCTTCGCCATCGCCTTCATCGCCCGCCCCGTCGGATCGGCGCTGTTCGGCCACTTCGGCGACCGGATCGGCCGCAAGGCGACCCTGGTGGCGTCGCTGCTCACCATGGGCATCTCCACGGTGGTCATCGGGCTGCTGCCCACCTACGACCAGATCAGCGTGATCGCCCCGCTGCTGCTGGCGCTGTGCCGCTTCGGACAGGGGCTCGGGCTGGGCGGCGAGTGGGGCGGGGCGGCGCTGCTCGCCACCGAGAACGCGCCCCGCGACAAGCGCGCCCTGTTCGGCACGTTCCCCCAGTTGGGCGCGCCCATCGGCTTCTTCCTGGCCAACGGCGTCTTCCTCATCCTGTCGGGGGTGCTCAGCGAGGACGCGTTCCTCGCTTGGGGCTGGCGGGTGCCGTTCCTGCTCTCGGCCGTGCTCATCATCGTCGGCCTGTGGGTGCGGCTGACGCTGCACGAGAGCCCGGCCTTCACCAGGATCGTCGCCTCCGGCGAGCGCGCCAAGACCCCCGTCCTGGAGGTCTTCCGCACCAGCACCCGGTCGATCGTCCTGGGCACGCTCATCATGGTCGCGACCTACGTGCTCTTCTACCTGATGACCGTGTTCTCGATGTCGTACGGCACCAGCCCCGACGGCCTCGGCTACGCCTACACCGAATTCCTGGTGCTGCTGCTCATCGGCGTGGTCTTCTTCGGCGCCCTCACCCCCGTGGCGGGCCTGATCGCCGACCGCTACGGCCGCCGGCCCACGCTGATCGCGGTCACAGTCGCCATCATGGTGTTCGGCCTGGCCATGGGACCGATGCTGGGATCGGGGTCGACCCCGGCGGTCCTGGCCTGCCTGGTCATCGGGCTCTCCCTGATGGGCCTCACCTTCGGCCCCATGGGCGCGCTGCTCCCCGAACTGTTCCCGACCAACGTCCGCTACAGCGGCGCCTCCATCGCCTACAACCTGGGCGGGCTGCTGGGCGCCTCGCTGGCGCCGTACGCCGCCACCTGGCTGGCCGCGGAGGTCGGCCTGTGGGCCGTGGGCGGCTACCTCATCGGTGCCGCCGCGCTGACGCTGGTCGCGCTGCTGATGGCCCGAGAGACCAAGGGCTCCTCGCTCGACGAGGTGCCCGCGGCCTCCGGCTCCTGAGCACCCGCGGCGCGCACCGCGCCCCGCCCCGACGGCCGCGCCGGCTCCTCCTCCTCCGGCGCGGCCGTCGCCGCGTGCGCCCGACCCGCGCGAGCGACCCTCCGCACCGCCCCTAACCTGGCAGGTATGCGCTCCGTACCCGTCGTGCCCGCGGCCCTCCTCGACCTGCTGTGCGTCCTCGTCTTCGTCGTGGTCGGGCGGGCCAGCCATGTCGAAGGGATCACCCCGGCGGGGGTGGCCGGGACCGCGTGGCCGTTTGTGGCCGCCCTGGCGATCGGCTGGGCCGTGGTGCGCGCGTGGCGCGCCCCCGGGCGGATCGTGCCGTCCGGCCTGGTCATCTGGCCCGTCACCGTGGCCGCCGGCATGGCCCTGCGGGTCGCCGGCGGCGACGGGACGCAGCTCTCCTTCACCATCGTCACCACCGTCTTCCTCGGCGCCACCCTCCTCGGCTGGCGCGCCGTCGCAGCCCTCTACCTGCGGCGACGCGAGCGGTCCGGCACCCCGGCGACCTGAGCCGGGCGCTCCCGCACGGTGACGCGTGGGACGGATGGGACCCGTGAGCCGGGCCACACGGGGATAACCCGCGGCACACCGGGGCACAATGAGGAAAGCCGCCCCCACGGTGCCGCCCCACGTCCCGACACCCCCACGGAGCCCTCATGGTCGACGAGGTCACCATCGCCATCGCCGCAGCCGTCGCGGGCAAGGCCGCCGAAGCCCTGACCGACGGGGTCCGGCAGGTGGTGCGCAAGCTGCGCGGCGCGCTGCGCACCCGCTTCTCCGGCTCCGCGCCCGAGGCGCTCGCGGCCCTGGACGCCGCCCGCGACACCGACGGCGAGGACGCCGTCCTGGTCGAGGAGCTGGCCGGCCACCTCGCGGCCGCCGAGCACGACGATCCCGGCGTGCGCGACCTCGTCGCCGAACTCCGCCCGCACTTCACCGCCGACCGCGGCGGGGTGGTGAACTCCGTGCACGGCGACGTCCACGGCACCGTGATCCAGACGGGCACCATTACGGGCGGGGTCCATCTCGGCCGCCGTTGACGCCCCCATGCCGCCCCTCCCCTCCGCCACGGGCCGACACGTCCCGGCGTCCCGTGCGCCGACCGGTCGCCCAGCGACCGCCCCGCCGGGTACCCGTAAGCTGGAACACGTGAAAGAGCAGGTCACTCCCTCCCATTCCGGCACGGCCGAAACCACGGCGGACCGCCCCGATGTGGGCGTGGGCCCGTGGGACGGCCCCCTGCCCGAGGGCGACCACTACGACCCCGGGCTGCTCACCGCCGGCGACCGCCGCAACGTCGTGGACCGCTACCGCTACTGGCGGCACGAGGCGATCGTCGCCGACCTCGACGCCCGGCGGCACCCCTTCCACGTGGCGGTCGAGAATTGGGAGCACGATTTCAACATCGGGTCGGTGGTGCGCACCGCCAACGCGTTCGGCAGCAAGGCCGTGCACATCGTCGGGCGCCGCCGGTGGAACCGGCGGGGCGCCATGGTGACCGACCGCTACCAGCACGTGCACCACCACCCCGACACCGCGGCCCTGGTCGCCTGGGCCGCCGGGAACGGGCTGGCGCTCATCGGGATCGACAACCTGCCCGGCGCGGTGCCGCTGGAGACCTACCCGCTGCCGCGGTCCTGCGTGCTGGTCTTCGGCCAAGAGGGCCCGGGACTCTCCCAGGAGGTACGCGACGTGTGCGCGGCGGTGCTGTCCATCGCCCAGTTCGGCTCCACCCGATCGATCAACGCCGGGGCCGCCGCGGCCGTCGCCATGCACGCCTGGATCCGCGCCCACGTCTACGACCAGGCGATATGACCTTCAGCACCAGCCGGATCGCGGCTGCGCGGCCGCCCGTTGAACTGCGCCCCTACCAGCACCGGGCGCTGGAAGCGCTGGCCCGGCGCTGGTCCGGCGGCGACCGGCGCGCCTGGGTGGTGCTGCCGCCCGGCGCCGGCAAGACCCTGGTCGGGCTGGAGGCGGCGCGGCGGCTGGGCCGGCCCGTCGTGGTGTTCACCCCCAACACCGCCATCCAGGGGCAGTGGGCGGCGCAGTGGCGCGCCTACGGCCGGCCCGCGGGGTGCACCGCCGGGACGACCCGCACCATGGAGCACGACGTCACCGTCCTGACCTACCAGTCGCTGGCCGTGTTCGACCCCGACGCCGAGACCGACGAAGAGGGGCACGCGCTCTCCCTCGTCCGGCGGCTGCACGGCAACGGCGCCGACCTGGTCGAAGCCCTCTACACCGCGGGCCCGCTGACCATCGTCCTCGACGAGTGCCACCACCTGCTCCAGACCTGGGGGCGGCTGCTGTCGGAGGTCCTGTCCGGCCTGCCCGACGCGCACGTCATCGGGCTGACCGGCACCCCGGCCGCCACCCTGTCGTCCGCCGACGCCGACCTGGTGGCCACCCTCTTCGGCGCCCCGATCCACGGCGCCTCCATCCCGGCCCTGGTCCGCGACGGCCACCTCGCCCCGTTCGCCGAACTCGTCTGGGCCACCCGGCCCACCCCCGTCGAACGCGACTACATCGCCGGCGAGGGCGTCCGGTTCACCGAACTCTGCACCGACCTGCTCGCCCCCGGCTTCTCCCGCACCGACTTCCTCCCGTGGCTGCGGCGCCGCTTCGACGACCGCGTGCTCGACACCGGGGAGCGCCTGGCCTGGGGCCGCCTGGCCGCCGAGGAACCCGCGCTCACCGACGCGGTGCTCCGGCTGCACCACGCGGGCCTCGGCCCCCTTCCGCCCGGGGCCCGGATGCTGGAGCGGCACCGGCGCGCCCCCGACGCCGCCGACTGGATGGCGCTGCTGGGCGACTACGTGGCCAACTGCCTGCGCGCCGATCCCGAGGGCGCCGACGAGAAGGCCATCGACCGCATCCGCTCCGCGCTGCCCGCGGTCGGCTACACCCTGACCAAGCGGGGTGTGCGCACCGGCCGGTCCCCGGTCGACCGGGTGCTGGCGCGCAGCCTCGCCAAGGCGCAGGGGGCGGTGGAGATCGCCGCCGCGGAATCGGCGTCGCTGGGGGACCGGCTGCGCGCCCTGGTGCTCTGCGACCACGAACGCGCGACCGCCCGCCCCTCCGCACGGCTGCGCGAAGTGCTCGGCGACCAGGCGGGGTCGGCGTGGTCGCAGCTGGAGCTGCTGGCCGCCGACCCGCGCACCCGCGACCTCGACCCGATGCTGGTCACCGGGCGGACGGTGGCCGCGGGGACGCACACGGCCGCGGATTTCATCGCCTTCGCCCGGGACCGCCGCCCCGGCCTGGAGCTGTCCGCCGGCGACGCTCCCGCCGACGGCCTCGTCCGTATCGAGGGCCGCTGGACCTCCCGCGCCTGGGTGCGGCTGGTCACCGCGTACCTGGAGAGCGGCGGGTGCCGCGTGCTGGTGGGCACGCGCGCGCTGCTCGGCGAGGGGTGGGACGCCCGCGGCGTGAACACCGTCATCGACCTCACCACCGCGACCACGCCCACGTCCGTGGTCCAGGGGCGCGGCCGCGCCCTGCGGCTCGACCCGGCCTGGCCGGACAAGACCGCGCACACCTGGACGGTGGTGTGCGTCAGCGACGCCCACCCCAAGGGCGGCGCCGACTGGGACCGCTTCGTGCGCAAGCACGAGGGCTACCTCGGCGTCGCGGCCGACGGCGAGGTCATGAGCGGGGTCGCGCACGTCGATCCGGCGCTCTCGCCCTACACCCCTCCCCCCGTTGAGGGGCTGGACGCGCTCAACGCCCGGATGCTGACCCGCGCCGACGACCGCGGCGCCACCCGGGAGCGCTGGCGGATCGGGCTGCCCTACACCGATGAGCTCCTGCCCACCCTGCGCGTGCGCGCCCCGCGGCGCGCACCGGCGGTGCCGGTGCCGCCCGGGAGCGCCCCCGGACCGCCGGCGGCGGTACCGGCCGTCGCGGGGATCAGCACGGCGACGCCCCCCGGACGGCGGCCGACCCTCCGTTCCGTCCCGGCCGGCGCCGGCGCGTTCGCCGCCGTGCTGGGGCTCGCCGGCCCGGTCCTCGGCCTGCCGCCCTTCGTGCCGACCGCCTCGGCCACCGTACTGGGCGTGGTCGCCGAGCGGACCGTCGTGCGGCGGTCGCGCACGGCGCGGGCCGCCCGCCTCGTGGAGGCGGCGTCCGGCGAACCGGACCTGGTGCGGTTCGGCTACGCGGTCGCCGACGCGCTGAAGGGGGCGGGGCGCTCCTCAGCAGGGGCCGAGGGGGTGCGGCTGGACGTCGACTCCGACGGGATCCTGCGCCTCACCCTCACGGGGGCGGGCCCCCGGGCGGCGGGCGCGTTCACCACCGCCCTGGACGAACTGGTCTCCCCGCTGGTGGGCACCCCCCGCTACATCATCCCCCGCTACACGCTGCCCGTCCCGGAGGACGCCGCCGCCGCATCGGCGGCCGGCCGCGCCTGGCTGCGCGACCGCGCCCCCGCCAACCCCGTGGTGTTCCACGCGGTGCCGTCGCTCCTGGCCAGGAACCGCAAGGGCGCCGAGGCGTTCACCGCGGCCTGGAACACGTGGATCTCCACCGGCGAGACCGTCTACACGGCCAGCTCCGCCGGCGCCCGGCTGCTCTACTCCCACTACGCCACCGACCCCTACCCGGTGGAGACCGCCACCCGCCTCACGTGGAGCTGACGACCGGGCGGATCCGTCCCCGCGCGGGATTCGGCCGGCCCTCAAGCTCCGATCCGGTCCGCCCTGGCAGGGACGGCCATCGGACCCGTTGCCCCGGCCTCCGGCCGAACCGCGTCCCGCTGGGAATTCGCGACCGCCGCGGCCCCGGGGGAAACGGGAGTTGCCGCTGATCCCGGTGTGAATCGGCCGACGCATAAACATATCGCGATCGGATGACCGGAGCCGGACGCCGGACGCAAATTCACGGGAGCACTGTATATGTTGAAAGTGCCCGAGAGTGGAATCCGGCCACCGGCGGGCCCATCCCCCTATATCCGAAGAGGCGTCATGCTGCCCACATTCAAGCGCGCGTTCCGGCGTTCCGCGGTTTTCCTTTCCCTGTTCGCGGCCGCCCTGGCCCTGGCCGCGCCGCCCGCGTCCGCGCACACCGTCGAGGACGCCGTACGGGCGCCGGCGGGGTGCAGCTGGCTCACCGGCGGCTACGACACCCTGCACTCATCGCCGGTCACCACCTCCTCCGGCGCGGTGTACGGCAGGGTGTACCTGCTGTGGAGCGGCACCTATCAGCAGAACTGCGTCATCACCCTGAAACCCGAAGGCAGCCCCTTCCACGGCACGGCGACCTGGACGCAGGCGGAACTCTTCATCCAGCCGAACGGCCGCTACTACGAACAAGGGGACTACGGCCACTACGCCTCCACCCGGGCCGCCACCGCCGGCCTGTGCGTCGCCTACGCCGGCACGATCAGAAGCGCACCCGGAAGCAGCGGCGGGACCGTTGCCACGGGAGGCCGGAGCAGCTGGGGGAATTGCGGATGACGCGATAAGCGAAAGCGGGATCGGAACACCTCCCCACCGGTCCCGCTTTTTCCATCGGAAATGGGAATTCGGTTCCGGCTGTCCGCGCGCGGAATCCGGCGAAATGGAGGGGGTACCCGCCCGTTCTCCGGCCACCGGCGCCGGGCGGTAGCATCGGCCCATCACCCGGACCGCTCGGCCGGAGACGGCGGGTGTTCAGCCGAGGGGAACAGAGCGTGAGCGGACCGACGGACCTCGATCTGGCCATCGTCACGGCGCTGGAGACCGTGGGGATGATCGGCCGCGACACCACGGTGACCGAGCGCGAGATCACGCTGACGCTCAAGGACGGCACGGTGATCGCCTTCCCGCCCGACCACCTGCCCGCGTTCCTGGCCGGGGCGTGCAGCGAGTACCACCGCACCCACGGCGAGCACCACCCGCTGACCCACCTGCTGGAGGAGACCGGCGCGGCCGACACCAGCCGCCGCTGGTGACCCCGGGGCGGCCCGCGCCCCCCCTGAGCGCAACGGCCACGGGCCCGCCCTCCTCTGCGGAGAACGGGCCCGTGGCCTGCCTGAGCCGGGACGGCCGGCGGGCGTCAGACCTTGCCGCTGGCCAGCGACCCCAGGAGGTCGCGGTTGAGCTGCGAGATCGTGTCCAGCGGGATGCCCTTCGGGCAGACCGCCGCGCACTCGCCGATGTTGGTGCAGCCGCCGAACTCCTCCTCGTCGTGCTGGTTCAGCATGTTCACGACGCGGGCCTCCCGCTCGGGCTGCCCCTGCGGGAGCATCCCCAGGTGGGTGACCTTCGCCGCGGTGAACAGCATGCCCGAGGCGTTCGGGCAGGCGGCCACGCAGGCGCCGCAGCCGATGCAGGTGGCCGCGTCGAACGCGCGGTCCGCGTCGACCTTGGGCACCGGCGCGGCGTGGGCGTCGGGCGCGGTGCCCGTGGGGGCGCTGATGTAGCCGCCCGCCTGGATGATCCGGTCGAAGGCGCCGCGGTCGACCACGAGGTCCTTGACGACCGGGAACGCCTTGGCCCGCCACGGCTCGACGGTGATGACGTCGCCGTCGGAGAAGCTGCGCATGTGCAGCTGGCAGGTGGTCGTGGTCTCGGGGCCGTGCGCGACACCGTCGATCACGACGCCGCAGGCGCCGCAGATGCCCTCGCGGCAGTCGTGGTCGAACGCCACCGGGTCCTCGCCCGCCAGGGTGAGGTTCTCGTTGAGGACGTCGAGCATCTCCAGGAAGGACATGTCGGGCGACACGTCCTCGACCTTGTAGGTGACCATCCGGCCCTCGTCGCCGCGGCCCTTCTGGCGCCAAACGCGCAGGGTGATGTTCACTTGTAGCTCCGCTGCTTCATCTCGACGTACTCGTACTCCAGGTCTTCCTTGTGCAGCACCGGCCGCTCGCCCGTCCCGGTGAACTCCCAGGCGGCGACGTAGGCGAACTCGTCGTCGTGCCGCAGCGCCTCGCCGTCCTCGGTCTGGCTCTCGGCGCGGAAGTGGCCGCCGCAGGACTCGCGCCGGTGCAGGGCGTCGATGCACATCAGCTCGGCCAGCTCGAAGAAGTCCGCGACCCGGCCGGCCTTCTCCAGCGCCTGGTTCAGCTCGTCGTTGGTGCCGAGCACCTTGACGTTCTGCCAGAACTCGTCGCGCAGCTCGCGGATGCGCTCGACGGCCTTGCGCAGGCCCTCCTCGGAGCGCTCCATGCCGCAGTAGTCCCACATGATGTGGCCGAGCTCCTTGTGGAAGGAGTCGACCGTGCGGGTGCCGTTGATGGAGAGCAGCTTGTCGATGCGCGCGCGCACCGCGTCGGCCGCCTCCTTGGCCTCGGGCGTGTTCTCGTCGACCTTCTCGAACGGCCCGGCGGCGAGGTAGTCGTTGATCGTGTTCGGCAGCACGAAGTAGCCGTCGGCCAGGCCCTGCATGAGCGCGCTCGCGCCCAGGCGGTTGGCGCCGTGGTCGGAGAAGTTGGCCTCCCCGGTCACGAACAGGCCGGGGATGGAGCTCTGGAGGTCGTAGTCGACCCACAGGCCGCCCATGGTGTAGTGCACCGCGGGGTAGATGCGCATCGGAACCTCATAGGGGTTCTCGCCGGTGATGCGCTGGTACATGTCGAAGAGGTTGCCGTACTTGGCCTCGACCGCCGGGCGCCCCATGCGCTTGATGGCGTCGGCGAAGTCCAGGTACACGCCCAGGCCGCCGGGGCCCACGCCGCGTCCCTCGTCGCACACGTTCTTGGCGGCTCGGGAGGCGATGTCGCGGGGCACGAGGTTGCCGAAGGCGGGGTAGATGCGCTCCAGGTAGTAGTCGCGCTCGTCCTCGGGGATCTCGCGCGGGTCGCGCGCGTCGCCGCCCTCCTTGGGCACCCAGATGCGGCCGTCGTTGCGGAGCGACTCGCTCATCAGGGTCAGCTTGGACTGGTAGTCGCCGCTGACCGGGATGCAGGTGGGGTGGATCTGGGTGAAGCACGGGTTGGCGAAGTGCGCGCCCTTGCGGTGCGCCCGCCAGGTGGCCGTGACGTTGCAGCCCATGGCATTGGTCGACAGGTAGAAGACGTTGCCGTAGCCGCCGGAGGCCAGCACCACGGCGTCGGCGAAGTGGGTCTCGATCTCGCCGGTGACCATGTCGCGGGCGACGATGCCGCGCGCCTTGCCGTCGACGACGATGAGCTCCAGCATCTCGTGCCGGGTGTTCATCTCGACGGTGCCGGCCGCGATCTGGCGCTCCAGGGCCTGGTAGGCGCCGATGAGGAGCTGCTGCCCCGTCTGGCCGCGCGCGTAGAAGGTGCGCGACACCTGCACGCCGCCGAAGGAGCGGTTGTCGAGCAGGCCGCCGTACTCGCGCGCGAACGGCACGCCCTGGGCCACGCACTGGTCGATGATCTCGACGCTGACCTGGGAGAGCCGGTAGACGTTGGACTCGCGCGAGCGGAAGTCGCCGCCCTTGACGGTGTCGTAGAACAGCCGGTAGATGCTGTCGCCGTCGTTGCGGTAGTTCTTCGCCGCGTTGATGCCGCCCTGCGCGGCGATGCTGTGCGCCCGGCGGGGGCTGTCCTGGTAGCAGAAGGACGTCACCTTGTAGCCGGCCTCGCCCAGGGTGGCCGCCGCCGAGGCGCCGGCCAGGCCGGTGCCGACGATGATGACCGACAGCTTGCGCCGGTTCGCGGGGTTGACCAGCTTCGCGTTGAAGCGGCGCTTGTCCCACTGCTCGGCGATCGGGCCCTCGGGCGCCTTCTCGTCGCGGATCGGGTCGCCCTCGATGAAGAGTTCGGTCATTCAGCTCACCAGCCCGAAGAGAACGGAGAACGGCGGGAGCAGGAAGCCCACCGTGATGACCGCCGCCACAGCGGTCGAGATGGAGTGGAGGGCGCGCTCGCGGCTCGCCTTGTTCGCGCCCAGCGTCGCCAGGGCGCTCCAGATGCCGTGCCGCAGGTGCAGCCCGACCGCCAGGAGGGCGATGGTGTAGCTCAGCACGACCCACCAGATCTGGAAGCCGTTGACCACCCGGATGTAGGGGCTGTCGGAGGCCCCGCCGGGGTGGATGGTGTTCGTCGTGAAATGCAGGATGTGGTAGATCACGAAGAGGATGACGATCACGCCGCCCCAGCGCATGGTCTGGGTCGCGTACCGCCGCGAGGGCGCCTGCGCGCTCTTCTTCACCGCGTAGCGCTGGCCCGCGGGACGGGCCTTGTTCGCGCGTCGCCACAGGGTGAAGGCCGCGTAGGCATGGATGAGGACGGCCGCCAGGAGGACGATCCTCATGATCCACAGGAAGCCCTCGTGCGGGAGCATCGGTTCGCCGATCTCGCGCAGGTGGTGGGCATAGGTGTCGAAGGTCGTCTGACCCCCGAAGATCATGAGGTTGCCGTACATGTGTGCGATCAGGAAGAGAACAAGGATCGCACCGGTGACCGCCATCGCGGATTTGAGCGCGACCGAGGAGGTGAACGCCTCGGATCGCTGTTTGGTCAGGGTACTGTTCGCCACAACCTGTCACATTAGGACTCGATAAAGGAAGTCGTCCAAGTCATAGGAAAGCTGGTGTCCATAGCTTTAGGCTATGGTCATGCAGTTCCAACAGCTCGCCTACTTCCTCGCGGTGGCCGAAACGCGCCATTTCACCCGCGCAGCCGAGCTTTCGCGCGTCGCCCAGCCCAGCCTGAGCAAGCAGATCCGCAACCTCGAAGAGGAGCTGGGAGCGTCCCTGTTCAGCCGGGCACGGGGAAATATCACACTCACCCCGGCCGGCGAGGCCCTGCTCCCGCTGGCCCAGCGGATCATCACCGACATGGAGACCGCCCGCCGCGAGGTCCAGGAGCTGGCGGGCATGCGCCGCGGCCGGGTCCGGCTGGGCGCCACTCCGTCGCTGTGCGCGGGGCTGCTCGCCGACGCGCTCGCGGGGTTCCACGACCGCTTTCCCGGGATCGAGCTCCTGGTGGAGGAGAGCGGGTCGCGCGACCTGATCCGCGCCCTGGGCAAGGGCGAACTGGACCTCGCGCTGATCATCCTGCCGCTGCAGAGCAGCGACCCCGCGTTCGTGACCACGCCGATCCTCCGGGAGAACCTGGTGGTGGTCGGCGCGGCCGACTCCTCCTGGCACGCCGACCGCGCCTCACTGCGCATCACCGACCTGCGGGGCCGCCCCCTGGTGATGTTCCGGCGCGGCTACGACGTGCGCGAGGCCACCCTGCACGCCTGCCGCGCGGCCGGGTTCGAACCGCACCTCGCGGTCGAAGGCGGCGAGATGGACGCCGTCCTGCGGTTCGTCGAGGCCGGGCTCGGCCTGGCCGTGGTCCCCAGCATGGTGCTGAAGAACCGGCCGGGGCTGCGCGGGGTGCCGCTGGCCCGGCCCCGCCTGCTGCGCACCATCGCGCTGGCCCACCGCAAGGACGTCGACCCCTCGCACACGGCCAACGCGTTCCGCCGCCACCTGATGGCCTACCTGTCCCACCTGACCCGCGCCGACCTGGGCGAGGACCTGGAGGTCATCGCGCCGCTACGCGGCTGACGCGCCGACGCGCCGGGAACGCGTGCGCGCGCCCCCGCGCAAGATCCGATAAATTGTTCGAATGAAGGCTTGGCTTACTTTCCCGAGACCCATTCGCCACCTTCTGCACCTTTCGCCACAAAAAGAACACGCGCCCCATATGTGGCCATTCACCTCTTTTTACCCATAAACCGCCCATTGTGAATTCACAGGCGTGGCATTTTTCACATCCGTTTCGCGCGAATTTCTTGCTGATTTCGTTATGGCACCGGCCTAACGTGGCTTCCCTGACCCTCCGCACCGCCCGCACATGCGGCGGGTCGGCCGGCCCGCGCGAGCGGCCCCGGTGGAATGCGATACAAGCGGCCGGTCGGCCTCCGCGCACCGTGTACGCCCTGCGCCGGCCCGCCCCCGCGCGAGATGGAGACGGCTGGGACATGACTTCCACACTTCCCCCGCCGGAGAATTCCGGCCTAAGGCGCGCGCGTATAGCGGAAAGGACGTTCAGAACAGACCGGTGGTGGCTCGGCCCCCTGGTGACCACCCTGGGGCTGGCCGTCTTCATCGTCTACGCCACGGCACGGGTCTTCCAGCAGGACCACTACTGGGTCGAGCAGTACCACTACCTCACGCCGTTCTACTCGCCCTGCCTCTCGGCGTCGTGCGCACCGGGCTCCGCGGCCTTCGGCACGCTGCCCTGGGCGTTCCCCTGGTTCCTCCCCTACGCCCTGATCAGCCTGCCGTTCCTGCTGCTCTTCCGGTTCACCTGCTACTACTACCGCAAGGCGTACTACCGCTCGATCTGGCAGTCGCCCACCGCCTGCGCCGTCCGCGAGCCGCACGCCCGCTACACCGGGGAGTCCCGCTTCCCGATGATCGGGCAGAACCTGCACCGCTACTTCTTCTACGCCGCCGTGCTGATCTCGCTGGTCAACACCTATGACGCGATCATCGCCCTGGGGCACGGGGAGAACGGCGGGTTCGGGATCGGGATCGGCAACCTCGTCCTCGTCGCCAACGTCGTGCTGCTGTGGTGCTACACGCTGAGCTGCCACTCCTGCCGCCACGCGTTCGGCGGCCGGCTCAACAGCTTCGGGCGCAGCCCCGTGCGCTATTGGATGTGGACCCGGATCTCCCGGCTCAATACCCGGCACATGACATTCGCCTGGGTCACGTTGGGAACACTCATGTTCACCGACCTCTACGTCGCATTGGTCTCCAGCGGAGTCATCACCGACCTGCGGATCTACAACTGAGCGGATCCCCCGTTCCCCCGCCCGCGGATATCGCGGCCGCAGTGCCTCCAGGCCGTCACGGCCGCACGGGACGCGGCACGACGGATATCCGACGCAATCGAAAGTCAGGCAGATGTCCGAGATCACACGGCACTCCTATGACGTGGTGGTGATCGGCGCCGGCGGCGCCGGTCTGCGCGCCGCGATCGAAGCCCGCCAGCAGGGCAAGAAGACCGCGATCATCTCCAAATCGCTGTTCGGCAAGGCCCACACCGTGATGGCCGAAGGAGGCGCCGCGGCCGCCCTGGGCAACGTCAACCCCGACGACGGATGGCAGGTGCACTTCCGCGACACCATTCGCGGCGGCAAGTTCCTGAACAACCCGCGCATGGCGGAACTGCACGCCAAGGAAGCCCCCGACCGCATCCTGGAACTGGAGTACTGGGGGGCGCTGTTCGACCGCACCAAGGACGGGCGGATCAGCCAGCGCAACTTCGGCGGCCACGAGTACCCCCGCCTCGCCCACGTCGGCGACCGCACCGGCCTGGAGCTGATCCGCACCCTCCAGCAGCGGGTCGTCCAGCTCCAGCAGGCCGACGCCGCCGAACTCGGCGACCCCGAGGCCATGCTGCGCGTGTTCGCCGAGACCACGGTCACCGAACTGCTCAAGGAGGGCGAGCGGATCTCCGGGGCGTTCGGCTACGTCCGCGAGACCGGCGACCCGCTGCTCTTCGAGGCGCCGGCGGTCATCCTCGCCACCGGCGGCATCGGCAAGTCCTTCAAGGTCACCTCGAACTCCTGGGAGTACACCGGCGACGGCCACGCACTGGCCCTGCGCGCGGGCGCCACCCTGCTGAACATGGAGTTCGTGCAGTTCCACCCCACCGGCATGGTCTGGCCGCCGTCGGTGAAGGGCATCCTCGTCACCGAATCCGTGCGCGGCGACGGCGGGGTGCTGCGCAACTCCGAGGGCGAGCGGTTCATGTTCGGCTACGTGCCCGACGTGTTCCGCGCCCAATACGCCGAGACCGAGGACGAGGCCGACCGCTGGTACACCGACCCGGCGAACAACCGGCGCCCGCCGGAGCTCCTGCCGCGCGACGAGGTGGCCCGGGCCATCAACAACGAGGTCAAGGAGGGGCGCGGCTCGCCGCACGGCGGGGTGTTCCTGGACGTCTCCACGCGGCTGCCCGCCGAGGAGATCATGCGGCGGCTGCCGTCCATGCACCACCAGTTCAAGGAGCTGGCCGACGTCGACATCACGGCCGAACCCATGGAGGTCGGCCCCACCTGCCACTACGTGATGGGCGGGGTCGAGGTCGACGCCGACTCCGGTGCCGCTCTGGTCCCGGGGCTGTTCGCGGCGGGCGAGGTCGCCGGAGGCATGCACGGCTCCAACCGGCTCGGCGGCAACTCGCTGTCGGACCTGCTGGTCTTCGGCCGCCGCTGCGGGATCGGCGCCGCCCGGTACCTGGACGAGCTGGACCGGTCCGGCACCGGCCGGCCCCCGGTCGCGGAGGAGGACCTGCGCGAGGCGTCCGCCGACCTCCGCGCGCCCCTGGAGCGCGCGACCGGCGAGAACCCCTACGCCCTGCACCAGGAACTCCAGCAGACCATGAACGACCTGGTCGGCATCATCCGGCGCGGGCCCGAGATCGAGCACGCCATCGAGGCGCTGGACAAGCTCGCCGAACGCGTCGCCGGCGTGCGCGCGGAAGGGGGGCGGACCTACAACCCGGGCTGGCACCTCTCGCTGGACCTGCGCAACATGCTCCTGGTCTCGCACGCCATCGCCCTCGCCGCGCTGGAGCGGGAGGAGTCGCGCGGCGGGCACACCCGCGACGACTTCCCGGCGATGTCGCCGGCCTGGCGCACCGTCAACCTGGTCGCCTCGCTGCGCGGCGACCGCGTCGCCCTGCGCCGCCAGGAGC
Source organism: Nocardiopsis mangrovi (assembly GCF_042653925.1). Taxonomy (NCBI): domain Bacteria; kingdom Bacillati; phylum Actinomycetota; class Actinomycetes; order Streptosporangiales; family Nocardiopsidaceae; genus Nocardiopsis; species Nocardiopsis mangrovi. Next base: position 308,136 of record NZ_JBHSFQ010000001.1, read on the forward strand.
TCGACCCGCTCCGCGCCGACCTGCTCGATCTGTTCGAGCGCGACGAGCTCGCCAAGTACCTCACCGAGGAGGAGCTGGCCGCCGCATCGGCCGCCGCCGGCGAGGGTGCCGCCCTCGGGAGCACACCGGAGAGCGCGGTGGAGGCGGCGGCACGCACCGCGGACACGGAAAAGACCGCGAAGGAGGAGAAGGAATGACCACCAAGCGGACGTTCCGCGTGTGGCGCGGCGACGGCGACGGCGAACTCGCCCAGTACGAGGTGGAGGTCAACGAGGGCGAGGTCGTCCTCGACATCCTGCACCGGCTGCAGGCCACCCAGGCCCCCGACCTCGCGGTCCGGTGGAACTGCAAGGCGGGCAAGTGCGGGTCGTGCTCCATGGAGATCAACGGGCGGCCCCGGCTGTCCTGCATGACCCGCATGAGCACGTTCGCGCCCGGCGAGACCGTCACCATCACCCCGATGCGCACCTTCCCGGTGATCCGCGACCTGGTGTGCGACGTGTCGTTCAACTACCAGAAGGCACGGGAGATCCCGTCGTTCACGCCCGGCGCGGACACTGCCCCCGGCGACTTCCGGATGGCGCAGGCCGATGTCGACCGGCCGCAGGAGTTCCGCAAGTGCATCGAGTGCTTCCTGTGCAACAACGTCTGCCACGTGATCCGCGACCACGAGGAGAACAAGGAGCACTTCTCCGGCCCGCGGTTCCTGATGCGCGCGGCTGAACTGGAGATGCACCCGGAGGACACCGCCGACCGGCGCAAGGTGTCGCAGGAGGAGTTCGGGCTCGGCTACTGCAACATCACCAAGTGCTGCACCGAGGTCTGCCCCGAGAACATCAAGATCACCGACAACGCGCTCATCCCCCTCAAGGAGCGGGTGGCCGACCGGCAGTACGACCCGCTGGTGTGGCTCGGCACCAAGATCGGCCTCCGCAAGGGCGCCGACACCCCCATCGTCCCCAACACCCGCCCCGCGCCCGCCGACGGCACGCGCTGAGACCGGGCGGGACCCGCGCGTGACCCGGCCGTGCCCGGCCCCCTGTACGGGCCGGGCACGGCCGGGTCCCTGGCGCGCGGCCCCTCCCCCCGTGCGTCAGCCCTGGAGCCCCGCGGGTGCCGCCCCCACGAGCCCGCCGTCGATCACCAGGTCCTGCCCGGTGATGTAGGACGCGTCGTCCGAGGCCAGGAAGGCGACGGCCGCGGCGACGTCGTCCGGGCGGCCGAGCGAGCCGAGCGGCACCTCCGCCGTGATCCGGGCCGGCGAGGACGCGCTCCGGGTCCGCGCCCAGACGGGCGGCGGCCGCGTCGAGGCGGGCCTGGTCGCGGCCGGTGATGACGACGTACGCGCCCTCGTCGAGCAGCCTACGCGCGGTCGAGAGCCCGATCCCGCTGGTGCCGCCGGTGATGAGGACCGTCTTGTCCGTGAATCTGTGCATACCCCTGATCGTCCGGGGGCGGCGGCGGATCCGGCAGTGCCGGCCGATCCTGGGTCCGGCACCACCACCCAGGCATCCGGCGCTCAGGCCGCCGAGGGCTCCGGCAGCGCCGGCAGCCCGGCCATCCGCTCCTCCGTTCCCGTCCCGGGGACCGGAGTGTGCAGCAGCACGCGGTGGCCGGGCAGCTCGGGCAGGGGCAGGGACGTGTATTCGAAGGTCAGCGCCCCCAGCCCGGGGAGCTCCACCGCCTTGGTGCCGTGGGTGGCGCCGCCCACGGGGAGTTCCGCCCATATCGCCGCGAAGTCCGGGCTTGCGGCGCACATGTCGGAGGCCAGCCGGCCGAATTCCGGGTCGTCCGGGTAGCGGGCGGCGTCCGCCCGGAACTGCCCCACGATCTCCCGTGCCGCGTGCTCCCACTCCTTGTGCGCGGCACGGTAGCGGGCGTTGGTGAAGAAGCTGACCAGGCAGTTGTGGTCGTTCTCGTGGCACCGGAACACCAGGTGCGCGGCGCGGTTGGACGCCACGGTGTTCCAGTGCCGGTCGATGACGTAGGCGGGCCGCGGCAGCCAGCCCTCGATCAGCCGCCGCAGCTCATCGGGCACGTGGCGCCCGGACGGCGGCGACTGCGGCGGGTTGAGGCCGGCAAGGAGGTACAGGTGCTCGCGCTCGGCGGGGTCGAGCCGCAGGACCCGCGCGACGGCGTCCAGGACGCCGGCGGACACGTTGATGTCGCGCCCCTGTTCGAGCCAGGTGTACCAGGACACCCCGACCCCGGCGAGCACCGCCACCTCCTCCCGCCGCAGCCCCGGGGTCCGGCGTCCTCCGCTGTCGGGCATGCCGACGTCCTCGGGCGTCACCCGGGCCCGCCTCGACCGGAGGAACTCGCGCATCTCGGATCCGCGCCGTCGGCGCGCGTCAGCGGTCGGCCCGGATGTCTCCATGCGTCCATGCTAGACAGCCCGTGCCGGCGAGCAGCCGGATGCCCGCGTAGGCGATCCACACCTGGACCGGGAACAGCCACAGGCGCTCCATCGCGCCCAGGCCCAGGCCGAGGTCGGAGTCGGTGGCGAACAGCCAGGTCGCGGCGCACCCGACGGTGCCGGCCAGTAGCGCCGATATCCGGACGTCGCGCAGCGCGCCCCGGGTGGCGCCCACCGCGGTGACGATCAGGCCGATGTTGCCGGCCGCCACCAGGAGCGCGCCCAGCGAGTGCGGGTCCTCGTGCGCATCGGCCGGAGCCAGGCCCACGACCAGCCACCCGGCGCCCTGGAGGCAGAGCAGCGCACCGCCCGCCCACGCGATGATCGCGCGCCGGCGCCACAGCGCGGGGAGGAGCACCGCGCCCGCGATCAGCATCGCCCCCTGCACCAGGAACGACACGTTCATGACGTCGTGCAGGGGCGAGCAGACGTAGCGGACATGGGGCTCCGCACCGGCCGTGGAACAGGTGACGGCCCCCAGGTCGCTGACATTGTTCAGCGCCCAGCTGTAGGGCCGGGGCCACGCCGACTGGACGATGAGGTGCGCGGCGAAGAACTGGATCGAGCTCAGCACCCACAGCAGGGCACCGATCCGGGTGCGCCGCGCGGAGGGGGCGGTCAAGGGCGGTGCGGTGGTCACGGGTGGGAGCACTCCTCAGCGGGTTCGTGGGGGCGGGGGCGGTCCGGCCGGCTCCGGCCGCGCACGGCGCCCCATTCGGATGTAGGGCCGCCACTACCCGCACGCGGCCGGTTCCCACGGTGCGGACGGCGCGCGGTCGCGGGCAGCGGGCCGCGTCAGTGGGGCGCGCTAGCGTGCCCCCATGAGCGACCTCTTCGAACTCACGCTGGTCTTGGACCTCGCGCTGTCCGATGCCGAGGCCGCCGAGCTCCGGTGGCACCTCGGCCGGGGCCCGCGGCCGCGGGGGCCGGCGTCACTCACCGCCGCTCTCGGGCCGGGCCGCGACGACGGGGGCCGCGCCGCCGGCGCCGCCGACGCGTTCCCGGAGGACGACGCCCCCTACCCGGCGCTGGAGCAGCGGGGCCTCGCGGCGCGTATCGGGGGCTACCTCTTCGCCGACCTGGAGCCCCGCGACGACGGCGTCTGGTCTTTGATGTGCCGCCAGGAGGTGCACCCCGACGCGGGCGAGGCCATCGGCCCGCTCGTGCACGGGCTCGCGGCACGGACCGTCGGCGGCGGCACCGAGCGCACCATCGGCTACCTCCGCTTCCACGCGGACATCCGGATCGGATCCGCGATCGTCGTCCGCGCCGGCCGCCCCGGCCTGCGCCCGACCGCCCCGAGGGCCGGACGGCGCGAGCCCGGCGGGATCCTGCCGTTCTCGGTATTCCCCGCCGAAATAATTCCCTGATCTCTAAAATCGTCGCGTGAACGGTCGCGCATTCCGTTCCGTTCACCTTTCCCTGAATCGCGACGAAAAGCGAGATGCGGGCATGACGGATGAAATCATCGATCATAGGGCGGACTTTCGGCGCCGCCCCGGCCCGCCGCCTGGCGGTCGTCGCCCGCATGGACGCCGGATGGACGTGTACCTGCTCCTCGGGCTGAAGGAGGGCGACGCCCACGTCATCCGCAACGCCGGCGGCGTGATCACCAAGGACGAGCGCCGCAGCCCCGCCATCAGCCAGCGCATGCTCGACACCCGCGAAATCCACCTCATTCACCACACCCAGTGCGGAATGCCCACCTTCACCGACGACGAGTTCAAAGACCGGATCGAACGCGAGACCGGTATCCGGCCGGATGGGGCGAGTGAGGCGTTCACCGATCCGGAGGCCGACGTCCGCCGGTCGATCCGCAGGATCAGGGGCGGCCCCTTCATTCCCTTCGAAGACCGCGTCCGGGGCTTCGACTATGAGGTCGAGACCGGCCGCCTCCGCGAGGTGGCCTGCGACTGACACGTCCGCGGCGCCCTTCGGCGGCCGGAACGGGGCCGGTCACCCGAAGGCCGTGCCGCGGTAGAGCCATGTCCCCTTGTGGTCGGGTGCGTAGGTGGCGGTGCCCCTGACGTGCGGGCCGAGGAAGTCGGCCAGGCGAAGGTCGATCCCGCCCAGGTGGAGGCGCTCCACCAGCCTGGCCAGATCGGCGCTGATCGGGGTGCCGTCGAGCGGTCCGTTGCGGAGTTCGATCACGGTGCGTTCCTCCAGCGCGCTGACGCCGTGCGGCGGCCGTCCGTCGGGGACGGGCACCGGTAACCCTTCCTACCGACGATCAGTACCAGCAGGCGCCGCGTCCGGGGGCCGTTCCCGGCACCTCCGCCGCCCTGAAGGCAAGGCGCGGATTCCGGTGCGTTCGAACCCTGGAATTCGGGGGCGGGGGAACGACCCGGAAACCGACGCGGCGGCTGCGGCCGCATCAGAAGGAGAGGAGCCGACCGGCACCGGCCCGCGGCGGGGAGCCCAGCGGGGACGTCCGCGGCCTCCGGACTCCCCGGCGCCCGCCCGCGCGCCTCGCCGGTCCGCCGACCGCCCCCTGCGACCATGGACCCGTGACCGCCCGGCCGGGTGCCGCCCGGTGGGGCACCGGTGCCCCACCGCGGCCGGCACGACGAACGAGGGAACAACGACCATGACCGAAGGCTCCGGGCCGAGAGGCGCCAACGAGCAGCCCGACACGGACTCGGGGTTCCGGCACCGGCCCGCGGCCGCCTCCGGGAGCGTCGGCACCCCGCCCCAGCCGGGCCGCACCGTCGCCGGAGACGGCCCTGATCCGGTGAACCCGCACGCCTTCCACCTCTCCCGGTCCGAGGCCTCGGTCTTCGACGGCGGACAGCTCCAGGGCGGCAACGGCGAGAACTGGCCCATCCTCGCCGGCCAGCAGGCCGCCGTCTACCTCGTGAGGCTCCGGCCCGGCGGTATCCGCGAACCGCACTGGCACCCGAGCGCCTGGGAGGTGAACTACGTCATCTCCGGCACCGTCCGCTGGGTCTTCGTCGGTCCGGCGGGAACCCAGGACGCGTTCGAGGCCGGAGCGGGCGATGTCGTCTTCGCCCCCCAGGGCCACTTCCACTACTTCGAGAACGCGAGTGCGACCGACGACCTCGACGTGCTCATCGTGTTCAACTCCTCGGCGACCGAGCCCGACGACGACATCGGTATCGTCCACGCGCTCAGCGCGATCCCCCGGGACGTCCTCGCGTCGGTCTTCGGCACGGCGCCCGACGTCTTCGACGCGATCCCGAAGACGTTGCGCCGCGTCGTGATCTCACGGCGCGGGATCCCGGCGCCGCGCGAGGGCTAGCCGGCGGCGTCGCCGCCCGCGGGCGAACGAGCGCGAGGGCGGATCTGGAGGGCCGCACGGCCGGACGGTGCCCGGTCGCCGGCGAGCGCGGGTCCCCCGCCTTCCCAGCGAAGCAAGCAATTGTTAGGTTAGTGGGTGCGGTGGACCGTAGTGCCGATCGAGCCACCGGAAACCGGGTCGGAGAGGGTGGATCGCCGTGTCCGCGCAGGCCAAGCGTCCCAGTCCAGCCCTGCGGCTACGCCGGGCGCTGCTGGCGTCCGCGAAACGGATGTCGGCGAGCGCGGCGTTCGCGCGGTTCGCCCCGCACGTTCTCCCCCGGCTGGACCGGCTCCTCGGCCGGCTGTCCGGCGGCCGGATCCAGACCGCACGGGGGACGGTGCCCAGCCTCCTGCTCACCACCACCGGCCGGCGCAGCGGGCTCCCCCGCCAGGCGCCCGTGGCCTGCCTTCCCGAGCGCGCGACGGGGTCGTTCCTCGTCGTGGGCAGCAACTTCGGCCGCGAGCACCATCCGTCCTGGACGGGCAACCTGCTGCGCACCCCGCGGGCGCGGGTGAACTACCAGGGCCGGGAGATCGATGTGACGGCGGTCCTGCTCTCGGCCGCGGAGAAAGCCGAGGTCTGGCCCCGGCTCACCGCGATGTGGCCCTATGACGCCTACGCCGCCAGATCAGGCCGCGAACCGCGGGTGTTCCGGCTGGTGCCGCGGTCCGGCTGAGCACGGCGCGGCATCCGCCGGGCGGCAGACGGGCCGGGCACCAGCGGCCCGGCCCGGCGTCCGCTCGACTCAGCCGCGCTTCTTCTGCGCGGTGAGCCGGCCGCGCTCCTTCTGGTCCAAGATGACCTTGCGGATGCGCACGGCCTCGGGCGTGACCTCGACGCACTCGTCCTCGCGGCAGAACTCCAGCGCCTGCTCCAGGGAGAGCTTGCGCGGCGGCACCAGGCGGACCAGTTCGTCGCCGGTGGCCGACCGCATGTTGGTCAGCTTCTTCTCCTTGGTGATGTTGACGTCCATGTCGTCGGCGCGCGAGTTCTCGCCGACGATCATGCCCTCGTAGACCTCGGTGCCCGGCTCCACGAAGAGGATGCCGCGCTCCTGGAGGTTGAACATCGCGAAGGCGACGGCCTGCCCGCTGCGGTCGGCCACCATGGAGCCGTTGGGGCGGGTGCGCAGCTCGCCGAACCACGGCTCGAAGCTCTCGAAGACGTGGTGGGCGATGCCGCTGCCGCGCGTCTCGGTCAGGAATTCGGTGCGGAAGCCGATCAGGCCGCGCGAGGGGACCAACCAGTCCATCCGGATCCAGCCGGTGCCGTGGTTGGTCATGTTCTCCATGCGGCCCTTGCGCACGCTCAGGAGCTGGGTGATGGCGCCCATGTACTCCTCGGGGGAGTCGACGGTCAGGCGCTCGACGGGCTCGTGGACCTTGCCGTCGATCTCCTTGGTGACCACCTGCGGCTTGCCGACCGTGAGCTCGTAGCCCTCGCGGCGCATCTGCTCGACCAGGATCGCCAGGGCGAGTTCACCGCGGCCCTGCACCTCCCAGGTGTCGGGGCGGTCGGTGGGCAGCACGCGCAGCGACACGTTGCCGACCAGTTCCTTGTCGAGCCGGTCCTTGACCAGGCGGGCCGTGACCTTGGCCCCCTTGACCCTGCCGACCAGCGGCGAGGTGTTGGTGCCGATGGTCATGGAGATCGCGGGCTCGTCGACGGTGATCAGCGGCAGCGGGCGCGGGTCCTCGGGGTCGGCGAGGGTCTCGCCGATCATGATGTCGGGGATGCCGGCGATGGCGATGATGTCGCCGGGGCCCCCCAGCTCGGCCGGCTTGCGCTCCAGGCCGTCGGTCATCAGCAGTTCGGTGATCTTCACCTGCTGCGAGGTTCCGTCGGCGCGGATCCACGCCACCTGCTGGCCCTTGCGGATCTCGCCCTGCTGCACCCGGCACAGCGCCAGGCGGCCCAGGAACGGGGAGGCGTCGAGGTTGGTGACGTGCGCCTGGAGCGGGGCGCCGGGGACGTATTCCGGCGCCGGGATGGTGTCGAGGATGGTGCTGAACAGCGGCACCAGGTTGTCGTTGTCGGGCACCACGCCGTTGTCGGGGCGGTTCAGCGACGCCTTGCCGTCGCGGGCGCAGGCGTAGACGATCGGGAACTCGATCTGGGACTCGTCGGCGTCGAGGTCCATGAACAGCTCGTAGGTGTCGTCGACGACCTCGGCGATACGGCTGTCGGGGCGGTCGACCTTGTTGATCACCAGGATCACCGGGAGCTTGGCCGCCAGGGCCTTGCGCAGGACGAAGCGGGTCTGCGGCAGCGGGCCCTCGCTGGCGTCGACGAGCAGCACGACGCCGTCGACCATGGACAGGCCGCGCTCGACCTCGCCGCCGAAGTCGGCGTGGCCCGGGGTGTCGATGATGTTGATGACGACGTCGTCGCCCTCAGGGGTGGTGTAGTGGACCGCGGTGTTCTTCGCGAGAATGGTGATGCCCTTCTCGCGTTCCAGGTCGTTGGAGTCCATGACGCGCTCATCAACGTCCTGGTTGGCCCGGAAGACACCCGACTGCCAGAGCATGGCGTCGACGAGCGTGGTCTTGCCATGGTCGACGTGGGCGACGATGGCGACGTTGCGGAGGTCAGTCCGACGTGCGGAGCCTTCGAGAGGCGTGGCGCTGGACATGCGAAAGTCTCGATCTCATCTGCTGGGAAGAACCGCGACTCCCGCGGTCGGTACCCAGTTTATGCGGTGCGGTCCAACCTCCGGAGAGACGAGCTGGTCACACGGGAAATAAAGGGTATTCGGCGGACATAACGGACTGTCGAGGCGCGCCGCCGGGCGCGGACCCGCGGGCGGCGGCGCGGCAGCGGATCGCCGCCCCTCGGGGAGCCGGACCGGCGGGTCAACGGATCGGCGAGTCGTGGACTGCGGGCTACGGGCTACGGGCCGGCTGGCACGGGGATCGCGCCCTTCACCCCAGCAGATGGGGGCGGATGTCGTCGATGAACGGGACGTCCGCCGGCAGCCAGTCGACCTCCGTCAGCTCCTCGGGCCGCAGCCAGCGCAGCGACAGGTGCTCCAGCGGCGCGGGCTCGCCCTCCAGCAGATCGGCGATCCACACCCGCAGGATCGAGGGCCGCCCCTGCCCCCGCCGCGGGAACGCGACGTCGCCGCCCACCCGCTGGCGCGGCTTCACGAGCACGCCCAGCTCCTCCCGGCACTCCCGGATGAGGGCGTCGATGTCGGCCTCCCCCGGGTCGACCTTGCCGCCGGGCAGCTCCCAGCGTCCGCGCAACTGCGGGGGATCGGCCCGCTGCGCTGCGAGAAGGGCTCCGTCGCGGACGATGGCCGCGCCGACGACGACCTGTATCTCCTGTGTCACGGGGCCAGGGTAGAGCGAGGAATCGGAGGCGGGCATGAGAACCGCTCCGAGAGCCGGGTCACGCCGCTCTGCGCGCGGGCTGCTGGGCGCGTCCGGCCCCGACGAGCCGGCGGGCGGCGCCTTCGGGATCGGTCGCGGGGTGGGCATAGGGGGCGCCTTGGCCGTCGCGCCAGCGGAACTCGCCGTGCATGCACCACACGGTGAGGCCCGCGCGCACCGACAGCAGCGCCACCGTGGACCGCTCCCCCGCGTACAGGCGGCGCTCGCCCGCCGCCGCCAAGTGGCCGTGCAGCCGGCCGACGGCCTCGGCGGGGGAAACCGGGGAGGAGGCGATGATCCTCGAGAGGGTGCCCACGAACGCGTGCCTTTCCGTACGGTCCCGCGGGCGGCGATGTGGGCCCACGGTGATGGTCGTCGGCGGGGCGTCCCGCCAGCGTCGCTCATACCCCTCTGAGCAGCATGTGCAAACAGTTCTGCTCGATTCGATCACTTCTTGATCACGGAGTCACCGCATGATCACAGAATCGGCATTGACGGACGCGCCGCCGCCGCGCTAGGAGCCCCCGCGGAACACGGTGTGGCGCGTGGCCTGCGGGAACACCGGGCGTCCGGGCCCCCGCGCTTCGCGGGAGCCGGTCGCGGCCCCGGGCGGAGCCGTCGCCGACCGGCGGACAGGGACCGACGCCGCGGCCGGAGCGGTCGCGGCGGGGAGCGTCGGGGGCGCGGGCACACCCGCTGACCGCATCCGGCCGACGGGAACGGCTCCCCGCACCGGAGACCCGGGATCCCGGCCCAGAGCCGCCAGGAGCACCAGCGGCACCAGGGGCCACAGAGGGGGCACACAGGACACGCGGGGTCACGGCCACCGGATCGAACGGGAGGAGCGGAGGGGCCAAAGCCTCGGGCGCCGGCCTGTGGCCGGCGCCCGAGGGGGCCGACGCTCTCCGGGGGGAGTGGAAAGAGCGTCAGCGTCCGGAGTGGCCGATGGTCCGGTGGCGCGCCGATGGGGTCGGGGGCACCGCGGTACGCGGCGGGCGCCCAGGGCGGTCCGGAAGACGGGGAGGGGAGTCGGGCCGGGGACGGCGGACGGACACGTGGGACGCGAGGGCACCGGACCGGCCAGGGTCACACCGCCACACGGTGCGGCCGCGGCGGGTGGGGGTACCCGCGGCGCCGAACCGATGTGCGGCGGCGGCCGCGCACAGCGGATCCACCACGCCCGCGGCCGGGCGGCCACGCCCGATCCGCAGATTGCGCCCCGGTTTCAGCCTCATAAGGGGAGCCTATTCATACCTGAGCGCCTCCGGGGCGGAAACTCAAAAAACTCAAGGCGTCCACATGATGACGGCCAGGGGCCGCCGCCCCGCCTTTCCCCGCACACAGGGGGTGACGGGATCGCCGCCTCGCCGAGGCGGCGACCCTGGCCTTGCCGCGACGTGTGCCCGGGAGAGGAGCGGGCACCGGCACGGCCGGGGCGACACCGGCGGACCGGGAGAGGGAGGGTCGGCCCGCAGGGTCGCAGGCTCCACGTTAGGGGACGAAGGGGGCCGGTTGATTGCACTGGAGGAATGAATGTGAATTATTTTCGCGTGGCCGACACCAATGGCCGCCCGGAACGTCACCTATGACGATCAAATGACCGTGATCTCCGAATAGGAAAACACCCCATTTCACCTTTCATCACCTTCCACGTTCTTCGTCGCGAAAGCCCGAGATGAGCGAGTTGGGCGCAATAGGCGACGTTCGAGCCGAATGACGGATAACGGAAGCTCGGGACCTCCGGGGAAGCCGCGGCACCCGCAGTGGGGGACCGCCCCCGGAGAGGACGAGGGCCGGGGGGACGTGGCCGGGGAGAGGACTCACATACCTGAGAGACGGTGAGCCAAGGCCGTATGGCGGCGGCCCGCGCTCGCGTTGCGCACCGCCTGGGCGATCGCCTTGCGCGAGCCCACCAGGACGACGAGCTTCTTGGCGCGCGTGATCGCGGTGTAGAGCAGGTTGCGCTGCAGCATCATCCACGCGCTGGTCGTAACGGGGATCACGACGGCGGGGTACTCGCTGCCCTGGGAACGGTGCACGGTGACGGCGTAGGCGTGGGTCAGCTCGTCGAGCTCGGCGAAGTCGTAGGCGATGTCCTCGTCCTCGTCGGTGCGCACGGTCAGCTCCTGCGCGTCGGAGTCGATCCCGGTGACCACACCAAGAGTGCCGTTGAAGACGCCGTTGGCACCCTTGTCGTAGTTGTTCCTGATCTGGGTGACCTTGTCGCCGACGCGGAAGACCCGCCCGCCGAACCGGCGCTCGGGCACCCCGTCGCCCGGCGGGGTGAGGGCGGCTTGGAGCTGCGTGTTCAGATTCCCCGCGCCGGCGGGGCCGCGGTGCATGGGGGCCAGCACCTGGATGTCCCGCCGCGGGTCCAGGCCGAACTTGCGCGGGATCCGGCGGGCCACGACGTCCACGGTGAGACCGGCGGTCTCCTCGGTGTCGTCGCAGGGGAACAGGAAGAAGTCGGTCATCCCGTCCAGCGCGATCGGCGCACCGCGGTTGACCCGGTGGGCGTTGACGACCACGCCGGACTGCTGCGCCTGCCGGAAGACATGGGTCAACCGCACACTCGGAATCGGCGAGGAGCCGACAGCAGAGGAGGCGGGATCGGGATCGTCGCCGACGCTCAGGGGTCCGGTGGGATCGGTCGTGCCGGAGGGGGCCGAAGAGGCGGCGGGGAGGGGACCGGAGCCGCCGTCGACGCTTCGGCTGCCAGTGGCGTCCGCGAAGCCGGCGGGGTCGGGGGAGCCGGTTCCGCCATCGCTACCGGCTCCACCGCCGACGGGCGCCAGCAGATCGCGGAGCACCTGCCCCGCCCCGACCGACGGGAGCTGGTCGACGTCGCCCACCAGCAGCAGGTGCGCCCCGGGCGGCACGGCCTTGGCGAGCTTGTTGGCGAGCAGCAGGTCCAGCATCGACGCCTCGTCCACCACCAGCAGGTCGCAGTCGAGGGGGCGATCGCGGTCGAATGACGCGTCGCCGCCGGGCTTCAGCTCCAGCAGCCGGTGGACGGTCGACGCGTCGTGCCCGGTCAGCTCGGTCATGCGCTTGGCGGCGCGGCCGGTGGGCGCGGCCAGGATGATCTTCGCCCGCTTGGCGGCGGCGAGGGTGATGACCGACGCGACCGTGAACGACTTCCCGCACCCGGGGCCGCCCGTCAGGACCGCGACCTTGCGTGTGAGGGCCAGGCGGACGGCGGCCTCCTGCTCGGGCGCGAGGTCGGCCCCGGTGCGGGTGCGCAGCCAGGAGAGCGCCTTGTCCCAGTCGACGCCGGCGAAGGCGCCGAGCCGGTCGTCGGGGTGGCGGAGCAGGGTTCGCAACTGGGCGGCCAGCGCGGCCTCGGCCCGTTGGAAGGGCACCAGGTAGATGGCGGTGACGGCGACGCCGTCGGGGCCCGGGACCTTCTCGGACACCACGCCCTCGTCGGCCACCAGGTCGGCGAGGCACTCGATCACCAGCCCGGAGTCGACCTGGAGGATCTTCACCGCGTCGGCGATCAGGCGTTCCTCGGGGAGGTAGCAGTGGCCGTCGGAGGTCGACTCCGACAGCGTGAACTGGATGCCGGCCATGACCCGCTGGGGGCTGTCATGCGGGATCCCGACGGCGCGCGCGATGGTGTCGGCGGTCTTGAACCCGATCCCCCACACGTCCGACGCGAGCTTGTAGGGCTCCTCGCGGACGACCCGGATGGAGTCGTCGCCGTACTTCTTGTAGATGCGCACGGCCAGCGACGTTGAGATCTCGATGCCCTGGAGGAAGACCATGACCTCCTTGATGGCCTTCTGCTCCTCCCACGCGTCGGCGATCAGCTTCGTGCGCTTCGGCCCGAGCTTGGGCACCTCGATCAGGCGCTCGGGCGTCGTCTCGATGACATCGAGCGCCTCGACCCCGAAGTACTCCACGATCCGCTCCGCCAACCGCGGCCCGATCCCCTTCACCAGCCCGGACCCGAGATACCGCCGCACCCCTTGAACGGTCGCGGGCAGCACGGTGGTGTAGTCCTCCACGATGAACTGCCGCCCATACTGCGGATGCGACCCCCACCGCCCCCGCATCCGCAACGACTCCCCAGGCTGCGCCCCGAGCAAGGCTCCAACGACCGTGGTCAGCTCCCCGCCCCCACCACGCCCGTTGTCCACCTTGGCAACGGTGTACCCGGTGTCCTCGTTGGCATAGGTGACACGCTCAAGGACCCCTTCGAGCACCGCCATCTGGTGAGCGCCGTGCGCCACCCGTCCGCCGGTCATATACCCCCTTCGACAGATCTGAGTTCATCGCATCGGAGACGAAGTCAGGTTGCGAAGTACTCTCGGTGATAGGAGAAGTACTCGTCACTGGGATGGTGACCAGGAACTTCCCGCAGGGGACCGACTTCCGCACCGTCGAGAATGTTGAAGACTCGTTTATTTTCATTCACTACGACAGTCCCGGTATCAAATCTTACATGATCATCCGAACAGAGACAGAGCATGTTAGCAAGAACATCCGGACCATGATGAGGCCTACCCAGAGCCTGGATATGGGCAGCTTCGGCGTAGTGCCCTCTTCGAGTCAGAAGAACGGCGCCACAAAATTGACACCGGAACTCATGGAGAGCTTTAACACGAATCCCAAGCTTGTCGTCGCGCATCAGCCTCCGAGAATATCCCCTCTTCACTTCGGGGAAATTATCATCACCAACCCCCTCCTCTGAAGGGTGCGGAACATCACCATGCATTTTCCCATTCAGAGGAACCGCAATATTAACCCGCGGCCTGAAGATATCACTTGTATCCACAGACACAAGCCAGTAACGGAATATAATGTACCCGTCTCTTCCAATTTCAGACCAATGATCGGCAACATAGAACAGCCCGTCGTATCGATACCCTGAGCTTGGCGCATACGGGCTATGATGCGCCCGCTTCCGCTTCTTACTCACGCCTCGAATTACCCGAACTGGCCATCCACGTTCTTGGTTGATCGTCAGCGCCTTATTTCCCATGGCCATCCGTTACTGGCTTGTATCCACAGACACAAGCCAGTAACGGAATATAATGTACCCGTCTCTTCCAATTTCAGACCAATGATCGGCAACATAGAACAGCCCGTCGTATCGATACCCTGAGCTTGGCGCATACGGGCTATGATGCGCCCGCTTCCGCTTCTTACTCACGCCTCGAATTACCCGAACTGGCCATCCACGTTCTTGGTTGATCGTCAGCGCCTTATTTCCCATGGCCATCTTCTGGTGCGCCACTTGGCGCCCAGTACTGTCATCCCTGCCACCATGGCCCGTATACAAGATCTTCGTCAGATGGTCCTCGTCATCAACGTAACCTCCTGACAGGACAACTGACTCAGCAGCAGTGTCCTTCCGCCAACAAATCCCAGCTTGCGCATCACGATGAACTCCTTTTTTATTCATTTCCAAATAGCTATTGAAATGATCCCCAGGGCGCACGCCATCGATATTTCCGATCATTATTTCTCCAGAAAAAGATATCGTTATCTGAAATTTTCAGGCGCCGTCAACTAGACTCCTCGCAACGACGGATTTTGCCAGATTTTCGTCAATGAATCCATGCCTCACAAGGGGGATCGACAACCCTTCAGGGCATCGTGGGATCCTTCGAGTGAGATATCACTCTCTGCAATGGGGCGCGGCAACACTGTTATCATCTTCGGGCAGCAGTAGAACACCACGTCACTCAGGACTACAAGGCTTCTGAGCGTGTGTGCGTGCACGACGGCATGCTAACGCTCAGTCATTTTTAGAGATCTTGTCGCAAGTGGTCATTTCGGGCGACTAGGAGCTGACGGAGGTCCCTGTGAAGGCACGCGGAGCTCGGCGGTTGGGGCGGCTGGTTGATGGGGATCCCTCCGAGGTCGGGCGGTACCGGCTGGTGGGGCGGGTCGGGGACGGGGGGATGGGGGTCGTGTACGCCGGGACGGCCGATGGGGTCACCGGGTACCTGGCCATCAAGGTCATCCATGCCGAGCACGCCGCCCGGGACGAGTTCCGGCGGAACTTCGCGCACGAGGCGCGGTTGCTGGCGCGGGTGAACAGTCCGTGTGTGGCGCGGTTCGTGCAGGCCGATGTCGAAGCCGATCCGCCCTGGATCGCCACCGAGTATGTCCCCGGGCCCACGGTGCGGCACCACGTCGAGCGTCACGGCGCGCTCCGGGGCGGGATGCTGCTGGGGCTGGCTGTCGGAGCCGCAGACGCGCTGCGGGCCATTCACGCGGCCGGGATCGTGCACCGGGACCTCAAACCGAGCAACGTGGTCATCTCCCCCACCGGCCCCAAGGTGCTGGACTTCGGGATCGCGCGCCCCACCGCCGGAGAGGACCCGACTCGCTGGATGCGGGTGCGCCGGCTCCGTCGGCGGCTGCAGGAGCTGCGCGGCGCCGAGCAGCCTGACGTCAGCGGAACCGACCACGCGACTCAGCCGGCGCGCGACCGCGTCGGGACACCCGGGTGGATCAGCCCTGAGCAGTATCGGGGGCGACCCGCGACCGACCGCTCGGATGTGTTCTTGTGGGGCTGCCTCATCGCCTTCGCCGCAGCCGCCCACGATCCGTTCGGCCACGGGCATCCGAAAGAGATGGCCCGTCGCGTGGTCGCGGAGGACCCCGACCTCGCCGGACTCACCCCCGCCATGGAGAAACTGGTTCTAGCGGCGATGGCCAAGGACCCCGCCGACCGGCCCGACTCCGGGGTGCTCCTCGACCGCGCGCTGGCGCTGGCCGCCGACGACGCGGTCGCCGATCCCCCGCGGCCCACCAGCGCGCAGCGAGCCGTGGCCGTCCGCTCACTGCTCAAGGAGACGTGGACGGACGTGTCCATCCGGCTCCCGCAACCCGCCCGCGACTGGAGCGGGCTCCTGGGCCTGAAGTCCGAGACGTAGGGGCGGTAGGCGTCCATTGCCATCGGCGTGGCGCCACAGCGCCGAAACCGCCCCTGCTCCGATCAGGCGCCGGACGGCGGGGTGGGCGGCATGTCCTCGCCGAGTACCGCCAGCACCCGGTCGCGATCCGCCTTCCGCAGCCCCTTGGCGACCTGGCGGTAGGAGTGCCACACCATCTCGACCAGTTCATCGGCCGGCACGTCGCCGTCGAGCATGACCGTGTTCCAGTGCTGCTTGTTCAGGTGGTAGCCGGCGGTCACCGCGGTGTACTGCGCGCGCAGCTCCAGCGCCAAGGACGGCTCGCATTTGAGGGAGATCCGCGGAGACCGCGTCTTGTCGTCCTGAAGGATCGCGAACATCCGTCCGGCCACCTTGTAGACGGGCATGCCCGGCGAGAACGGCTCGGTCTCCACCGCCTCGGGGAACCACAATGCGACATCGATGAACTGCTCGGGGGTCATCAGGGATCCCTTTCCGCGCTACGGACCTGCGGTGTAGCCGTATCACGCCGATCGGACACTTCCCGGCGCCGACACCCCCACCCCACTTCGGCCGCCCCACGCTCAAGGGTGGTCGGGCTGGATGACTCCATCCCGGAGGATCTTCACAGCGCGAGGAGCACGAAGCCGGCCAGGGCCGTCGCGACCCCGACCGCCCCCGCGAAGGTCCGCGTGGCCATGATCGCGGGCTCACTCCATGTCCGGCGGGCTGCGTAGCAGATCAACAGGGCGACCATCGATGCCAGGGCCGAGCCGAGCACGATGACGAGGACAGCGGGAATCGCAGGCACTGGGGGCTCCTTCGACGCAACGGGGAACGGGAAGGCGCTTGCTCACCGAGATCCATATACCCCGCGGAAGGTATTGACCCGCGCCTGGAACTGGACGGAAGACCCCTCACCCCGTTGACCGCCGCCACCCTGGGTTCCGGCATGGTTCTCTCCCGCCGTGGCTCCGGACACTCCTCACAGCCACGCCACGCACCTCAGGCGTCGGGGATCTGCCGCTCGAAAGCCCGATCGAGGTAGCGGGCTACTTTCAGGGCTTCCTGGCGAAAATCCTGTTCGGAAGTCGGTTCTGCCGTCGATTCACTCGGCCCGGTCAATTTTATTTGATAGACACCGCTCTTCATTATTCGAATTACCAAATATGAATCACCGGATGATGCGGATTGATCGTATACCTGATGAGATTCTCCGGGCATCCCCGGGACCGCGCCCTCCGAGTCCGGGGTCGGGATCTCCTCACCCGCAGCATCCATGCGGTCACTGAATTCGGCCTCTGCCAACTCCTCCAGCGACGTGTTTCCTTCGGTCTCTAAAAACGCGCGATAGGAAAGTTCAAAGTCCCACACGCTCGTCGACCCCGCCGTGACTTCCCATGCACAGTCATCGCTCACCGTACGCGGGTCGGCTTCCGGATCATCGACAGCCGTGTCCGAGTAGACATCGTCATCGCTTGTGCGGTTATAGGGCGACGCCGACATCAGGCTTTGGGCTTCCACTAGTTCACACAGATCGAGCAGTTCAGGCGGCGTGGTCTCTCTCGGCTCCCGCGACTCCGTGCCGGAAGCAGGACCTGGGGATGACGGGCTGAACCCCGAAGCCAGCATGCGCGCGCCGCCGACGATGGCCGCCACGAACACAAGAGCCGCGGTCGTTCCGCAACCGAACACCAGGAGAAATGCGCGCCACCCTCGAACTCCTTTTCCAGTCCGCCGGTCGGCCTGTGTGTTGGGCATCTGTCGTCCTCAGCAGGAGTAGGGACCACCAGCGGATCAGGGCTACCCCTGGGCCTCCAGCTGCGCCTTGACGTCGGGGTGTTCCAGGGGGCGGGTGAATCCTAGGATGTCGGCACGGCTCGGGTCATCGTACTCACGGGCGGCGATGGGACCGCAGGCGGTGCACCACGCCTCGACCATGAGCCCGTCGCCGATCACCATGCCGACGTGCCCCGGCCCTGGAGGCTCCCCGGGACGCTGGACGTCGAAGAAGACGAAATCTCCCGGCTGTTCCTCGCCTTGGGGGATCTCCGGGCCGAAGCTCCACTGGTCCTGGGAGACCCGCGGGATCGTCACCCCGATGCTCTCGTACGCCTTGAGCAGCAGCCCGGAGCAGTCGTAGCCGGCCGGCCCGGTCCCGCCCCAGATGTAGGGCTTGCCCCGCTGATCCATCGCCCAGTCCACGACGCCCTGTGCCGCCTCACTCGACGCGCGCCCGACGACCACCCCGTCCTCGTTGACCTCGCAGTTCACCGCGGTATCGATCGACCCACTGGTATCGAAGTCGCCGTCGGCGTACCTCTCGGCCCACTCCATGACGTCGTCCACGTACCACCACGCGTGGTTGTAGGCGAAGATCGCCTGGCGCATGTCGTCTTGCGCCCCATTCGCGATGAGGTAGTCGGCGGACGCGGGGATCGCGTCGGCGGGATCGTAGACGTTGACGACGCCGTCGCCGTTGCCGTCCTGGCCGTATCCCTCGTCCGGCCGGTCATCGGCGTCCATGACGGGTTCTCCGCCCCAGCTGTTGCCGGCCGCGGAACCGTCGAGCGAACCGAACTGCATGGGTCCGGACGCACCCCAGTCGTTGTGCCCCTCGCTGACCCCCGGCCCCTCCCAGCGGCCGTGCTTGGTCTCGACCTGCCCGATTCCGGCGAGGATGTTCCAGGGGACCCCCTTCTCCTCCCCCGCCTCCCGGTAGATCTCCAGGTAATTCGCTGGAATGGAGTCTTCCGCGTATCCGCTGCTGTCGGCTTGAGCGGCGCTGTCCTGGGAGGTGCAGCGCAGCCCTCCGGCGACATTGAGGATGCCCGGGTTCATCGTGGCCATAGGCAGCACGACGATGGCGAGGGCGATCACTCCGGCGATCACGAGTCCGAGGGCGACGGCGAGCCGTGTGGCAGCGGAGCCGCGGTCGTCGGGGACGGCTCGCACCAAGAGAGGGATCATGGCGTCATCTCCGAAAGATCGTGCGCAGGGCACCGCAGGCCGAGATTTCCGAGTACGGACGGCTGTTGGCCAACTCCATCACCCTTCCCCGAGGTTGCCCGCGTCGGCGGGCTGGAAGTCGAAGACCCGCCACTGCCCGCGCTCCTGCACCACCGTGATGGCGAAGTCCCCCAGGTCTTCGGAGGCTCCGCCGTCGTCCTCGGTGATGGACTGCGCCTGAACGACGAACACGACCGACTCGTCATCGAAGCTCCGGATGGACTCCACATTGGCGCGCCCCTCCGCGACCGCCTCCTGCTCGCCCATCTCATCCCACATGGCGCCGGCGCCCGAGCTCTGCGCGAGCGTCTGCGCGTAGTCGCGGGTGGCCAGCTCTTCCATCGCGGCGAAGTACTGCTCGGGGGAACGCGTGTAGTCGATGGTGCCGTAGGCGGCGGCGAACCCTTGGGCGGTCGCCGCGGCCGCCTTCATCTCGTCCTCGGGGAAGGGCAGCCAATCGGTCACCCGCATGTCGTCGACGGCCGTGGTGGGGATCGGGCTGGGAGCGGCCGCGGCGGGCTGGTCGCCGCCCTGCTGCTCATCCCCCGCTGGTTGCTCGTCGGCTTGCTGATCTTGCTCGGCGCCGTCGTCGCCGCCAGAGAATCCGCCCACGCTGAGGTAGATGCCGAAGGCGACCAGGACGGCGACGAGGAGGCCGAACACGAGGCGCTGCTGCCCCTCGGAAAGCGACTTGGGCATGGCTGGGCGTTCCCTATGGCGAGCGGACGAGGCGGGTCGGAGGGTTCGTGGGACGGAGTGCCGACCGTCGGCCGCGGTCCGCGCTCGGCTGGGGAGAGCGGGCCACGGCCGACGG
The DNA here is from genome assembly GCF_042653925.1 of Nocardiopsis mangrovi. Lineage (NCBI taxonomy): Bacteria > Bacillati > Actinomycetota > Actinomycetes > Streptosporangiales > Nocardiopsidaceae > Nocardiopsis > Nocardiopsis mangrovi. The sequence goes on from NZ_JBHSFQ010000001.1 coordinate 327,916, forward strand.
ATTCGGGTCAGTCATCGCCGCGGAGCCAGAACGGGATGTCCTTCCGCTGCTGGTTGCGCCGGCCCTGGCCGTCCGAACCGGTCCAGAACGGGCTGATCGGCGCGTCGTTCTTCGACTTGCCGGAACCGGTGATCCAGTTCCCGCCTTCGCCCCGTGCAGGCGGAGCGGGCGCCTGGCGGGGCGCGCGCGCGGGCGGTACCGGCCGGTCCTGCCGGGTACGCGGACCGCCCCATCGGGAGCCTTGGGATGTGTCGCCCATCAGCGGGGCTGCCGAGCGGCCGCGGAAGATGCCCTGCCCGGAACTGGGCGCCGGGCGGTCCGCCGCCGCTGCCGCCCCGCCGGCGTCGCCGCCGCCGCGGGCCGGCGCCGAGCGCTGCCCGCTGCCGGATCCGGTGCCGAACACCGACGCCCACCCGGTGTCGCCCGTTCCCGTGTACCCGCCCGCAGGGCGCTGCGGAATCGGGCCGCGAGCGGCCGCCCCCGTACCGAGCCCTCCTGACGCCGCCTCGCTCAAGCGCGGCGCCTGCGCGGAGCTCCGCTGTGTGGTCGCGCCTTGGGGTGCCCGGCCGGCCTCCCCTGCGCCCGCCTGGCCCAGGTGCAGCGGCGGCGGAGCCGACGCGTCCCGGACCCGGCCGTAGCCGGCGGTTCCGCGGGCGCGGCCGGCGTCGGCGCGAGTGGTGGAGCCGTCGGTCTCGCCCGGATCCCCGCCGGCAGCCGTACCGCGAACGGAATCCGCCGTATCCGCTGCCGCCCCGGCGACGCCTGCGGCACCGGCCCCCGCAGGAACGGCTCCGGCCGCTGCGGCGAGCTGCGGTGCGCGTCGCAGCCCCCACCTCTGGGCGCGCATGTACGCCACGGGCGGGAGGACGTTCGCACTCCTGCTGAGAGCACTGCTGGTCACCGCATCGCTGACCATCCGAGAGGTGAAGGTGTTCGCGTTCACCGAAGCGAAGAGGTGCGCGAACGGCTTGCGGTAGATGAACAGCGCGAGCGTGAACAGCGCCAGCAGGATCATCTGGAGGCCCCAGCCGAGATCAGTCGCCATCACCAGGCCGTAGCACATCACGAGCAGGGAAATCAGCAGAACGATGAAGACTTGTTTCAGCAGCAGACCCAGCATCATTTCGAACCATCGCAGCAGCACGGACCGCCCGTAGCCCGGATGGATACCGATCAGAAGGAATATCGGGGAGAGCAGCAGCAGAAGAAGGAATCCGATTTTGAGGACGATCAGCGCCACTGATCCCGCGAGGATCAGCCCACCGGCAAAGACGGACGCGAAGAGCGCGAGGATCGCAACACCGAATCGCCCCCCTTGTTGGTCACCTTCGAACAAGGGATAGACTTCCGGGTAGTTATCCTGGATCCCGGCTGCGATCTCCTCGTACTCACGCTGCTTGTCTTCGGCGAGATCGGCAGCGTCGAGTTCCCCTTGTTCGATCAAGAACTGCTCTGACCGGCTGATTCCTTGAGCCTGCAGGAGCGGAACGCCGTACTCTTGGGCCGCGACGCTCGCGGTCGGACCGCTCCCGAATTCCCCGGCGACCCAGGGCTGGCAGACAAGACCGGTCCACAGCATCTGCGAATTCTGCCGAACGGCGAAGTCGTTATCGCCTTCCCACTCGGCCCTTTCCATCTCCGGAGCTCCAGCCGGACAGGTGGTCGCGACCCCGGAGAAGGAGACGCGCGAAACGGCGGTATTCACCAGTTGACCGCCGGAGTTCACCACTTGACCGGCCAGGCTGAGGATCTGCCCAGGGCTGACCAGGATCCAAATTCCCAGAGCTGTCGCGAGTACCATCCAGATGGCACTCTCGATAGTGAGCGTCATACGCTTTCGGATAAGCCCGTACCAGCCGAGCCAGACCGCGCCGAGGATGATGACCGTCGGGAGCAACGGACGCCAGAGGCCCTCACGCAGCTCGGCGACGACGTTCTCCACCAGACCGTTGAAGCTCGCGAGCAGTCCGTCTGACGTCGCCGCCTGATAGACGGTGATGGTCGATTGGTTGATCGTCTTCGAAAGATCCCACGCCGTATTGCTCAGCGTGGCCACGGCACTGGAACCGAGTTTGTCGACGCATGAGTCACGGATGACATGCCATTGCTGACCTGCCGTTCCATACTGGCCGTAGAGACTCTGGTCGGGGAGTTCACCGTCGGGCGACGCCGCGATCGCATCCGCCGACTGCGGCGGCACCAGCAACCCGTCCGCGCCGCTGCCCGCCGCCTCCGGCTGGGGGGCGGGTTCTCCCTCGCAGACCGGGGCCGCCTGGGCGGGGTTCAGGGGGATGAGGAGGAAGGCCAGGACCAGCATGGCCGTTGTCACGTAGCGTTTCAGCTGCCGGCCCCCCGCCGACCGGGGTGACCACCGGTGCAAGGGTGTCGACCTCGGGCTCATCCTCAGCGCTCCTGCCTCATGGTTCCCATGGTTCCGATGCCGCCGGTGCCCACGAGGGCGCCGTCGGGGGTGGCCTCGTGGTCGTCGTCTTCGTCGGGCCGTTGCCGGGTCGGGTTGGTGTCGAGCCACCGCAGCAGCTCGTCGGACACTAGGTCCACGGCGATGCGCCCGGCCCGTCCGTCGAGGTCGCGGAAGATGCACTCGCCGTTGCCGAGGTTGCGCAGCATGGCCATGTGGTCTTCGGACGGTTCCACGCCCAGCAGGGCCATCACGCTCTCGACCTCGAACCGCTCGCTGGAGCGGAAGGCGAAAACGCTGGACAGGCAGTTGGTGACCTGCTCGTTGAGGAGGTCGCCCGCGTTCTGGCTGACCAGGATGAGCGCCGTGTTGCGGGACCGCCCCATCCGCGACACCTCGGGCACCAGCTTGGCGCCCTCGGGTGTGGAGGTCACCGCCCACGCCTCGTCCAGGAAGATCGCCTTCGGCAGGTGGCGGTCGAGCCCGTTCATGAGCCGCCGGGCGAACTGGCTGACCAGGTAGAGCAGGGCCACGGAGAGCCGCTGCTCATAGGAGTAGTCGTCGCGGCCGATCGTGGAGTCGGGCAGGGTCAGCCCGCCCAGGGTGAACACCGTGGTCCAGCCCTCGGTGTCGATCTGCGACTCGCCCTGGGGGTCGAAGCACAGGCTCGCCAGCCGCATGTCCGACATCGATTGCAGGACCGCGCCGAGGTTGCGCGACGCGGCGTCGTGGGAGTTCTCCAGGTAGGTGATGACCTTGGCGAGGCTGGGCCGCGGCTGGTTGGCCACGGCGGCGACCGCCTGGATCATGGCGGACTCGCGTTCCTCGCTCATCCGCGGCAGGAGCAGCCTCAGGGTCTCGGTGGCCATGGTCTTCTTGGTGGGCAGGTCGTCGCCGAACCCGAAGGGGTCGAGGAGCCCCGGTTCGGCGGAGCCCAGCGACATGATGCGCGCCTTGCGCCCCCGCCGCTGCAGCAGTTCCACCAGGGATTCGGCGTCGCCCTTGGGGTCGATGGCGACGACGGTGACCCCGCGCAGCGCCAGCTGGTGGATGAGCAGGAGCGCGAGGGTGGTCTTGCCGCCCCCGGGCTCGCCGGTGATCGCGATGGCCGTGGGCCGGTTGCGGGCCGCGGCGACCATGGGGTCGAAGTGCACGATCGACCGCGCGCGCCCCAGCGTCTCCCCGATGTAGGGCCCGGTCCACCCGCCGCCGCCCGTGCCGGTGTCGCGCCGGTCGCCGAGGTCGACGGTCGCCGTGGGCATCCCGCCGGCGATGGTGCGCAGCGGCTGGCGCTGGGCGTAGGCGTTGAGCCGGATCCGGTCGCCCGGGAGCGACTCCGAGAACAGGGAGAACTGGTCGCCGGTGGAGTTGGTGACGTCGATCCCGATGTCGCGGTAGTGCTCGACCACGGCTTCGACCCGCTGCACGAGCAGGTCCTCGGTCGGCGCGGACACCATGAGCCGGTGCCACCCGTAGACGAACGGGAGGCGCTCCTTGGTGATGCCGTGTTCCAGCATGCGCGCGGCGTCGATCTGCTCGGCGAGGGCGATGGGCGCCTCCACCCCCGCTTCGCGGATGTGGGCGTCCATGTCGCGCGCGTGCGCGAGCTTGCGCCCGACGTCCTTGCTCGCCTTGGCGGGCGGGATGAGTTTCATCCGCAGCGACACCTCGACCGGGAACGGCAGGGAGTCGGCGTAGTGCAGCCACGGTTCGCCGTCGGGGAACGGCATGAGGTCCGGGAACCGCGAGAAGGAGAGGTAGGCGACGTAGGTGGAGCCCTGCGGCTGCTCCAGGCGCAGCATCGACCGCCCGTTGTGGATGACCCCGTCGACGATCTGTTCGATCTCCCCCTTGCCCCAGGTACGGCGGCCGGCGGCGGAGGTGCGCGGCTCTTCGACGGTCCCGGCGACCGCGTGCCGGAACAGCCAGGCCAGCTGGTCGGAGGTGGCGTGCCGGGCGTGCAGGGCGCTGGCCGCGAGGGCGCGGCCCAGCCGCTCGGCCTGGCCGGACCAGCGGGCGATCTCCTTGGCGTCGATCGCGTCGTCCTCCATCCCGAGGACCTGTTCGGTGCGCTGGTAGGCGGAGAACAGCCCGCCGAACATCCCCTGGGAGAACTGCCCCGCGACACCGCCCCGCTGGCCGAGCCGGACCCCGAGGTAGATCTCCTTGGTCCAGAAGTCCTTGGCCCACACGTGCCGGTACATCTCGTCGAGGTAGGAGTACCAGCCCGGCCCGGAGTCGGAGGTGCCGTCGAGCCGGGTCGCCCATTCCGCGGCGGGGTAGGTGCGGTGCGCGATGCGCAGGTGCACCTCGGCGTCGTTCATCCGGATGGCCGCCAGCGCGATGGTGATGTTGGTGGCCAGCGCTTCGCGGTCGTCGGGCGTGGAGAACTCGTAGGACACCGTCGGCAGCCGGAAGTAGGCCCACGCTTCGGCGTCGCTGAGCAGGATGCGATCGTCGAAGTAGCGGACCGCCAGGCGGCTGCCGCCCCTGCTGCCGTTCATCGGGTGCCCTCCCGGGTGGTGTCGTGCGTGGTGTTCGGCCGGCGGTCGTCCCCGCCGCCGGGCGGCGGGTGGACGGTCACCGGCGCGCCTCCGATCCGTTGCCGGTACCGGCGCCGGGGGCGGCGGGGCCGGCCCCGACACCGCCGGCGAGCCCGTGGACGAGCACGCCGCCGAGGGCGGCGTGCGCCCGGCGGGTGGTCGCGCGCAGCGCGTCGACGTCCACGACCTTGCCCGCCGAGAGGTGGTCGTCCCAGGGCACGCGCACGATCGCGCGGCAGCGCCCGCGGGCGACCTTCTCGGCCTCGTCGACGTCGGCGAGGCTGCGCTTGCTCACGCCGTTGATGACGACGATCGCCTTGGCGCGCAGGGACGCGTAGCCGTGGCCGTCGAGCCATTCGAAGGTCATGGCCACCGAGCGCGCGGCGTCCTCGCTGGCCGGGGCGACGAGGACGAGCCCGTCGACCACGGGCAGCGCCCGGGCGACACCGGTGGCGGCGGGGTCGAGGAGGGCGACCTCGTAGAACCCTTCGAGCAGCCCCGTGAGCCCGGCGTAGTCACGGTCGTCGAGGGTCTGCACATAGGGGTCGTCGAGGGTGGAGACGACCTCCAGGCCGGTCCCCGACTGCGACGTGTAGCGGCGCATGCCGAGGTAGCCGCTGACGGAGTCGGCGTTGGCCAGCAGGGAGGTCAGGGTCTCGGGCGTCTCGACGCGTACCCGGCGCGACAGCCCGCTCGTGCTCGGGTTGACGTCGACGGCCACCACGCGGTGGTCGCGGTGGGCGGCGAGGGTGTGGCCGAGCATCAGGGTGGTGATCGTCTGGCCGGCGCCCCCGGTGCAGCCGAGGACGACGACGCTGCGGGCGCCGCCGAGCGGCGCGCGCAGGCGTTCGAGGTCGCCGGCCGGCAGGTCGGACTTTGCCGGGGCGGCCGATCCGCCGGTGACCACGCGGGCCAGGCGGCGCCAGCCGCGGGTGCCCCCGCTGCCGGGGGTGTCCGCTGTGTGGGCGGGCGGTGGGGCGGCACGCCGCATGGCGGGCGTGCCGCCGGGGGTGTCGGTGAGGCGCTGCTGCTCACCGGTTCCGTGGTCGAGCTGGAGCGAGGGTTTGCCGGGGTCCGGGTCGGGGTCGACCGGTCCGCCGGCGGGCCCGGCGGACGCGGGGTCGCGGTCGGCGTCGGGGGACGCGTGCGGCGTGTCCGTCGGGTTCTGGCCGAAGAGGTGGCTGAGGCGGCGGGCGTTCTGGGCCACGCGGCTGAAGACGCCGTCGTCCCCGCTGGGCGCGTGCTGCTCGGCGCGGGCGGGTGCGGGGGAGCCGTCGGCACCCGTCCGGGCGGAGCCGGGGGCGGAGTGGCCGTCGGCCGGGTTGGCGCGCATGGTGCGGGCGAGGCGCGTGGAGCGCTCGGGGTCGTCCTCGCCGGCTTCGCGCCCGGGGTGGGGCGCGGGCGTGCGGGTGTCGGCCCGGGAACCGGTGGCCCCCCGCCCTCCCCCGGTCGCAGAGGCGGCGGGGGCGGCGTCGGCCGGGGGTGTGGAGGACGGAGGTGCGGAGGCCGGGGGCGTGGCGGAGGGCCGCGTCGCCGAACGGGGCGCGGGCCGGTTCAGCCGGGCGCGGATGGCGGCGGCTTCGGCGGCCTCCAGGTCGGCGGCCGTGGTGCGGCGCCGCGGGGAGTCGACGTCGCTGAAGCTTTCGTGTTCCCCGGTCCCGTGGTCGAGTTCGAGCGCGGGCTTGCGCTGCGTGACGCTCTGCGGGCCGGCGTCGGTGGCCTCCTCCGCTGCGGAGGCGGCGGGGGTCGCGGGTGCGTCGGGCGCGGGGCGCACGCCGTCCGCGGATTCCCGGGGACGACCGTCCGCCGACGCCGTCTCGGCGTCTCGGGACGCGCCGTCGCCGGAGGCTCGGTGGTCGTGGGTACGCGCAACGGCATCGCGTGCGGACGCGTCGGGGCGGTCGGAGTCCTGCCGCTCCGGAGCGTCGGCGACACGGCTTCCCGCCGCCCCCGCACCGTCGGCGTCCTCGGCCGCGGATCCCGGGGAACGGACGTCCGCCGTCTCACCCGGGGACGGGCGCGTGCGGGCCGCGTTGTCCGGCTCGGCGGATGCCGTGGCCCCGGAACGACCGGCGTCGTGCCGCGCCGGAGTATCCTCGCCGCCGGTCCCGGCCGCGCTCGGACGTTCGGCGGCGGTGTCGCCCGCGAACCCCTGGGGCCCGCTGCGGGCGGGGGGCCGGGTGCCGGCGGGGGACGCGGACCGCCCGTGGTCGTCGGACGCCTCCCGCGACGCGGGCCCGTCCTGCGTACCGGCGGCACCCGCCTGCGCCGGGCCGTCCGGCCGCCGCGCGGCGTCGGTACGGTCGGCGACGCCCTCGGCAGCGGCGGGCGGGGCCTCGCCGTGCTGGGAAGGTCCGCCACCGTGTGCCCGCTCCGGTGCGCCGCCTGGCGCGGGCGCTCCGGGCGTGCGCGAGCCCCCGCGCGCGGGGGCGGCGTCGGTGAACCAGCCTCCCTGCCGGCGCGGGCCGGACCCGCCCGCCTGGGCGAACCGGGGCGGCGGCGGGGCGGGGGTGTCGGTGTGGCTGAGGTAGCGGTCCAGCACGTCGAGCCGCTCATCGCGGGCCGAGGGTGTACCTGTCTGCTCCTGCGGGTCGGCCGCCCGGCTCGTGGGGGCGTCCGGGACGTCCGCGGCAGGCGCGGCTGGATCGCCGGACCGCTGGGACCGCGTGTCCCGGCTTCCGGGCTCGGAGTTCCCGGACGCGGCTGAGGGCGCGTCGGCGGCGTGTTCCCGGCCGCTGCGAGGGTCGGCCCCGTGGCCGTGGGCCTCTTCGCGCTCACCGACGGGCGCCGGCCCGGCCTGAGCCTCCTTTTCCGGGCGCGGGTCGCGCGCGGAGGGGCCGGAGCCGGAAGCCGTACCGCTGTCCGGGACGGTGGCCCCTGTCCTCTCCGGAGCGGAGGTGTCTCGGGCCGATGCGACGGGTGGCGGGAATCCGCCGGGCACGGATCCCCCGGCCTCGGTCGCTGCCCGATATGCGGTCGCGTGCGGTTCGGCTTCTCCCCGGTCCTCTCGGGTGTCTCCGCGAAGGCCGGACCGCGATGCGGGCGTCGGCTCCGCCGTTGGGCCGTAGGCGGCACCGCGCGGCGCGTCCTCGGCCCGCTGCTCCTGGGCCTCTGCGGGCGCCTCGGCCCGGGGGGCCGACGTGCCGAAGGGCGTGGCCGGGCCGTGGGTGCGGCCGTCAGCAGGGTCGGTGCCCTGAGTCGAGGTCGTCGGGCTGGTCGAGGTCGCCGGGCTGTGGGGCGCGGCAGCGGGGGCCGTCCCCTGGTCGCGGCGGGCGGTGTCCGCTCGACGGGCACCGGGCTCCGACGCGTGCGGTGCGGGCTCGGCCGTCCCGGCGCCCGCGGACGCGTCGGTGCGCGGCGTGTGGTCCCGGGCGGCGGTCGGGGAGCCGGCCTCCGGTTGCGGTGCGGCGGCGTTCTCAGGGCCGGCCGGGGTGCGCGGGTGGAGCACGGGGTCAGCTGGGGATGCGGGATCGAGGTGTCCGCCGCTGTCGACGGCGTCGGACCCCCGAGTGGCCGCCGGGCCAGCGGCCCCGGGAGCCGGCCGCGGATCCGCGGGGGCGCCGGAGGGGGCCGGGCCGCCATCGGCGGTCGTCGCGGGCCGTTTCGGGGCCGGGACGACGCGGACGTATTCGATGGAGTCGTCGTATCCCGGCCCGTGGGTACGTGCGGGACCCGCACCGTCGCGGCCGTCTTGGCGAGCACCCCACTGCCCCTCGTGGGCGGAGCTCCGCTGCCCGGCCCCTGCCCCGCCGGACGCGGGGGCGCGTTCGGGTGGGCGGCGAGCCGCGTCCGTGCCGCTATCGGCGGCGGTCCTGTCGTCAGCGGAGAGGGCGCCGGACCCGGTCGCGGCGGTGGCTTCGCGCTCGCCCGGGACGGATCCGGGGGCCGGCCGGGTCTCCGTCGTATCCGCGGCGGACGGGGAAGGGGAAGTCGTGCCGGAGGCGGCGGACTCGGGCTCAGCCGACGGACCGCCCGTGGCCGGGGCGGCCTGGGACGCTGCGGCGGCCTCGCCACCGTCCCGGTCGGTGCTCGTGCGGGAGTCCGCGGCCGAACGGCGGGGGGTGGCCGGCGAGGTTCCCGCCGGGGCGGAGAAGACCCGCAGGACCTCGGACATGCTCTCGTGCTCGCCCGTGCCGTGGTCGAGCTGGAGGGGCGGTTTCGCGGGTCCCCGGGGTGACGCCGGGGGCTCGGCCGCCTGGTCCGGGGACGCGGACGCGGTGCGGGGCGGCGCCGCCGGGGTGTCCGTTGGGCGGGACGGCGACGCTGGAGGGGTTCCTCCGGCTCGCGGAGTGGTGGAACCGCTGGTCGCGGCCGTCTGCTCGGCGCCGGGGGTACCGGTGGAGTCGGCGGCGCCGGCGCTCGCCGGGCGGTCCGGCGCGCCGGCGTCGTGGCGGTCGTCCCACCCCGTGGAGGGAGTCGACGCGGCGCCGGTTGAGCCGACGCTCGCCGGGCGGTCCGGCGCGCCGGCGTCGTGGCGGTCGTCCCACCCCGTGGAGGGAGTCGACGCGGTGCCGGTGTCCGCGAGGGGGACGGGGAGGTCCCACGGAGCGGCGTGGGGGCGGCGGCGCCGGCGTTGGGCGCGCAGGGAATCCGGGTCGTCCTGGGGGACGGCCGGGCCGGCGGGAGATGCCGGTGCGCCGAGGCCGTGGCCCCGTTCGACGGGCTCCGGCGGCAGAACGCGTTCGCGCAGCCGCTCCTGGGCGCCGGGCTCCTGCGCGTGCTCCGGGTGCTCCGCTGAGGGGGCGTGCGGGCTCCACTGCGGGCCGGCCGGTTCCCGGCCCCGCTGATCGTGCGGTGCTCCGGCGGCCATCGTGTGCTCCGGCCCGCGGCCCTCGTCGGCCCGGCCGGGAACGCCGCGGGGCACGCGTCCATCGACGGCCGGGGCGATCTCCGAAGCGCGCAGCGGCTGGGTCGGTTCGTTGAAGGCGGAACGCCTGCGCTGGACCCGGCGGACGGCCTCGATTCCCTGGACCCGGGCACGCAGTCGGCGGTTCGGCCCGCGTTCGGGGCGAGCCGCGGCCGCGTGTGCGCGCGGGTCGTCGTCGGAGGAGGGAGCCGCGTCACCGGAACCGTGGACGGCCCCGCCGTATTCACGCGCGGCGTCGTCGGAACCGGGGGCGGTCTCGCCGGCCCTGTGCGCGGCCTCGCCGGAGGCGCGGTCGGGGTGGTCGGTCGCCGGGTGGGACCGGGGCGCAGAGGCCGCGGTGCGGGTCTCCGCCCACGGGGTCCGGCCCTGTTCCGGCGGTGGCGCATGCCCGGGCTCCGGGCCCGCCTGGCCCGACGATGGGGATCCTGGACGGTGTGCGGTCGCGGACCGGCCGTCGTCGCCGGTCGGGGGAAGCGGAGCCGACATCATCTCCTCGGCGCGTCTCCGGGCCGCGGCGTCTCCGGACGCGGGTGCCTGCGTGACCGCCTCGGTGTCGCCCTGCGGGGCGGCCGCCTCGGTGTGCCACTGCGGGGCGGAGGACTCCGGGGACCCGGCGGTGCCGTGGGGCGGCGTGAGCGCGGAGCGGCCGTGTACGGGGTGGGGGTCGTCGGCGGTGCCGTAGGGCGCGAAGCGGCCATGGTCGGCGCTGCCTTTGGAGGCGAGGGGGTAGGGGGTCTCGCCGGAGGAGGCGCCGAGTTCGCTGAACCAGGCGCGCTCGCGGCCGGTGTCGGCGGCGCCCGGCAGCGGGCCGGCGGCGAAGCCGCGGTCGCGTCGGCCGGATGCCAACGGGGAAGGGGCGTCGTCCTTGTGCTTGGCGGTGGCCAGCTCGGTCCGCTCGGCCGCGGGCAGCCCGGAGGAAGGGGTCGGGGTGCGCTCGGGGCGACGCCGGTCCTCCTTCGGCAGCGCCCAGCCGAAGTAGTTGAGGACCTTGATCCCGACGCCGCGCTCCCCCTGCTCGCGGCCGGGACGTCGATCGTCGCCGCCGGCCTCGGAACGAGTGGCGAAGGCGGCCCGCTCTGCGACCCCGGCCCCGGAGTCGCGCTCCCCCTGCTCGCGGCCGGGACGCCGGCCGTCGCCGCCGGCCTCGGAACGGGCGGCGAAGGCCGCCCGCTCTGCGGCCGAGGCGGATCCGCGGGCCGGATGGGCGGAGGCGGCGGCAGCGGGCGCGGAGGGCTCGGCGGTCTGCGTGGTCTCGGGGGCCGGGCCGGCGGGCGGGACGGCGGGAGCCGCGGGCTCCGCGAAGCCCTCGCCCTCCCGTCGCCCGTGCGGCTCGTTCGCACCGGATTCGGCGGGGCCGGGCGCGCGTGCGGCGGGGGCCATGGGCCGCTCGCCGTCGGTTTCGCGGGCGGCGGGTGCGCCGTTTCCTGCGGGTGTGGAGGCACCGGGTGCGGACGTGCCGGGGCCGGCGGGTTCAGGGGCGTGCCCGGCGTTCGCGGACTCGGGGTCGACGCGCGGGGCCGGGAGGGGGTCGAGCGTCTCGGTGGCGGCCCACAGCAGGGGCGGGGCGCCATTGCCGACGGGGTCGAGGCGCAGGGGCTCGGGCCCCTCCGCGGGGACCGCGGTCCGGGCGGCCTCGGTGTCAGCGGAGCGCGGGCGGCCGCGGCGCTGGGCGCTTGCGCGGCCGACGGCCGGCAGCGGACCGGCCGCCGGGTCGCGGTGCCACACGCGCACCGTGACCCGGATCTCGGCCTGCTCGTGCTCGGGGGCGAGGCGGGTGTAGACGCGCGCCTCGGTGAAGTAGCGGCCATAGGACAGCAGCAGCTCGGTCAGGCGCTTGCCCTCGATGACCGGGCGGGTCGCGAAGAAGGTGATGATGAACGGGGGGACGAGCCAGATGACGTGCCACGGTGTGACGAACGGGACCCCGATGAGGCTCATCAGGGCGACCCACACGGCACAGACGCCCAGGAACACACCGAGCGTGACGACGGGAAGCGGCTGGGGCAGCCGGAAATCGTAGAGCTTGTACAGCCGCTTCTCGATGCGCCAGATATTGGTGTACGTGGGCAGGTCCACGTCCCCGGCCTCCTACTCGGTCGGCACGCCCATGGCTCGTGCGATGGCCCGCGCCGTGACCTCGATGATCCCGGGCACGTAGAACACGATTCCGATGAAGATCGCCAGAATGATGAACTGGGCGAACCGGGTGATCTCGCGCGTGAACAGGAAGAAGATCGCGACGACGGACACGATGACCAGGAAGAGGGGACCGAAGAAACCACGGAGGAAATCGGCCAGGCCCGATGTATCGGGGGCGTCTTCCGTTGCGGCGAGCGCAATCGGGCCCGCGACCTCGAACGCCGCGTGGGCGGCATCGGAAACCAGGGGGAACATGTTAGGCGCCGTCCTCCTGTGTCTCACATCTGAGCTGCATGGTTCTTCGTCTCCTTGCTCCTGCGCCCCTAGGAGGGCCGGCGGCCCTCACTCGCCGAACGACTGGGGGGCTCCTTGAATGTCGCGCACGTACCAGTTCTCGCCGTCCTTGACGACGGTCAGCAGATAGCTCTGGGTGAGGTCGGCCCGGGAGTCGGCGTCCCCGCCCGCGAGCCGCCACACGACCGTGGCCATGGCCTGGCGTACATCATCCTCTCCCGCTGCGCGCGCGGGGACGGACAACTCTTGGAGTTCGGCGAACTCCAGCGTGCCCTCGGGAAGGGGGGCGATCCCGGCCCCGGGCTCCAGGAAGCCCGTGGAGAGGTAGTCGGGGTCCTCGGCGTAGGCGCTGAAGAAGCCCTCCAGGCGCGGGGTCAGTTCGTCGCGGGCCGCGGCGTCGTTCTCGACCGAGGCGGTGCCGGGGAGCTCGGCCCGGCCGGGCGCGGCCAGCAGGGCGGGCTGCCCTGAGACGACGAGCGAGGCGGGGCCGTCGGCGTAGACGGGGACGTCCAGGCTCATCGGCTCCCCGTTGACGTCGGCGGTGAGGGTGACGACGGCGTTGTTGGCGTCGCGGATGTCGACCGTCACGAGGCTGACGTCCCGGCCGGTGAGGGAGCCGTCGATGTTGAAGGCGGTGGCCTGGCCTTCGGGCACGAACGCGGCCAGGGCTTCGGCGCGGTCCTGGCCCTCGTTCTCGCCGGTGTTGAGGTAGGTCTCGGCGAAGCGCGTGGCGAAGGCCGCAGCGGCGTTCTCGGGGAACTCCGGCGTCTCCTCGGTCTCCGGCTGGTCGTCGGCGGGCTGGGCGATCCCGTCGCGCAGCGGCATCCAGATGCCGTTGAACAGGACGACGATGAGGAACGCCCACAGGACGGCCCGGCCGACCCAGACCCACCAGCGCCCGCCGGCCCCGGCCCGGGGGCGCCGCGACCGCTTGGGCGCGGGGTCGGGCGGGGCGTCGTAGTCGTAGGGGCCGGTCGCGGCGGCGGTGTCCTCATCGGGTGCACCACCGCGCCGCGTCGACCTGCGCGCCATTACGCCTCCCCATCCGTCGGGGTCCGGTCACGACCGCCGTTGCCGGGTTCCCGGAGCCATGTCTACCCCATCCCTATGGTGAGGCATTGTTCAGGATCTCGGCCGCCTATACGCGTCCGTGTTTCCTCCCCAACCGCCGGGTGTACCCGGCCCGCAAAGGACCGATAACCCCCAAGTGGGGCATTGCCAGCGAATCCTCAGAATCCGGCGGGGTCAACGCCGCATTTGTGGGCCGGCCGGAAAGGAAGGTAGCGCTGCTCGGAAAGGTGTATCTGGCGGTTCGGACACCGCCGGGCGGGTCAGACGTTGAAGCGGAACTCCACGACGTCGCCATCGGCCATGACGTAGTCCTTGCCCTCCATGCGGGTCTTGCCCGCGGCCTTGGCCGCCTGGGGAGAACCTGCGGCGACGAGGTCGTCGAAGGACACGACCTCGGCCTTGATGAACCCGCGCTGGAAGTCGGTGTGGATGACCCCCGCCGCCTCGGGCGCCGTGGCCCCCTTCTTAATGGTCCACGCGCGGGTCTCTTTCGGGCCGGCCGTTAGGTAGGTCTGGAGCCCAAGAGTGGCGAACCCAACACGGGCCAGCTGCGCGAGACCGGATTCGGTCTGCCCCATGGACTCCAAAAGCTCGGCCGCTTCGTCGTCGTCGAGCTCGGCGAGCTCGGATTCGATCTTGGCGTCGAGGAAGATCGCCTCGGCCGGGGCGACCAGCCCCGACAGCTTGGCGCGCAGGGAGTCGTCGGCCAGCTCGTCGGTGTCGAGGTTGAAGACGTAGATGAACGGCTTGACGGTGAGCAGGTTCAGCTCGCGCATCAGCGCGAGGTCGATGCCGGCCTCGGGCCCGCCGGTGAAGAGCCGCCGGCCGCCGTCGAGGACGCCCTGCGCGGCGCGCGCGGCGGCGAGGAGGTCCTGGGCGGCCTTGTCCTTGGCGTTGCGCTTGGCGTCCTTCTCCAGCCGCGGCAGCGCTTTCTCCAGGGTCTGGAGGTCGGCGAGGATCAGCTCGGTGTCGATGGTCTCGATGTCGCGCGCGGGCTCGATGTCGCCGTCGACGTGGGTGACATCGGGGTCGTCGAACGCCCGGATGACCTGGCAGATCGCGTCGCTCTCGCGGATGTTGGCGAGGAACTGGTTGCCCAGGCCCTCGCCGACCGAGGCGCCGCGGACGATGCCGGCGATGTCCACGAAGTCGACGGTCGCCGGGATGATCTTGGCGGACGCGTAGATGTCGGCCAGCTTCCCCAGCCGGGAGTCGGGCACCCCGACCACGCCGACGTTGGGCTCGATGGTGGCGAACGGGTAGTTCGCCGCCAGGGCGTCGTTCTTGGTCAGGGCATTGAAGAGCGTGGACTTGCCGACATTCGGCAGGCCGACGATTCCGATGGACAGGCTCACAGGAGGGAAGTCTAGGCGCTCACCCGGCCCGGCGGATCCAGCCGTCCACAGGGGGTGCCCCGCGATCCGCGCAGGTACCGCCGCGGCGGAGGCGCGCACCAAGCCGTCAGAACTCGCCCCCGCAGCTCCTGAGCCACTCGGCGCTCTGGGTGAGGTGGTTGGTGTTGCAGAAGTCCACCCCGGCCTCCATCTGGGCCTCCCACGCGTCCTGCCGGGCCTCGTTCTCGCACCCCTGGCGGCCGGGGAAGATGCCGGTGTCGCACGCGTAGAACTCCCCGGGGTCCCCCGGGTTCCGGGGCCGTCCGTCGGGGCCGCCCCAGAAGCGGACCTGGAGCCCGGACCGGTGCGCCTGGCCGACGAGTTCGTTGAGCCGCTCCTGCTCACCGTCGTCGACCTCGTTGCCGCCGTTGCTGTCGCCGCAGTCGCCGCGCCCCCACTCCCCGTTGAACACGGTGAAGTGGCGGGCGTAGTCGCGGTCGTAGCCCGGGATGTCGGTGGTCGTGGCCAGACCGCCCATGATGAGCGCCACCAGCGCCACAACGGCCCCGTATTCGACGACCGACGCCCCGCGCTCGCGGGCGCGCCCGCGGGTCCCCGTTCCACGCCCGGGCGAAGGGGACGCCCCCGCGGACCCCACCGCTGTGCTCACGTGTCCTCCACGGCCGTTGCGCGGACTCGACGCCTCCCCCGAATCAATATGCGCACACGGAATGATCCACGCAATTGCGAAATTCTCGCCGTGATTGCCGTATAACGCCATGAACACCACGAATATGGATTCATCACCCCCCATGGCCGGGTCAGGCCACCGCGCCACCCGATCGGCGCGCGGCATCGCTGTGCCGCGGGATGACTTATCGCCGCATGTCCCCCTCTCTCGCGTGGCGCGCGGGTGCGGTGGCCGGAGGGTTGAGAGCATGGGCGGCTATGGACGGTCTTGACGTGATCTTGGTGCTACTGGCGGGCGTCGCGATCGGCACGGCCCTGGGGTGGTTGCTGGCGCGGAGCCGGACCGCGGAGTCGCGGGCGCGGGCCGACGCCGCCGAGGAGCGCGCGGCCTACATCGAGGAGCAGCTCGCCGACCGCTTCCGCGCCCTGTCGGCGCAGGCCCTCGACGCCACCAACCAGCGCTTCCTCGAACTCGCCGAGGGACGGCTGCGCGCCGTCGGCCTGGAGGCCGGCCAGGACATGGACCGGCGGCGCGAGGCCGTGGAACAGCTCGTCGCCCCGCTCACCGAGACGCTGACCCGGGTCGAGGGCCAGCTGCGCGAGGTCGACGCCGGCCGCCGCGCCGCGCACGCGGCGCTGGCCAAGCAGGTCGACTACGTGCGCGAGGGCTCCGAGCGGCTGCGCGACCAGACCCAGTCGCTGGTGACCGCCCTGCGCCGCCCCGAGGCGCGAGGCCGGTGGGGCGAGCTGCAGCTGCGGCGGGTCGCCGAACTCGCCGGCATGAGCGCCTACTGCGACTTCGAGGAGCAGGCGTCGGCCGGCACCGACAGCGGGGTCCAGCGCCCCGACATGGTGGTGCGGCTGGCCGGCGGCAAGAACATCGTGGTCGATTCCAAGGTGTCGCTCGCCGCCTACCTGGAGGCGGTGGAGACCGACGACCCCGGCGTGCGCGCCGAACGCCTGCAGGCGCACGCCCGGCACCTGCGCACGCACGTCGACCAGCTCGCCGCCAAGTCCTACTGGGCGGCCTTCAGCCCGGCGCCGGAGTTCGTCGTCCTGTTCATCCCGGGCGAGGCCTTCCTCGCCCCCGCTCTGGAGAACGACCCCGGGCTGCTGGAGCACGCGATGGGCAAACGGGTGCACATCGCCACCCCCACCACCCTCATCTCGCTGCTGCGCACCGCACAGTACGCCTGGCAGCAGGAGGCGCTGAGCGAGAACGCCCGCGCCGTCTTCGAGCTGGGCAAGCGGCTCCACTCCCGGCTCGCCACGCTCGGCGGGCACGTCGACGGGCTGGGCCGGTCGCTGTCGCGCACCGTCGCCGCCTACAACCAAGCCGTGGGGTCACTGGAGAGCCGGGTCCTGGTCACCGCCCGGGAGTTCGAACAGCTGGGCCTGGTCGATGGCGAGCTGGACCGGCCGAAGGGCGTCGACGAGCAGGCGCGTCCGCTGACCGCGGCGGAACTCACGGAGGACACCCCGATCATCCGAGATGAAAACGGGCATAACGGGGGAGAACGCGAAGGGGCGAGGTCCGGAGACGCCCGTGTCGGCCTCTAGCCGGCGGCATGCGCCGGCCAGGGGTGGGGCCGAGACACGAGCCTTCGGGAAGACACGGATTTTCACTAAGAGTGACACACTGAATACTGTGAGTCACACTAGGGAGCGTGCGGTGATGGTGACACGCAAGGCGGAGGGCCCGTCGACGGCGCCGACCCCGTTCATCGTCGAGCGTCCGCCGCGCGGGCGCGCGCCCCGGCCCCGGACCGATCCGGTGCCCCCCGCGGCCTCCCGCGGAGTGCGCCTCACCGCCCGCGGCGGCATCCTCGCGATCGTCGCCCTGAGCTTCATCGCCGCGCTGCTCGCCCACGCCACGGGGCTGGCGGGCATCAACGGCGGTGTGTTCGTCGCGGTGTGCGTGGCGACCGCGCTCGTGGTCCGCCCCGCCGATCTGCTGTCGCTGACCGTGAGCCCGCCCCTGGCCTACTTCGTCGCCGCGCTCGCCGCCGAGGCGCTGCTCACCCTGGGCAGCCCCGGTTTCTCCCGCGGCGTGGCGATCGGCATGGCGACCCGGCTGGCCGACGTCGCCCCGTGGCTGTTCCTGGGGACGGCGCTGGTGCTGGTGATCGCGGTGTTCCGCGGGCTGCCGAGCACCGTTCGCGACTTCAGCGACGAGGTCAACGGCCGCCAGCGGCGGGTCCCCGCCAAGAGCGGGCGGGCGGTGCGCTGAACCGGCCCGCACCGCGGGCCGTGAAGGCGCCGGGGCGACGTCGGCCCGCTGCCGCCACTGGGCCCCGGCTCCCGGGGCATCGAGTGGCCGCCCGCCCGGCCGCAGCGCGCCTCCCGCTCAGAACGGGGTGTCGGGGTCGGCCGGACCGCCCGTCTTCTCCTCCATCGCCACGGCCAGCTTCGCGCGGGCCCCTTCGAGCCACTGCTCGCAGACGCGCGCGAGCTCCTCGCCGCGCTCCCACAGCGCCAGCGACTCCTTGAGCGTCAGCCCGCCGGACTCCAGCCGCCGGACAACGGAGTCGAGCTCCTCGCGCGCCTCCTCGTAACCCAGCTCGGGCTCCGCGGCGGCGCCGTCGTCCTCGCCGCCTCCGTTCGCCTCGGCGCCGGACGCCCTCGCACTCTTCTTGCCGGCCAATATGCCCCCTCGGTCGTCTTCGTTGTCGGTCAGTCGTCGCTGTCGTGGGTCGCGTCCGGGTCGTCGGGCGCCCCGGCGGTGGCGGCCATGCTGTCCTCGGCGAAACGCAGCCGCAGCGTGTCGCCCTCGGCCACCTCGGACGCCGAGCGGACCACCGCGCCGTCGCCCCGCTGCACGACCGCGTAGCCGCGGGCCAGGGTGGTGGCCGGGGAGAGCGCGTGCAGGCGGGCGCGGGTATGGGCGAGGTCGTCGCCGGCGCGGTCCAGTGAGACGGTCACGCACCGGCGGGCGCGGTCGCGCAGGCCCGTGACGTGCTCGGTGAGCCGGTCCATCTCGCGCAGCGGGCTGGCGAGCACGGGGCGCGACCGCATGGCGTCCAGCCACGCCTGCTCGCGGGCGACGCCCCCCTGGATCACCCTGCGACCGCGGTCGCGGAGCTGCCGCACCAGCCGGAGCTGTTCGCCGACGTCGGGAACGACCTTCTTGGCGGCGTCGGTGGGGGTCGAGGCGCGCAGGTCGGCGACGAGGTCGAGCAACGGGCTGTCCTGCTCGTGGCCGATGGCGCTCACCACCGGTGTGCGGGTGGCGGAGACGGCGCGGACCAGCGCTTCGTCGGAGAACGGAAGGAGGTCCTCCAGCGACCCGCCGCCGCGCGCGATGATGATGACGTCGATGCCCGGTCGCCCGTCGAGCTCCTTGAGGGCGGTCATCACCTCGCCCACGGCGCGGTCCCCCTGCACCGCGACCTCGCGGACCTCGAAGCGCACGGCGGGCCAGCGGCGCCTGCCGTTCTCCAGGACGTCGCGTTCGGCTGCCGAGCCGCGCCCGCAGATCAGCCCGACGGTGCCGGGCAGGAACGGCAGCCGCCGCTTGCGGCTGTCGGCGAACACGCCTTCGGCGGCGAGGGTCGCGCGCAGCTGCTCCAGGCGGGCCAGCAGCTCCCCCAGCCCCACGTGCCGGACCTCCAGCGCCAGCAGCGAGAAGGTGCCGCGGGCCGCGTAGAAGTCGGGCTTGGCGTGGATCACGACGCGCGCGCCGGGCTGCGGCGCCGGGGCGGCGGCCTCCAGCACGCGCACCGGGCACACCACCCGCGCCGACACGTTGGCCACGGGGTCGCGCAGCGTGATGAACGCCGTGCCCCCGCGCCGGTTCAGCTCGGCGATCTGGCCCTCGACCCAGATGCGGCCCAGACGGCCGATCCAGCCGCCGACGGCCTGCATCACGACCCGAACGGGCTGCGGCGCCTCGGCGGAACTCTCCATCCCCATGGCCACGAGAGTAGAGGAGGACACGGAGCGGCGAGCCGCCGAACGAGCGAAGCCGCCGGTGCCACCGCCGAAGGCCCACCCGCTCCAGCGGCGCAGCGAGTGAGAAGGCGAGCGCCCCCAAACCACAGAGCGGCGAGCCGCCGAACGAGCGAAGCCGCCGGTGCCACCGCC
This sequence comes from Nocardiopsis mangrovi, assembly GCF_042653925.1. Taxonomy (NCBI): domain Bacteria; kingdom Bacillati; phylum Actinomycetota; class Actinomycetes; order Streptosporangiales; family Nocardiopsidaceae; genus Nocardiopsis; species Nocardiopsis mangrovi. Next base: position 347,356 of record NZ_JBHSFQ010000001.1, read on the forward strand.
GAAGGCCCACCCGCCCCGGCGGCACAGCCATCCGCTCCAGCGGCGCAGCCACCCGCCCCCGGCGGCACATCGAGTCAGCACGTGAGCCCCCACGGCCGCAGAACGGCGGGCCCACCACGCACGCGAAGCCGCCGTTGCCACCGGCCGCGAGCCGGTGCATGAGCGGGTCACGGGGCCGGTGGGGGGAACGGCGCGCGCGGTCGCGCCGCCCGGGCCCGGTCGCCGTCTACTCCGCCGCGGGTTCGGCCTGGAGCTTGGCGATACGGTTGTCGTACATCTTGATGAACTCCGCGCGCTCGCCGTGGGCGACCTCGTAGGCGCGCAGTTCGCGGACCTCGTCCAGGGTGAGCTTGCGCAGGCGGGCGCGGATGGAGGGCAGGGACAGGCCGTCGTAGCCCGGGACGGCGAGGTTCTCGGCCGCGGGGGCCGCCTCCTTGCGCACCTTCTCCAGCACGTCGTCGCTGGCGATCTGGGTGGCGGCGGCCGCGGCCTCCAGCTCGTCGGCGATCGCCGTCTTCTCCTCCCGGGTGATCTCGGAGTCGTCCTGCCCCGGAACAGCGGCCGGGGGCTCGGGGTCGGCCTTCGCGCCGGGCGCGGTGCCGCCGCCGGCGGCCGGAGCGGCGCTGACGGGCTCCTTCACCTCGGTCTCGCTTGCGGCGGGGGCGGGAGCGTCGTCCCCGGCCGGGCTGGGCGCCGGCGTGGCGGCGGTTTCGGTCTCGGTGGCGGTGGCGGCCGGGGCGTCGGCCGCGGTCTCGGCCTCCGCCGGAGCGGGTGCCTTCACCACCGCCTCGTCCTTTGCTGCGGCGGGCGCGGCGGCGCCGGAGGCGGCGGTGCCGGGGGCAGCGCCCTCCTTTGCCTCCTTAGGCCCGAAGATGCCCTTGACCACGGAGATCAGCTTGCTGGCGATGGACGGATTCGACATGGGACTGGGGGCTCCTGAGCTATCGGCGGAGATGGCGTGGCGGTGCGCTTCCGAGGCACCGGGCGGGAGCGCGCCGTCCCGCCCCTGCGGACCGCTGCCACGGCGCTATTCGGCTACGCAGGTGAACCAGAATAGGGGAGTAAGGGTCGCCTGAAGTGCGCCGGATGTGAATGGTTTCTCCCTCCCGCGACGGAAACGAGCGCGGACCGTTATCACGAAGTCATCCAACGCCACGTTCCGGCCCGGCCGTCCGGACAGTGGGCCCGGTCACAGAGGCGGTCCGTCTGATCACAGGCGCCCTCATCGTTGCACCGCCCCCGTAGGATGGGATCATGACTGCGACGAATCGCCGCCGTGTCCTGCTCGCCAAGCCCCGGGGCTACTGCGCCGGGGTGGACCGCGCTGTCGTCACGGTCGAGAAAGCCCTTGAGCAGTACGGCGCCCCCATCTACGTCCGCAAGCAGATCGTGCACAACACCCACGTCGTGAGCACGCTGGAGCGGCGCGGCGCGATCTTCGTCGAGGAGACCGACCAGGTGCCCGAGGGTGCCATCGTGGTCTTCTCCGCCCACGGGGTCTCGCCCATGGTGCACGAAGAGGCCCACCGCCGACACCTCAAGACCATCGACGCCACCTGCCCCCTGGTGACCAAGGTCCACAAGGAGGCCAAGCGCTTCGCCGCCGAGGACCGCGACATCATCCTCATCGGCCACACCGGCCACGAGGAGGTCGAGGGCACCAGCGGTGAGGCGCCCGATCACATCCAGATCGTCGACGGCCCCGATGAGGTCGACAAGGTGCGGGTCCGCAACCCCGACAACGTCTCGTGGCTGTCGCAGACCACGCTATCGGTCGACGAGACCAATGCCACGGTCGACGCGCTGCGCGAGCGCTTCCCCAATCTGCTCGACCCGCCGAGCGACGACATCTGCTACGCCACCTCCAACCGCCAGGACGCCGTCAAGGCGATGGCGCCGGAGTGCGAGCTGGTCATCGTGGTCGGCTCGGACAACTCCTCCAACTCCGTGCGGCTGGTCGAGGTCGCCCTGGAGGCGGGGGCCGACGCCGCGTACCTGATCGACAACGCCTCGCTGATGCGGACCGAATGGCTCGACGGCGTCACCACCGTCGGCGTCACCAGCGGCGCGTCCGTCCCCGACATCCTGGTGCAGGACCTGCTGGGACGCCTCGCCGAGCACGGGTTCGACACCGTCGACGGGGTCGAGACCGCCCAGGAGAGCCTGACCTTCTCGCTGCCCAAGGAGCTGCGCAAGGACCTGCGGGCGACCTCCGCCTGAGCCCCCCGCCGCCGCGCCGCCCCGCCCGGCGGCACGCACGCGAGACACCGAGAGCCGCCGCCCCGATGGGGCGGCGGCTCTGTGTGTGCGGTGGTGTGCGGTGGTGCCCGGTGCCCGGCCGGCCCGGGTCAGTTCTCGCCGGCCAGCCGGTCGCGCAGCGCGTCGGTGGCAGCGCCCGCGGGGTCCTGGGCGATGTCGCCCGCGGTCTCGGCGTAGCCGCCGGCGGCGTCCGCGTAGCCGCCTGCGGCCTCCTGCGCCTGCGCGCCGAACTCCTGGGCCTGGTCGGCGTAGCCTTCGGCCGCGGCGCCGGCCTGCTCCTGCACGGCGGCGGCCGGGTCGGACCACGCCTCCTGGGCCGCCGCGGCCTGGTCTTGGACGCCGCCCATCTGGTCGGCCGCGACATCGCCGAGACCTCCCGCCGCGTCCTGGACGGAACCGGTCGCCTGGTCGACTGCTGATGCGGCACTGTCGCCGACCAAGCCCTTGAACCAGTCGAGAATATCGCTGAGCACAGTCATCAACTCCGTGGTGTGGCGCAGGCGCGCCTGGCATCATGGATGTACGTCTATAGGTGTACCCGGTAACGCCTCAGCTACGGTTAAAGGACACCGGAAACCCCTGGGCGCCGGGCCCGGCGTCCGGTCGGGCGCCGGCCGATCAGCCCTGCTCGCGCAGCGATCCGGCGAGAACGCCCAGCTCCTGGTAGTCGGAGCTGCCCGCGACAACGAGACTGGTGTCACCCTCCCGGAGCACCAGCGAACGCCGGGTTTCGGCCTCGTTGTAATACCGCTCCCAGGTCCGGCCGCCGATCTCGGCGCTTCCGTCGCGTTCCCCGTCCTCGGTGATCTCGGCGACGAGCGCGTCGTCCGCGGCGTCGCCGATGGCGAACTCCGCGTGCCGGTCGGCGGGGGTGGCGAACCCCAGCACCCAGCTCATCGGGTCGCCGGTGTCGAGCCGGGTGCTCGTGGGCACCCATCCGTCGGGCAGGCCCTCGGGCGCGTAGGGGGTGAACGCGGCGCCGTCGCGCAGAGCCGCGGCGTCGGGGCCGTAGTCGACGCTGGGGATGTGCTCGCCCGAGCGTCCGTTGACCACCCAGGCCATGACGAGCAGGATCGCGACGATGAGGCCGAGCGCGGCGGCCATGGAGCCGAACGTCGCGTCGGACCGGTTGTACGTGCTCATGATGGTTCCAGCTTGCCGCACCCCGGAGCGGGTCCGCACCCGGGGTGGGCCCGCGCGTCAGCGCAGGCCGCGCCGGGGTTCCAGCCGCGAGAGCAGTTCGGTGATGCCGTCGGCGAGTTCGCGGGCGCCGTCGTCGTCGCGGCGGACGACCTCGCCGACGGCGACCAGCATCGCGCCGCTGACCACCATCAGCAGGGCTTCGTCGACGGGCTCGTCGGCCTTGCGGAACAGGGCCACGTTGCGGTCGGTCCACTCGCGCAGCCGGTCGCGCAGCTGTGAGTCGAACCCCGGGGGGCCGTCGCCGCTGAAGAAGAGGATGGTGGTGTGCCGTTCCTCGATACAGCCGTCGAGGTAGGCGCGGGCGGCGGTGTACATGAGGCGGGTGGGGTCGTTCTCGCCTTGGGCCCGCGCGTTGCCGACGGCGCTGTGGGTGCGGTCCTGCTGGCGCTGCTGGAAGTCCTCGTACAGCGCCATGTAGAGGTCGGCCTTGCCGCTGAAGTGGTGGTAGAGGCTGCCGACGCTGGCCCCGGCGTGGCTGACGACCTCGCTGACGCCCGCCCGGGAGAACCCCACCGTCCGGAAGACGTGGGCCGCGGCGTCGAGGAGCGCGGTGCGTGTGGCGGCCCCGCGGTGCGAGCTCCGCACCTGTTGCCGCGCCTTCTCCGGAGTCACGTCCGCATACCGTCCTTATTCGCGAGGCGTAGGGTCGGCCCGCCTTAGTCGAGGTTACGCCACGCTGACTACGCTGGTCCCAGCCGCCCGAAAAGGTGGCCGCCCCGCTAGGAAGGCCGACCATGACCGAATCCTCGTCCACCGTGCCCGCGTCCCCCGGTGCGCCCGACCGCAACCTGGCGCTCGAACTGGTCCGGGTCACCGAGGCCGCGGCCCTGGCCGCGGCGCGCTGGGTGGGCAGGGGCGACAAGAACGGCGCCGACGGCGTCGCGGTGCGGGGCATGCGCCACCTCATCAGCACGGTGGCGATGAACGGCACCGTCGTGATCGGCGAGGGCGAGAAGGACAACGCCCCGATGCTGTTCAACGGCGAGCGGGTGGGCGACGGCAGCGGTCCGGAGTGCGACGTCGCCGTGGACCCGATCGACGGCACCCGGCTGACCGCCATGGGCATGCCCAACGCGATCGCGGTGCTCGCGGTCAGCCCGCGGGGCTCGATGTTCGACCCCTCCGCGGTGTTCTACATGGAGAAGCTCGCCACGGGCCCGGAGGCGGCGGGGGTCGTCGACATCACCGCGCCCATCGGGGAGAACGTCCGCGCCGTCGCGCGGGCCAAGGGCGGCACGCCCCAGGACGTCACGGTGGTCATCCTGGACCGCCCGCGGCACGAGGGCATCGTGCGCGAGGTCCGCGAGGCGGGGGCACGGATCAAGTTCATCACCGACGGCGACGTGGCCGGCGCGATCATGGCGGCCCGCCCGGGAACGGGCGTCGACCTCCTCCTGGGGATCGGGGGCACCCCCGAGGGCATCATCGCGGCGTGCGCCATGAAGTGCCTCGGCGGGGTGATCCAGGGCCGGTTGTGGCCATCGGACGAGGAGGAGCGGCGCAGGGCGCTCGACGCCGGGCACGACCTCGACCGCGTCCTGCTGACGGACGACCTCGTGTCGTCGGACGACGTGTTCTTCGCCGCGACCGGTATCACCGATGGTGAGCTGGTCGGAGGCGTGCGCTACGCGTCCGGCGGGGCGGTCACGGACTCGCTGGTGATGCGCGGGCGCAGTGGAACGGTCCGCAAAGTGCTGAGCGAGCACCGGCTCTCGAAACTCGCCACTTATAGCGGAATCGATTTCGCGACGGGCAATTGACCGCTTCCGGGCCCAGGATCAGGGCAGTCGCGCATTTCGGCGTTGGTACCTTCTTACGGATACGCGCGTTTCCCCGGAGGTTCGATGTCCTACCCTGATCCCCCCCAACAACCGCCCTGGGGACCGCCCGGCCACCCCACGGGCGGGCAGCCCCCGCAGCAGCCCGTGGGTCACCCCATGGGAACGGGGTACCCGCCGCAGCAGCCCTACGCCGCACCGCCCCGCAGGAGCCGGGTGTGGATGGTCCCGGTGGCGGCGGGCCTGGGCGTCGCGCTGCTGGCGACCACGGTGTGGGCGTCGACCTCCATGGTGTCGGACCTCTTCGGCGGCCCGCAGCCCGAGACCGTGCTCCCGGCGTCGGCGGTGGTGTTCGCCAAGGTCGACCTGAAGCCGAGCGGCGGCCAGCTGGCGAACTACGCGCAGTTCGTGGGCCGGCTGCCGGACTCGATCCAGGACGAGATCGACCCCGAGGCCGACCCCGCCGAGGAGGTCGTCTCCTCCATGGTCGACGAGTTGGGCGTCGACATGGACTACGAGCAGGACTTCGAGCCGTGGCTCGGGCGGCGCTTCGGCGTCGCGGCCTGGCCGGCCGCCGATCCCGCCGCTGAGGCGTCGGACGGCTTGGCCGTCGCCTTCGCGCTGGCGGTCGAGGACGAGGATGCCGCCAACGCCGCGCTCGGCCGGTTGGAGGACGAGGCCGGCGGGTTCACCTTCGAGGTCCGCGACGGCTTCGCGCTCTTGGCGCCCAACGACGCCGCCCTCACCGAGCTGCGCGGCGAGGTCGACCGCGCGCCGCTCGCCGACGATGGTGCCTTCGCCCAGGACATGGACGTGGTGGGCGGCGACAGCATCGCCGCCGCGTGGATGGACGTGGAGGCCGCGGCCGGCCTGGCGTCGTCGGAACTCGGGGAGGCCGCGGAGGCCACCGGGCGGATCGCCATCGGCCTGAACATCGAGGCGGAGTACGCGGAGCTGCGCGGCGACATGTTCGACGTGGGCGTCGACGGCGTCTCCCTGGGCGACTACGCGACCGAGGACCGCGGCCTGGAGCTGATGGGCGACCTCCCGGACGACACCGTCATGGCTCTGGGCGCCAACGGCCTGGACTCCGTCGTGGAGCGGCTGGTCGCCGAGAACCCCGAGGACTTCGGCGACGTCGAGGCCGCCCTGTCGGAGGTCGGCCTGGCCTACCCCGACGGCCTGACCCAGCTGCTGGGCACCCGGACCGCCGTAGGGGTCACCGACCCGCAGGGCCTGCTGAGCGACTTCATGGACTTCGGCGGCACCGGGTCCTCCTCCACCCCCTCGATGCAGCTCCGGGCCCTGGGCGCCGACGCCGCCGCCTTGGAGGACATCATCGCGCAGTCGTCCGCGAACAGCTATGAGGCACCGCCGGGGGTGAACACCGACGGCGACGCCGTGGTCGTGTCCTCGGGCACCAGCGGCACCGGCCGGCTGGGCGACGACCCCGTCTACCAGCGGACGATGCAGGGCATGGAGGAGGCCAGCGCGGGCTTCTACCTGGATCTGCGCCCGTTCGCCGAGGACGCGGGCGAGAGCGGCCCCGAGCAGTGGGGGTCGATGGGCGGGTCGCTCACCGTCAACGAGAACGACGCCTCGATTTTGGCGCGCTGGGCCCCGAGCGGCGGCGGCTGACCGCTCCCCCGCGCACACACCACGGCGCCGGCCGGGCCCCTCTCTCAGGGGCCCGGCCGGCGCCGTTCGCATGCGGCGCGGGGGCGGTCGTCCCCGCAGGTGGCGGCGGCCGGGGCGGCGGCGCACCCGCACGGCCGACGGTCCGTGCGGCCGGGAGAAAAATTGGAAGGATTATTTCCAATATGGCCGCGGCTGTGTATAGTCCCGTGCAATGGTCGCCCGGGCGGGCTGGAGAACCGGCCCGGACGGCCCTCTTCTCCAGCCGACGGCGGTGCGGTGTCGCGAGCCGCATCGCTCCCCCGCTCGTCTGACCCGAGGAGAACCGCCCATGCATCTGGGACGCCTCACCCGCACCGCCGCCGTTCTGGCCGGCATACCGATCGCCCTCGCCGTCCTGGCCCCCGGCACCGCCAACGCCCATGGCACCATGGGCAGCCCCATCAGCCGGGTCGCCTCCTGTTACGCCGAGGGCCCCGAAACCCCGTCGTCCGACGTCTGCCGCGCCCTCATCGCCGAGAACGGCACCCAGCCGCTCTACGACTGGCACGAGGTCAACATCGCCAACGCCGACGGCCGGCACCGCGAGATCATCCCCGACGGGGAACTGTGCAGCGCCGGCCGGGACAAGTACTCGGGCCTGGACGCCCCCGGCGCCTGGGAGACCACCGCGCTCCCCGCCAGCGGGGAGTTCACCTTCACCTACACCGCCGCCGTCCCCCACCGCGGCTACTTCGAGCTGTACGTGACCGAGAACGGCTGGGACCAGAGCCGGTCCCTCGCCTGGGGCGACCTCGAAGCCGAGCCGTTCCTGCGGGTCGACGACCCCCAGGTGGTCGACGGCAACTACGAACTGACCGGCGCCCTGCCCGAGGGCAAGACCGGCCAGCACCTCATCTACGCCGTCTGGCAGCGCACCGACAGCCCCGAAGCCTTCTACAGCTGCTCGGACGTGACGTTCGGCGGCGCCGCCGGGCAGAGCGCCGAGGCGTTCGAGGCGACCCCGGACGACTACGGGGACGCGGCGCACGCCGACCACGAGCAGGCCGACGGCCCCGGCACCACCACGGAGGCGGCCGGCGACGAGGCGGCGACGGCGCAGCTCGCATCGGCCGCCACCGGCGGCCACGGCGGGCACGCGGAGGCGGCCGCCGCCCCCGGCACCGCAACGAGCGGGACGGCCGTCACCGGCCTGTTCCTCGCGGCGTTCGCGGCGCTGACCGCCGCATCGGGCGCCATCTGGCTGCGCCGCCGCCGCTCGCCGCGGAGCCGGCACTCCTAGCCCTCCCCCGGCGGCCCCGGCGGGCGGCGGCCCGCCCGCCGGGGCCGCGCCCCAGCAGCGGGGCGCCCCCGCTTCGCCCCGCACGCGGTGCCCCGGCCCCAGTCGGCCGGGGCATCTCGCCTGCGCGGGGGATGACCCTCCCCGCGGGTGCGGATAACGTGAGTTCTCGTGAGCGACGGCGTGACCCCCGACCGGCTGCGCGCCTCCCATATCGACCGGGAGCGCGTCATCGCCGTGCTGCGCTCGGCGGTGGAGGACGGCCGGCTGGACATCACCGAGTTCGAGGGCCGCGCCGAGCGCGTCTACCGCGCGCGCACCCTGGGCGACCTCCCCCCAGTCACCGCCGACCTCCTTCCCCCCGAGGCCCAGCCGGTCCGGCCGGCCGCCGAACCGCTCGGCGTGTTCTTCACCAACACCGCGCGCTCGGGCCGGTGGGTGGTCCGGGCGCGCGAGACCGTGATCGCCATCGGCGGCACCGTCCGGCTGGACCTGCGCGACGCACTGCTCATGCGCAACCACGTGCGCATCGGCGCCTGGGCGGTGCTCGGGCGCATCGACATCGAGGTCCCCGACGGCGTCGAAGTGCGGCTGCGCGGCTGGTCCTTCCTCGGCCGCCGCACCACCACGGCCCGGCGGCCGCGGCACGTGGACGCCCCCATTGTGGAGCTCGAGGGGTTCAGCGTGCTCGGCTCGGTCGCGGTGCGCGCCCCCCGGCGGCGGCGCGCCTGGCTGCCCCGGCGCCGCGAGCGCCGCGGGCTGGAGTAGCCGACCCGGGTCACACGGGGCCGCCGGGCCCTCTGACCGGGGAATCTGGCAGTCTTGGACGCAGTTTCCTGGAGGTGTCTTCGAACAATGAGTGAATTCCGCATCGAGCACGACTCGATGGGCGAGGTCAAGGTCCCCGCCGACGCCAAGTGGCGGGCGCAGACCCAGCGTGCGGTGGAGAACTTCCCCATCTCCGGCCAGGGCCTGGAGCACGCGCACATCGCGGCGCTGGGCCACATCAAGGCCGCCGCCGCCAAGGTCAACGCCGAACTGGGGGTGATCCCCGACGACCTCGCCAAGGCGGTGCGCGACGCCGCTCTGGAGGTCGCCGAGGGCAAGTGGAACGGCGAGTTCCCGATCGACGTGTTCCAGACCGGGTCGGGCACGTCGAGCAACATGAACACCAATGAGGTCGTCGCGACCCTGGCGACCGCCCGTTCCGGGCTGCCGGTACACCCCAACGACCACGTCAACGCGTCGCAGTCGTCCAACGACGTGTTCCCGTCGTCGATCCACATCGCCGCCACCTCGGCGGTCGTCAACGACCTCATCCCGGCGCTGCGCCACCTCGAAAGCGCGCTGTCGCGCAAGGCGGCCCAGTTCGCGTCGGTGGTCAAGAGCGGTCGCACGCACCTGATGGACGCCACCCCGGTGACCCTGGGCCAGGAGTTCGCGGGATACGCGGCGCAGGTGCGCTACGGCGTGGAGCGCCTGGAGGCGGCCCTGCCCCGCGTCGCCGAGCTGCCCCTGGGCGGCACCGCCGTGGGCACCGGCATCAACACGCCCGAGGGGTTCTCCGCCCGGGTGATCGCGGAGATCGCCTCGGCCACCGGGCTGCCGCTGACCGAGGCCCGCGACCACTTCGAGGCGCAGGGCGCCCGCGACGGCCTGGTGGAGCTCTCCGGCCAGCTCCGGACGATCGCCGTCGGCCACACCAAGATCGCCAACGACATCCGGTGGATGGGCTCCGGCCCGCGCACCGGCCTGACCGAGATCTTCCTGCCCGACCTCCAGCCGGGCTCCTCGATCATGCCGGGCAAGGTCAACCCGGTGCTGTGCGAGGCGGTGCTCCAGGTGTCCTCGCAGGTCGTCGGCAACGACGCCGCGGTCGCGTTCGGCGGTGCCTCCGGCAACTTCGAGCTCAACGTGCAGCTGCCGCTGATCGCGCGCAACGTCCTGGAGTCGATCCGGCTGCTGGCGAACGTGTCGCGGGTCTTCGCCGACCGCTGTGTCGAGGGCATCGAGGCCAATGAGGAGCGCTGCCGCGAGTACGCGGAGTCCTCCCCCTCGATCGTGACGCCGCTGAATCGTTACATCGGCTACGAGGAGGCCGCCAAGGTCGCCAAGCAGTCGCTGGCCGAGCGCAAGACCATCCGCCAGGTGGTCCTGGAGCGCGGCTACATCGAGGCGGGCAAGCTGACCGAAGCCCAGCTCGACGACGCGCTCGACGTGCTGAGCATGACGAACTCGCAGCGCTCCTAGCGCTCGCCCGGCGCCGGCGCCGGGTCCGGGGCCGGTGCGCGGGGCAGCCCGCGCGCCGGCCCTTTCGCGTCGGTACCCGCCACTAATGTTCCCGGCATATCGGCGTATCAGCCGACATCGCCGACCCTCACGGCGGTGGAAGTAACCTGCTTGATGACCTTCTCACGCCCGCTCCCCCCGAGAGGCGATACATGTCAGTGGACAACGGCGACGACACCCGCCTCATCGCCGGACGCTACGAACTCCGCCGCGAACTCGGCCGCGGCGGCATGGGCATCGTCTGGGCAGCGCGCGACACCCAACTCGACCGCGACGTCGCCGTCAAGGAAGTCCTCCTGCCCGGCCACCTCACCGACGACGAGAAGACCGACGCCAACGCCCGCGTCCGCCGCGAAGCCCAGTCCGCCGCCCGTATCGCCCACCCCTCCGTCATCACCGTCCACGACGTCTTCGACGCCGAGGGCCACCCCTGGGTCGTCATGGAGCTCATCCGCGGCCGGTCCCTCCAGGAGCACCTGGCCGACCACGGCACCCTGACCCCCACCGCGGCGGCCAAGGTCGCCGCGGCGCTCCTGCACGCCGTGCGCGCCGCCCACACGGCCGGTGTCGTCCACCGCGACATCAAACCCGGCAACGTCATGGTCTGCGACGACGCCCGCATCGTCCTCACCGACTTCGGCATCGCCACCGTCGAAGGCGGGTCCACCATCACCCGCACCGGCACCCTCATCGGCTCCCCCGAGTACATGTCCCCCGAACGCCTCCAGTCCGAGGCCGCGACCCCCGCCTCCGACCTGTGGAGCGTCGGCGTCACCCTGCACACCGCCGTCCAGGGCCGCTCCCCCTTCCAGCGCGAAGGCATCACCGCCGCCATCGCGGCCGTCCTGTCGGCCCCCATCCCCCGCCCCGACCGCGCCGGCCCCCTGATCCCCCTCATCAGCGGGCTCCTCGAACGCGACCCCGCCCGCCGCCTCACCGCCGACGCCGCCCTGGCCCTGCTCGACGACCTCGGCAAGGCGCCGGCCCCGGGCACCGCGGGCGGTCATCCGGCCGTGCCGGCGCCGTCCGGGGGCCGCACCCCCCACCCCTCCGGCGCGGGTCCCCACACCCCCCACCCCTCCGCGCGGCACACGCCCTTCCCCGGACCGGCCACGGGCGGCCACCCCGCCGGCCCGCGCCCCGGGATCGGGCACGCCGCTCCCGGCCCGAACACCCCGCACCCCTCGGCCTCCGGCCCCCACACGCCGTTCCCCGGCCGGCCGCCCGCGGGCGGTCCCCGGCCCGCCCACGGCGCCTTCTCCGGCCCGGGACGGCCCGGGGGCGGCGACGGGCGGCGCGGCAGCGTCCTCATCCCCGTCATGATGGGCGTGGCCATGCTGGGCCTGGTGATCGTCGTGGTGGCGGTGGTCTCGCTGGTGCGCATGGACACCACGGACTACCAGCGCTTCGAATCCGCCCGCTTCAACGTCGACTACCCGCGGGAATGGGAGGTCGACGACTCCTCGGAGGACGGCCAGACCTACGTCTACTTCCGCCGCGCCGACGACGACGCCACAATCTACGTCAACGCCTGGGACAACGGCTCCGCCGATCCCGGCACGAGCTACGGGTGGGTCGAGTTCGACGACAACGGCTTCCGCGAGAACGAAGACGTCACGGATTACCAGGCCCTGGAGATGGCGGCGGTCGACTCCGGCTTCCCCGACGACTGGGACGTCGCGACGCTGGAGGCGGAGTTCCGGACCGGCGGGTGGAGCACGCCCGCCCGGCACTTCGACTCCCACATCATCACGATCGGCAAGGAGGCGTTCGCGGTGACCATGAATGTGCCGGCCGCGGAGGCCGACGACCACCGCAGGATGTACGAGAGCGTCCTGGACTCCTTCGAGCCCGTCTGAGCGCCCTGAGCGCAGCGACCGGAGCAGGAGGGACGAGGACGGCCCCCGCGATCATGCGATCGCGGGGGCCGTCCCCTTCCGTACCGGCCGTCAGTACCAGCCGTTGGCCTGCGAGTGCTCCCAGGCGCCGCACGGCGAGCCGTAGCGGTCCTCGATGTAGCCCAGGCCCCAGGAGATCTGGGTGGCCGGGTTGGTCTGCCAGTCGCTGCCGGCGGTCGCCATCTTGCTGCCGGGCAGGGCCTGCGGGATGCCGTAGGCGCCGGAGCTCGGGTTCTCCGCGGAGGGGTTCCAGTTGCTCTCCTTCTCCCACAGGGGTTCCAAGCAGCTGAACTGGTCGTCGCCCCACCCGAAGTCGCCCAGCATCGCCTGCGCGATGCCCTTGGGGTCGCCCGAGGGAACGGGGGTGGAACCGGAGTCGTCCGACTCCTCCTCTTCTTCCTCTTCCTGTTCCTCGGCGGCGGTGGCCGAGCCGCTGACCGTGCCGCCGGCCTCCTCGATGCGGTTCTGGACGCTCGCGCGCTGCTCGGCGAGCTCGTCGTCGGAGAGCTCGGGGGCCGCGGCGAAGAAGTCGGCCCCGGTGTCGTCGGCCTCGGGCGGCACGACAGCGGACGCCGCGGCGTCGCCGGGATCGGTATCACTGTCCGCGAAGGCGGACACGGCGAAGGTGGCTCCGGCGACCATCGCAGCCGAGCCGACCGCCGTGGCGACCCGCAGCGAGATCCGGTTGAGTAGCAAGAATCGCCCTTTCGTCAGCCGTGCGCCCAGCGATACGCGCACGATCGACCACGGCCCCTGGGCTCGCAGGTGGTGTCATCGGGGTACAGGCGACGGACGTGGCGTGCGGTGATCGCTGGCCGCCCTCGTCGCTGGAGGTCACGCGCGTAAAGATCAGGGGGCATCTCGACGATGCGTCACGCGCGTCCCAAGGGGCTCCTTCTGAAACGGGACCTACCTTGCCGCATGATCACGGCACCGTAACACCCTTTGAAGTATGACGTAAATCACATTACGGATAGTCAGCTGCAAATCATCCGAGACCAGGGCAAACGCACTGACGGTGAGGGGGTTCCGCCGTGTGGCATACGCGACGCGCCCCCGTATGGGCCCGGGCCCCCGTGCCCGCTCCCCCTCAGGAGCCGTTGCCCTCAGGGGTGAGGGTGCGCGACCACAGGCTCTCGCCGGCGATGTCGCGCAAGTGGACCGTGAACTCCTTGCTCTCCGGGTCGATCTCGACCTCGCCGAAGTGCTGGAACCCGTCCAGCGGAGTGGTGTTCTGCGCGGGCGGCGCGGACACGAACACCGCTTCGGGGCCGAAGGTGGGGTCGAGCTCGCTGGGCCCGAACGCCCCGGCGTGCAGCGGGCCGGAGACGAACTCCCAGAACGGGGTGAACTCGGTGCCGGACGCGGCGCGGTCCGGGGAGTAGTGGTGCGCGGCGGAGTAGTGCACGTCGGCGGTCAGCCACACGACGTCGCGCACGCCCTTGCGGTGGATCCGCCGCAACACGTCGCCGATCTCGGCCTCGCGGCCGCTGGGCGCACCGGGGAGGCCGTTGGCGACGGCCTCGATGTCGTCACCGTCGCGCACCACCACACCCACCGGCATGTCCGCCGCGACGACCTTCCAGGTGGCGGTCGACTCGCTCAGCGAGCGCACCAGCCAGTCGGCCTGGCGCCGGCCGAGGATGCGCTCCAGCGGCTCCTCGCCGGGCGAGTTGGCGTCGCGGTAGGGGCGCATGTCGATCACGAACACGTCGAGATCGGGGCCGTAGCCGATGCGGCGGTGGATGCGCCGGTCGACCGCCTCGGCGGGGATGATGGGCTGCCACTCGTGGAACGCGCGGTGCGCGCGCCGGGCCAGCACGTCCACGCTGGTCTCGGTGTAGCGGTCGTCCTCGAGGATCTCGCCCGGGTACCAGTTGTTGGTGACCTCGTGGTCGTCCCACTGGACGATCTGCGGGACCCGTGCCGTGAGGCCGCGCAGGTTGTCGTCGAGCAGGTTGTAGGCGTACTGCCCGCGGAACTCCGCCAGGGTCTCGGCGACCTTGGTCTTCTCGGGGGTGACGAGGTTGCGCCAGGTCCGGCCGTCGGGCAGGGTGACCTTCTCCTCGATGGGGCCGTCGGCATAGCAGACGTCGCCGCTGTGCAGGAAGAAGTCGGGGTCGCGGTCGGCCATCGCCGCGAAGATCGGCATCCCGCCGATGTCGGGGTTGATGCCCCAGCCCTGGCCCGCCACGTCGCCCGACCACACGAAGCGGATGGGGCGGTCACCGCCGCCGGGGGTGCGGAACGACCCCTCGACGGCTTCGCTGGACGCGCGGCCGGACTCCGCGCGCACCCGGACGTACACCTCGCGGCCGGGCTCGACCCCGGTGATCCGCAGGCGCCCGGTGCCGTCGCTCTCGGGGGTGAGCAGGGGCCCGCGGACCGTGCGGGCGCCGGCGAAGTCGGGCCGGGCCGCGACCTCGACCACCATGCGCGCGGCGCGGTCGGCGCGCGTCCACACCACGGCGCCGTCGGTCCGCGGGTCGCCCAGCTGGATGCCGTGGGTGAGAACGGGGCGGTTGCGGCCCTGGGCGAGCGCGGGGGCGGCGGAGATCGAGCCCGCCGCGGCGGCGCCGATGCCCACGGCGCCGTAGCGCAGCAGGGTGCGGCGGGAGAGCGGGGTTGCGGGCAGGGGCGGTGCCGAGGGGGAGGGTGGGATGGTCACGGGCGCGGTTCTCCTCGTCGTGGCGGTGCGGGGGGCGCACCGTGGTTTCTACACCCCGGCCGCGACGTGCGGCCCAACGGCCGCCGACGCCGCCGTGAACGCGCACGTGCCCGGGGAGACGCGGGGAGAGGGTGGATGCGCACCGCCGGGCGGGCCCGCCGGCGGCCCCTTGCGGGGCGGCGGGCCCGCGGTGCCGGGCGGTCAGCCCTCCAGCATCTCGGTGACCAGCGCCGCGATGGGCGAGCGCTCGGAGCGGGTGAGGGTGATGTGCGAGAACAGCGGGTGGCCCTTGAGCTTCTCCACCACCGCGACGACGCCGTCGTAGCGGCCCACCCGGAGGTTGTCGCGCTGGGCGACGTCGTGGGTGAGGACCACGCGGGAGTTCTCGCCGAGGCGCGAGAGCACGGTCAGCAGCACGCCGATCTCCAGCGACTGCGCCTCGTCGACGATCACGAAGGCGTCGTGCAGCGACCGGCCGCGGATGTGGGTGAGCGGCAGGACCTCCAGCATCCCGCGTTCGACGACCTCGTCGATGACCTCCGGTGTGGTGATCGCCGAGAGGGTGTCGTGCACGGCCTGCGACCAGGGCGACATCTTCTCGTTCTCGGTGCCCGGCAGGTAGCCGAGGTCCTGGCCGCCCACCGCGTACAGCGGCCGGAACACCATGACCTTGCGGTGCAGCCCGCGTTCGAGCACGGCGTCGAGCCCCGCGCACAGGGCGAGCGCCGACTTCCCGGTACCGGCCCGGCCGCCCAGTGACACGATGCCGACGTCGGGGTCGGTGAGCAGGTCGAGCGCGATGCGCTGCTCGGCGCTGCGCCCGTGGAGGCCGAAGACGTCGCGGTCGCCCTTGACGACCTTGACCGACTTGTCGGGCAGGACCCGGCCCAGGGCCTTGCCGCGCTCGGAGACCAGGACGAGGCCGGTGTGGCAGGGGAGGTCGCGCGCGGCCTCGATGTCGGCGGTGCCGCCCTCGAACAGCTCGGCGATCTCGTGGGCGGGCACCTCCAGCTCGGCCATCCCGGTCCAACCGTGCTCGATGGCGAGTTCGGCGCGGTACTCGTCGGCGTCCAGGCCGATGGACGACGCCTTGATGCGCATCGGCAGGTCCTTGCTCACCAGGACCACACGGGCATCGCCGCCGTCGTCGCGCAGGTTGCAGGCGACGGTGAGGATGCGGGTGTCGTTGTCGCCCTGCCGGAAGCCGGCGGGGAGGACCGAGGGATCGCTGTGGTTGAGTTCCACCCGCAGCGTGCCGCCGTGCTCGTTGACCGGGACGTCGTCGTGGAGGCTGCCGTGGGCGACCCGGAGGTCGTCGAGCCGGCGCAGTGCCTCACGGGCGAAGTATCCGAGTTCGGGGTGGTGCCTCTTGCTCTCCAGCTCGGTGATCACCACGATCGGCAGGACCACCTCGTGCTCGGCGAACCGGGTGATCGACGTCGGGTCGGCCAGCAGGACGCTGGTGTCGAGCACGTAGATCCGCCGCTCACTCACCTCCCCGTCCGCGGCAGGGGCGTCAAGGTCACGGCGGTAGGTCGAGGAACTAGCCACTCGTTCTCCCCTTGGGCACCGGGGTGCCCTGGTCTCACGGGAATCCAAGGACCGGGACCAGCCCCGTGAGGGCCGGGACCGGCCCTCGTCACCATGAGCTCCTTCAATGACCAGGACCTCAAACGATCGGGGCCTCCCGAGCGGACGGATGCGCACCATCCACTGGTTTCGACGGTACCCGGCTCCGCCAAAAGAGCAAGACCCCCAGGTCGCATGGCGTGTGAACACCCGGTTACGGGGGTTTTCCTCCGATCTGTGCGGTGGCGTGGAGCGTGGTGGCGGTGTTCAGGAGCCGAACCGTCGGTTCCGCGCGCCGTAGGACCGGAGCGCGCGCAGGAAGTCGACTCTGCGGAAGGCAGGCCAGAAGACCTCGCAGAAGTAGAACTCCGAGTGCGCGCTCTGCCAGAGCAGGAAGCCGGAGAGCCGCTGCTCCCCCGAGGTCCGGATGAGGAGCTCGGGGTCGGGCTGGCCGCGGGTGTAGAGATGCTCGGAGATGTGCTCCAGGTCGAGGCGTTCGGCCAGCTCCTCGATAGAGGTGCCCTTGGCCGCCTCCGCCAGGAGGAGCGACCGAACCGCATCAGCGATCTCACGTCTTCCTCCATACCCGACCGCAACATTCACAATCAGGCCGGAACCGCCGGATGTGGCCTCGGCGGCCTCTTTCAGAACACGGCCGGTGGAATCGGGCAGCAGATCCAGCGCGCCCACGGGGTTGACGTTCCAGCCCTCGCGGCGCAGCCGGGTCACGGTGTCCTCGATGATCTGCAACAGCGGTTCGAGCTCCTCGGGCGGCCGGCCGAGGTTGTCGGTGGACAGCAGCCAGAGGGTGACCACCTGCACACCGACTTCGTCGCACCAGCCCAGCAGTTCGAAGATCTTGTCGGCGCCGGCGCGATGCCCCTGGTCGACGCTGGCCAGCCCGCTGGTCTTGGCCCACCGGCGGTTGCCGTCGAGGATCACACCCACGTGCCGGGGGATCTCGTAGCTGCCGAGCCTGCGCTCGATCCGACGCTCGTACAGCCAGTACAGGGGATCACGGAACCCCATGGACGTCGCTCCCTTTCGCCGCCGTCGTAGGGGACCCGCGGAACAGTTCCGCGGATCCCTCGCACCGAACCCGGCGCGGCGACTCAAGCCTGGTGATGCGCATTTCGACACATCAAGGGTATGCGGCTTGAGACCGCTACGTCACGGCCAGCGACTTGCGCACGTGCTTGCGGCCCTCGTGGATCCGGGACTTGACGGTCCCCAGGGCAAGGCCGAGTTCTTCGGCGATCTCGTTGTAATCCATCTGGCAGAGGTCGCGCAGGACCAGCGGGGCGACGAGGTTGGGGCGGTCGCGTTCGAGCCGGTCGAGGGCCTCCAGCAGATCGATCCGAGACCCGGCGATGACGCTCGTGGTGCGCGGGTCGCGGTGGTGGGGTATGCGGTCGGCCTCGGTCGGAAGCTCCGCGGAGCGTCGCTTCATGGACCGGTAGGTCTGCCGCGCCGAATTCGACACCACCGTATACAGCCACGTGGTGAACAGCGAATCGCCTTTGAACCGGCCGATGTTGCGCGCCACCCGCAGCAGCGCGTCCTGGCACGCCTCTTCGGCGTCCTGGCGGTAGGGGAGGAAACGCGCGCACCGGCGCAGGACGTCGGGCTGGATCCTGCGGAGGAGGTCGTCGAGGGCGTCGGAGTCGCCGTCGCGCGCACGCCGCGCCAGCTCCTCTAGGGAATCGTCGACCTTCGCGGCCGATCGTCGGGATCCCGAGCCCTTGTCAGTGTTTCGCACGGCTGGTAACTCCCTGCTGTCGGAAAAACGCACACTTCGTCTTCGATGACAAACGCCCATCCGCTACTACGAGGTTCACATCATGGTCGTCCGTATACGCGATCCGGACAACCTCACGGCCCGCCCCGCGCGTCGGCGGACGTTTGCGACGCCCCGCTCTGGTAAAAGCACTATCTGTGGCACAACCGGATTCGTTCGGCCGATACCGCGTCATACGACACCTGGGATCCGGCTCGTTCGCGACGGTCTGGCTCGCGCATGACGACCGGCTCGACACCCCCGTTGCCGTCAAGGTCCTCGCCGAGAACTGGACCCACCAGCTCGACATCCACCAGCGGTTCCTGGAGGAGGCCCGGATCCTGCGCCAGGCGGACTCCGCCTGGCTCGTGCGGGTGCACGACATCGGCACCCTCCCCGACGACCGGCCGTACTTCGTCATGCCCTACGCGGACCAGGGCAGCGTCGCCGATCTGGTCGCCAGGGGGCGGCTGCCACTGGATGAAGCCCTGCGGCTGCTGACCGAAATCGGCCAGGGTGTCACGGTACTGCACCGGCACGGCACGATTCACAGGGACATCAAGCCGTCCAATGTGCTGCTGCAGTCGTCGCCGGTCGGGCAGCGCGTGCTCGTGGCCGACCTCGGGTTCGCCAAGAGCATCGACGGGGCGTCGGGGTTCACCGCCGCGGCCGGGACCCCGGGGTACATGTCGCCCGAGCAGGGCAGCCCGGCCGGCGACATCGACGTGCGGGCCGACGTGTACTCGCTGGGAGCGGTCGCCTATGAGCTGCTCACCGGCCGCCGGCCGCCGCCACCGCCGATCCGGGTGCCGCCGGGCCGGCTGCGGCCTGGGCTGCCCCGCGAACTCGACGCGCTGATCATGTCGGCGCTCTCGGCCGACCGCGCCGGGCGGCCGTCGGATGCCAAGGAGTTCACCGACCGGATCCGCGCCATCAGGATGGCCCCGGGATCGCGCCGGGGGTCGTGGTCGGCCCGGCTGCGCTCGGTGGGGCGGCGCACCGCGGCCGTGGCCGCCGCGGCGGTCATGCTGGTGTTCGCGGCCACGGCCGGCGCCGGCGCGCCCGGGCTGGACTTCACCGACGTGCGGGCGGAGGCCGGCGACCTCCGCGTGGCGGTCCCGGACTCCTGGGCGCGCCAGTTCCACAGCGGGCGCCCCACCGAGGTGGGCGAGGGCGGCCGCGAGGTCGGCGAGGGCCTGCTGGTGGCCACCGACGTCGACGCGTGGGACGACCGGGACGGCGCGGTCTCGGGAGTGTTCGCCGCCCTGCTGCCCCGCGGGTGGGAGAGCGAGGGTCCCGACGGCCTGGGTGCGCTCGCGGGCACGGTGCCCTGCGCGAGCCGCGTGGAGCGCCGGCCGTTCGCCGACCGGCGCTGGCGCGGCGAGGTGTGGCACTGGCCCGACTGCGCGGGTGCCCACAGCGTGGCGGTGCTGCGCTCGGTCGCCGGCGGCCGCACGCTCTTCCTGGACATCCGCCAGCCGGACCACCGCCCCGACGTGGTGAACCGGATCATCGCGGGGACCAGGCTCGACTGACCCGCCGCCCCGGGAGCGGCGGCGCGCGCCCGGCGCCGCACCCGGTGCTAGATGGCCGAGATGTGCTCACGCAGGGCCTCCGGCGTGGAGACCGGGAGCTTGCAGGTGAACCCCCGGCAGACATAGGCGGCCGGGGCGCCGTCGAGCAGCGGGCGGTCGGCGAGGAGCGGGATCCCGTGGTGGCCGCGGCCGTCTCCCCGGGTGATGGCGGTGCCGAACGGGGCCGAGCGCAGCGCCTCGCGGTGCAGCGCATCGGTCGCGGGGTCGCCCTCGGGACCGACGACCGCGATCTCCAGCGGGCCGACGAGCAGGGATTCGGCGACGGCCATCCCCCACCCCGCGAAGCGCGGGGCCTTGCGGGCCAGCGGCTCCACCGGTGCGAGCGCGCGTTCGGCGGCGTCGCGGTGGCGCTGCGACCCGGTCAGCCCGGCGTAGCCGAGGAGCGCTCCCGCAGCGGCGAATCGGCCGGAGGGGGTGGCGTTGTCGGTGGGGTCCTGCGGACGGGAGAACAGGGCCTCGGCGTCGTCGGCGGTGTCGTAGAACCCGCCGTCGCCGTCGCCGAAGCGCTCCAGGACGGAGTCGAGGAGGGAGCCGGCGGTGGCGACCCATTCGGGTTCGCCGGTGACCGCGTGCAGGGCGAGCAGGCCCTCGGCGACGTCGGCGTAGTCCTCCAGGACGCCGGCGCCGGTTCCGGCGGCGCCGTCGCGGGAGGTGCGCAGGATGCGGCCGTCGCTGATGTGCACCCGCGCCAGCAGCCGGGCGGCCTCGCGGGCGTGCGCCACGAGGTCGGGCCGCTCGAAGAGGGCCCCGGATTCGGCCAGGGCGGCGATGGCCAGCCCGTTCCAGGCGGCGACGATCTTGTCGTCGCGCGCCGGCGGCACCCGGGTGGCGCGCTCGGCCAGCAGGGCGGCGCGGACGCGGGCGTAGCGGGCGGGGTCGTCGGGGTCGGCGCGCAACTGGAGCACCGAGGAGCCGTGCTCGAAGGTGCCAGTCTCGGTGACGCCGAAGAGCCGTGCGGCCCAGGCGGCGTCGTCGGCGCCGAGGACGTCGGCCAGCTGCCCGGGGGTCCAGACGTAGTAGCGGCCCTCGACGCCCTCGCTGTCGGCGTCCAGGGCCGAGGCGAAGCCGCCTTCGGCCGTGCGCAGCCCGGCGACCATCCAGTCGGCGGTCTCCAGCGCCACCCGCCGCGCCAGGGGGTCGCCGGTGGCCAGCCAGAGCCGGGTATAGGCGCGGAGCAGGAGGGCGTTGTCGTAGAGCATCTTCTCGAAGTGCGGGACGATCCAGGCGGCATCGACGCAGTAGCGGGCGAACCCGCCGCCGATCTGGTCGTACATGCCGCCGCGCGCCATGGCCTCGGCCGTGCCCGCGGCCATGTCGCGGCTGCGGGGGTCGCCCGTGCGGGCGTGCTGGGCGAGCAGGAAGGACAGCAGCATCGACGGCGGGAACTTCGGGGCGCCGCCGAACCCGCCGTGGGCGGCGTCGTACTCGTCCGCGAGCACGGCGACCGCGGTGTCGAGCGCGTCTGCCCCCGGGGCGCCGGCGCCGCCAAGGGAGCGGGGGGCGCTGAGGGCGTCGACGATCCGGCGGCCCTGTTCGACGACGCCGTGGCGCTCCTCGCCCCAGGCGCGCGAGACCGCGGTCAGCAGCTGTTGGAACCGGCCGCGGGGGAAGTAGGTGCCGCAGTAGAACGGGGCGCCGTCAGGGGTCAGGAAGACGGTCATGGGCCAGCCGCCCTGGCCGGTCATGGCCTGGGTGGCCTCCATGTACACGGCGTCGACGTCGGGGCGTTCCTCGCGGTCGACCTTGATGTTGACGAACGCGGAGTTCATGAGCCGCGCGGTGTCGGGGTCCTCGAACGACTCGTGGGCCATGACGTGGCACCAGTGGCAGGCCGCGTACCCCACCGACAGCAGCACCGGGACATCGCGTTCGCGCGCCTCGGCGAACGCCGCGGCGTCCCACGGGTGCCAGTCGACGGGGTTGCCGGCGTGCTGGAGCAGGTAGGGGCTGGTGGCGTCTGCGAGGCGGTTGGGCATACCACCACTCTGCCCGAGCACTCCGCCTCGACACCAGGTGATCGGCCGGCCTGTGGACGGACACGTGTGCGGACGCCGCCGGCGGGGGCCGGCGCCGCCACACGCCCGCGGCCCCGTGCCTGCCACTCCCAGGGGGAGGATGAACATGGAAAGTCTGGCCATACTCGGTCACATGGACGACACACCGCGCGGCAAGTCCCCCCTCGGCGAGTTCCTGTCCGGGCGCCGGGCGCAGTTGAAGCCGGAGGACGTGGGGTTGCCGGACTACGGCGACCGACGACGGGTTCCGGGGCTGCGGCGTGAGGAACTGGCCCAGCTCGCCGGTGTCAGCGTGGCCTACTACACGCGGCTGGAACAGGGCCAGTCGCTCAACGCCTCGCCGCAGGTCCTCGACGCGCTGGCCACCGCTCTGCGGCTGGACGACGCGGAGCGGCGCCACCTGCACACCCTGTCCGGTGACGTCCGGCAGAGCCGCCGCCGGCTCCCCGCCGAGCGGATCACCCCGGCGATCCGCCAGCTGATGGACGCCATGGGGGACGCACCGGTGGTCGTCGTCGGCCGGCGCTCGGACGTCCTGGCGTGGAACCGCGCGGGGCACGCGCTGTTCGCCGGGCACCTGTCCCCGGACGGCCCGGATCGAGCGGCCACGCGGCCCAACACCGCCCGGCTGCTCTTCCTGGACGCCCACACGCGGGACCTGTATGTGGACTGGCCCCGCAAGGCGCGGGACGTGGTGGGCAAGCTGCGGCAGGCGGTCGGCGAGTATCCGGAGGACCCGCATCTGGCCTCCCTCATCGGCGAGCTGACGATGCGCAGCCCCCAGTTCGCCACGCTGTGGGCCGAGCACCGGGTGCGCGCCTGGGACGTGGCCGAGTACCGGATGCGCCATCCGATGGTCGGGGAGCTGGACGTGCTGCAGCACACACTCGCGGTCCCCCGGGGGCAGGGGATCCGGCTGGTGGTGACGACCGCGGCGCCCGGCTCCGCCTCCCAGGCGGCACTGCGGCTGCTCAACCAGACCCTGGAGCCCGGTGCGGACGCGACGGGGACCGCCTCCCCCGCCGTCGACACCCCCGTATCCGTCGCTCCGCCCGTGCACCCCTGACCAGGCCGCAGGGCCGCCGCACCACAACGGTCCCCTCATAACGTCACGCCCGAACACCACCCGGCAGCCCCGGCCCGAGGCCGGCAAGGACTGCCGCGGGGCACCGTCACGCGCGTTCTCCGCCCCCGGCGCCGCCCCTCTTCCCCGCCCGTCGGCACCACCCGTCCAGTGCGCGCACGCCACGGGCTGACACACGCATTCCCTTTTCACGTCGAGCTGGAGGTTCCCCATGCCCACTACACCCGTCACGGCTTTCGCGGAGGTCGTCGACACCGTCGCCCACCTGGTCGAGGCCGTTGAGGAGGAGCAGTGGAGCGCGCCCACGCCCTGCACCGGCTGGGACGTCCGCGAGCTGGTCGAGCACCTGGTGACGGGACAGCGCGCGTTCGCCGCCGTGATGGGGGCGGAGCCGCCCCTGCCGGCGCTCGATGCCGACCCCGCTCCGGAGGCGCTCCAGGAGGTGTTCCGGACGTCGGCCGCCGCCCTGGTGGCCGCCTTCCAGGGGCCGGGTGCGCTGGAGCGGACGGTGCAGGCCCCGGTCGGTGAGGTGCCGGGCGCCGTGGCGCTGAGCCTGCAGACCCTGGAGCACCTGGTGCACGGCTGGGACCTGGCTCAGGCCATCGGCCAGAAGGCCCTCTTCGACGACGCCACGGTCGAGCGGGAGACCGGGTTCGCCCGCGGCCTTATGGCCCAGGTGCCGTCCGGGCCGGGTGCTCCGTTCGCGCCGTCCCGGACCGCTCCGGAAGGCGCCCCCGCACTCGACCGGCTGGCCGCCCTGCTGGGACGCGGCATCAGCGCGTAACCCCGTACGGCTCACCGCAGTACACGCCACCCCCGATACCCCCGACACCCCCGAGGAACAAGGACAATGAAGAAGCCGAAGCTGAAGTTCGTCATCGCGGGCGCGGCGGCCGTCGCCGCCGTGACCACCGGGACGGCCATGGCCGCGACCATGCTCCCCACCGGATCCGGCTCCGAGAAGCCCACGGCCGTGCAGGCCAAGGAGGACACGCCGACGGCCGACCCCATCCAGGTCGACGGCGCGAACGTCTTCCCGCACTCCCTGGACTACGACGCGGAGACGGACACGTTCTACGCCGGATCGCTGAGCCAGGGCAAGGTCTTCGCCTTCGGTCCGGACGGAGAGGTGCGCACCCACATCGACGACCCGCTGCTGGTGTCGGCGCAGGCGGTCCAGATCGACCCCGAGCGGGACCGCATCCTGGTCAGCAACGTCGACTACGGCACCTCCGACCGTTCGGACAAGGACAACCCCTTCGGCTTCGCCGGCGTGGGCAGCTACGACCTGGAGACCGGGGAGCAGGACTGGTGCGTCGACCTGCGGCCGCTCTTCGAGGACGGTGAGAAGCACCTGATCGCCGACGTGACGGTGGCGCCCGACGGCACCGTCTACGCCGTCGACCAGCTCACCCCGACGGTGTTCGCCGTCGAGCCCGATGGCAGCGCCTCGATCTTCCTGCGGGACGACCTGCTCAAGGGCGACCTGGACATCCCCGACTTCCTGGACGGCGTCGGGATGGCCGCTGTGGACTGGGTGGAGGGCGACCAGTTGATCATCACCATGGGCGACGGCTCCATGGTGCGGGTACCGGTCGACAGCCCCGAAGGCGCGCAGCCGGTGGAGCTCTCCGAGCCGCTGGAGGCCCCCGCGGCCGGCATGCGGGTCCTGGACGACGGCTCGATCGCGGCGGTCAGCAGCGGCCTGCTCACCGGCGAGCCCGCCCGGATCCAGCGCGTGGAGCCCGGCGACGGCTGGAAGGAGGCCACGGTGACGGTGACCGACACCGTCGAGGACCCGGTCACCAGTGACGTGACCGTGGGACCGGACGGGGAGACCTACGCGCTCAGCGGCGGCCTCGCCGACCTCCTCGCGGGCCGGCCCAACGACGGGTTCGCCCTGACCCCGGTCGCGACCGACTAAGCCACAGGCCGTCGCCCGGGACGGCCCGCGGCCACCCCCGCGTACCGTCGCGGACCCGGCATCGTGCGGTAGCCCCCTCCCAAGGGCGGGCTACCGCACTTCCGTGTGTACGGGACGGACGGGGTGGCCGGCCCGGGGAGGGCGCGGGACCGCGGACGCGGCTCGGCCCCGGACCGGGGCGGGAGACCCCGTCCGGGGCCGAGCGGGCGAACGGGCCCGCGACGGGGACACGGCGGCGTGCGTCCGCCGGTCCTCACTCGTCGCGCGTGTCGGCGGCCGCGGCGGTGCCGGCGCGGGCGTCGTCGAAGCCGCGCTCCTTCACGGCGGCCAGGTGCTTGGTCATGTTCTTCATGAGCAGGTAGAGGACGTAGCCGATGAGCGCGACGACGATGAACCCCAGCACACCCGGGGTCACGGTGTCGGTCGCGATCTCGGCGTTGGCGAGGACGAGAGCGGCGTTCATACCGCTCATGCTCTCACCGTCTCGCGGATACCCGCGAAGAGGTCGTCCTCAGGCACCTCCGTATCGATGACCGAGCGGGCCAGGTGGTAGTCCTCGGTGGGCCACGCCTCGCGCTGGATGTCCATGGGGACGGCGAACCAGAACCCGTTGGGGTCGATCTGGGTGGCGTGGGCGATGAGGGCGCGGTCGCGGGTCTCGAAGTGCTCGTCGCAGCGGACCCGGGTGGTGATCTCCCACTTCGGCGGCTCGCGGTCCTTCATCCGCTCGATCCACTCGGCGTAGGGGTTCTCCAGGCCGCGCTCCTCCAGCATGGCGGCGATGACCTCGAACCGCTCGCGCGTGAAGGAAACGTGGTAGTAGAGCTTGAGGGGCTGCCAGGGTTCGCCGGTGCCCGGGTAGCGCTCGGGGTCGCCCGCGGCCTCGAACGCCTCGACGGAGACCTTGTGGGTCATGATGTGGTCGGGGTGGGGGTAGCCGCCCTGCTCGTCGTAGGTGAGCATGACGTGGGGCCGGAACGACCGCACCGAGCGCACCAGCGGCTCGGAGGCGACGTCCAGGGGCTGGACGGCGAAGCAGCCGTCGGGCAGCGGGGGCAGCGGGTCGCCTTCGGGCAGGCCGGAGTCGACGAAGCCGCTGAACTCCTGGCGGACGCCGAGGATCTGGCGCGCGGCGTCCATCTCCTTGCGGCGGACCTCGGCGATGTTCTCCAGGATCTCCGGCCGGTCCATCGCGGGGTTGAGGATCGACCCGGCCTCGCCGCCGGTCAGTGTGACGACGAGCACCTCGGCGCCTTCGCTCACGTAGCGCACCATGGTGGCTGCGCCCTTGCTGGATTCATCATCGGGGTGGGCATGCACGGCCATCAGCCGCAAGCGCTCGGACAACGGACAGATCCCCTTGGATAGTCACGGATGTGCACTCGACCGCTCCGGCGTCAGCGCCGCGCCGCCTGCCTCGGCGTATCCACGAGGTCGGGGGTGGAGCGGCGGCCGCTCGGGACGGAGCTATCTTAGACAACATAGCCATCACGTTCGGAGATTCCCGCATGCCCGAGAGCCCTTCCGATGTCCCGCCCCCGCCCGGGGAGCAGGCGCCGGGCGCGAAGCGCCGCCACGGGAACAAGCCGGTCATCTTCATCATCGGCGTCCTGGTCGCCGGTGTCTTCACCATCGGCTGGGGATCGGCGCTGCTGAGCTACGGCGGAGCGGGCGGTGTCTCCATGCAGACGGTCGCCTGGCGGGTGCTCTCCGACGCCGAGGCGACCATCACATTCCAGGTCAACAGCGGCGAACCGGTGGAGTGTCTGGTGACGGCGACCGACGCCCAGCACGTCGAGGTCGGCCAGACGAGCGTCGAGGTCGAGGCCGGCCTCCAGGACGTCACGACGTCCGTCGAGACGATTCGTGAGGCTTCCGCGGTACAAGTGGCCTCGTGCAGGGAACAAGGTTCGACAAAGTAGTCCGGTAATCCAGTCGAGCCCGGGCCCCAGGGCCCGCCCCCTACCGCCACGCACCGCAGCCCGACGGCCGCCACGCCGCCCGGTCCCGCCAGACCCGCGCCCGCAGGGCGTCCGGCCTGGGAGGACCGGGTTTCATGGCAGTACCGTCAAAGGGGCTCGGTGATAATCTCGTAAGTTCATCCGCGGCCGCCTGGTGGCCGCGGGCACTAGACGCACCGAGGGAGTTCCCGTGACCGAGACCCGCGATGACAACGTCACCTGGCTGACCCAGGAGGCGTATGACCGGCTCAAGGCGGAGCTGGAGCACCTGTCGGGACCTGGTCGCATCGAGATCGCCGAGAAGATCGAGGCCGCCCGGGAGGAGGGCGACCTCAAGGAGAACGGCGGCTACCACGCCGCCAAGGAGGAGCAGGGCAAGATCGAGGCCCGGATCATCCAGCTCCAGAGCATCCTGCGCAACGCCCGGGTCGGCGAGGCGCCGCGCAAGGCCGGGGTCGTCGGTCCGGGGATGACCGTGACGATCAAGTTCGAAGGCGACGAGGAAGAGGTGACCTTCCTGCTCGCGTCGCGCGAGGAGAGCGGGGCGCCGATCGACGTGTACTCCCCCAGGTCGCCGCTCGGCAGCGCCATCAACGGCAAGAAGATCGGCGAATCCACCAGCTACACACTGCCCAACGGGCGCAGCCTGGCGGTCGAGATCATCGACGCCGTCCCGTACGGGGCGTAACCCCTCCCAACACGACGCGGAAGGGGTGGCCGGGAGCCACCCCTTCCGCGTTGTGCGGGTAGGCCGACGCCGGTCCGCTCTCTGGGGCCGCGGCCGGTAGCGGCCCCGGAATGGACCTCGCGCACCGCACGCCGGGAGAATGGGGCGCGCCCCTTCCGGCGCCGCCCCCATGGAGAGAGACGACGGCCCCATGAGCACCCCCACGTGGAACGACCCCCAGGGCGGCTACGGCCATCCGCGATCCGGCTATGGGGGCGGGCCCGAATACGGTGGCGCTCCGGGGTACGGCGGGCAGTACGGGTACGGCCCGTACACCGGCTACGCACCGCCCGGCCCGCCGCTGTCACCGCACGGCCGCCCGCTGGCCGACTGGGGGTCGCGCGCCGCCGCCGCGCTGATCGACAGCCTCATCGTCACCGTGATGGTCATCGGCATCATGCTGGGCGGACTACTGCTCTGCTTCGGTACCGCCTACCTCATCGATCCCGAAGCGTCCTCGTCGGTGTGGGCCTTCGCCGGCATCGGCATGTTCCTGTTCGTCCTCGCCGCGATGGCCGCCGGCTTCTGCTACCGGTGGCTGCACCACGCCCGGACCGGGCAGACCCCCGCCAAGCGGTGGATGAACATCCAGGTGGTGTCGCGCGACACCGGGCTTCCGCCCACCAAGGGGCTCTCGTTCGTCAGGGAGCTCATCTACATCCTCTTCGGGCAGGTGGGCGTCGTCGGCCTGCTCGACGTCCTGTGGCCCCTGTGGGACGAGCAGCGCCAGTCCATCCACGACAAGGCGGCCGCCACGCTGGTGGTCACAGTGCCACCCGCCGCACCGAACACCCCGTAACCACACGGAGACACGGAGAAAGGCCGACCGGCAGCGCCGACCGGAAGGGCCGACCGGTCGCGGAATCGCGGCCGCGTGCGACCGGTGGCACAATCGGCGGCGTGAACCAGCCCTCTCACCCGTTCCCGCCCGGTCCGCCGCCCGGTCCGGGGCCGGGATACGCCCCCGGCCCGGGGTACCCGCCGGGTCCCCCCGCGGCTCCGGGCGGGGCACCGCCGGCGGGCTGGGGGCGCCGGGCGGCCGCGTACCTGATCGACAGCGTCCTGGCCGCACTGCTGTACCTGGCGGTCGCCGGTGTCGGCTTCGGGGCGATCTACCTCGTGGTCCAGCTCGTCGCCCCCGAATCGTTCGAGGGCGGTGAGTCCCCGGCGATGCTGCTGTTCCTGTTCCCGCCCATCCTGCTCGGCCTGGCGGCGGCGTTCTGCTACCGGTGGCTGCCGCACTCGCGCAGCGGGCAGACCCCCGCCAAGCGGTGGCTGGGGATCAAGGTGATCTCGTGCGGGACCGGGCTGCCGCCGACGAAGGGACGCTCGTTCCTGCGGGAGGTGGTCTACATCGTCCTCGCCCAGACCTGCATCGGGATCGTCGACGTCCTCTGGCCCCTGTGGGACGACCGGCGCCAGACGCTCCACGACAAGGCCGGCGACACCCTGGTGATCAGGGTCTGAGCCCGGGGCCGCTGCTGCTCGCCGCGCCCGCGCAACAGGACCATCGACACAGATTCCTCCGCATTCGCCCGATTCGGTCGATCCGATGGGAAGTGGCACAATCGCCGGGTGAGTCAGCCTTGGTACCCCCCACAGCCCGGCGGACCGCCCCCGTACCCCGCCCCTGGTCCGGGCCCCGGATACGACCCCCGGCAGCGGGGCCCCATCCCCG
Source organism: Nocardiopsis mangrovi (assembly GCF_042653925.1). Classification (NCBI taxonomy): domain Bacteria; kingdom Bacillati; phylum Actinomycetota; class Actinomycetes; order Streptosporangiales; family Nocardiopsidaceae; genus Nocardiopsis; species Nocardiopsis mangrovi. The sequence continues at coordinate 376,695 of NZ_JBHSFQ010000001.1, forward strand.
AGGGCCGGACCCGCGCGCCCTTCGGAACGCGGATCGCGGCCCGCCTCATCGACGGCTTCGTCCTCGCCGCCGTCTCCTTCGTGTTCTTCGTCCTGGTGTCGATGCTCGCCTCGATCGACAACCCCAACGGCAGCGACCTGACCCCCGAGTACTTCGAGGCGTGGGCCTGGCTGTTCATGTTCGGCTGGGGACCGTCCCAGTTCTTCTACGACTGGCTGTTCCACGTCGGCCGCGGGCGCACGATCGGCAAGATGATGCTGGGCATCCAGGTCGTCCGCGCCTATGACGGCGGCGGGCTCACCCAGGGGCAGGCCGTGGGCCGCGCGGCGATCTTCGGCCTCCCGCAGTCGCTGCCGTGCTTCGGCCACCTGATCACCCTCGTCGACTGCCTCGTCGCCCTCGACGGCGGCAAAGGCGGCACGGCGCTGCACGACAAGGCCGTCGCGACGGTCGTCGTCGTGCGCTGACCCCCGTCACCCCGCGACCGCGGCGAAGGGATCGCCTCCGACGCCCGGGACGCCGGGCGCGGGAACATCGGGCGCGGGAACATCGGGAATCGGGACGCCGGGCGCGGGCACGTCCGGTGAGGGCACGTCCGCTCCGCCGCAACGGGGCGCGTCGCCGCCCCCGTCGGCGAAGGCCGCCGGGATGTAGTCGCCCGGGCCGATCCGGTACCAGTCCGCCCCGTCGCCGTTGGGACCCTTGACGGCCTCGCCGGCGAGGCGGCACTCCACGTCCACCGATGCGGCGTCCGCGGCGGTCCCGGTCACCGGGAACTCCGTTCCCGGTCCCGGCCGGACGTCGACCGTACCGGCGGCCGAGGTGGCGGAGATCTCGGCGCGGTGGCGGTGGCCGGCCGTCCACAGGTAGTCGACGTGGACCCACGCGTTGTCCGTCAGCCGCAGCCCGTTGCGGAACGCGCCGTCGGCGAGGTCGATGCCCGCGGGGTTCGTCACCCGCCGGCCGGACCCGTCCCGACCGCCGTTGTGGCCGTCGCTGTACGCCGCCTGCGCCTGGGGGAGGCCGCGCGGCAGGTCGTCCCACGTCTGCCGCTCCTCGTTCCAGTGGTCGTCCTTGGTGTTCCACGGACCCACATCCCACACGGGCAGGTAGACGCACCGGCCGCGGGCACCGTGGTCCTGCTCGCCGCCCTGGGCGCCCGCGGCGGGCGGCGGTGCCTCCGCCCGCTCGTCCGCACCCTTGGTGCACACGCGCACGGTGTAGTCGCCCTTGCCCTTCGCGGACAGGGCGCGGCGCGAGGGGAGCGCCGCGAAGTTGTCGTTCGTGCGGACCTTGTGGCCGTTCGCGGTCGTGTTGCCGACGAGGCCGATACGGGTGGTGAAGACCCGCGCCGCGAAGGCCGCCCCCGGAAGCGCGGACGCGTCGCCCTCGGCGGCGGCGACCGGCCGGAGCCGCACCCCCGACAGCGATGCGGTGTCGCCGTCGGTGTCCGGGGCCGCGTCCGGGGCCGTGACGATCCCGACCCGCACCTGCACGCGCTCGACGGCCGCGGGGAGCCCCACCCGCACGACCTCTGGCGGTTCACCGGGGGCGCTCCCCGCGGGACTCCACTCGGTCCAGGCCCCGTCGGCGCGGACCCCGCGCGCTTCGACCGGGAAGCCCGCGGCGCGCCCGCTCGTGTCCAGGTCCACGTCCACCGCGCGCACCGCACCGCCGACGGCGTGCGCGGGGAAGGTCACCAGCGCGTCCGGGGCGGAGGCGCCGCCGGGCGGGGCCCCGAGGGGCGCGCCCGATCCGGGAGCCGCCCGCAGGCCGCCTCCGTCGAGCACGGCGCCCGCGCGCTCGGCCGACGCCAGGTCCTCGTCGATCCAGCCCGGGTCCGCTGCCCGCGGAAGCGGTCCGTCCGCCGCCCCCGCCGGCGGCCCGCCCGCCGGCACCACCGAGAACGCGACCGCGGCCAGGGACGCGACCGCCCCGGCGCGGATCCGGGAAGGCATCATGGCCGGCCCCTTCATCGATCCACATATGTCACTTTCAGTAATCACATATGGACAAGAAGTCACCTATCGAACACGCCGGGCATATCCCCCACGGTGAATGAAAGACCTGGTCAACAAGGCCGCCGCCCGGCACGCGAGGATGCCCGCCCCCTGGGCGCCCGCGCCCCCGCTCCCGGCCGGAAGCGGCCATGGCCGCACCCACGGGATTGCCGACCCCGAGGGGAGCCGACTACGGTAAATGACCGAAAACAGAAATCCGGTCATTTACGTTGGCCCGGAGGAACCGGAGGAAGCGGACGTGGTCCGACCGAGCGTGGACACCGGCGTCATCCTGGAGGCGGCCGCCGAACTCGTCGCCGAGCGGGGGTTCGACAGCGTCACCATGGCAGCGATCGCCGGACGCGCCGGCGTCGCCAAGGGCGTCCTCTACCTGCGCTTCTCCAACAAGGACGAGTTGCTGGCGGCCATCGTCGCGCACGAGGCCGCCCGGGCGACGCGCCGGACGGCCGAGCTGGTCGAGGCCGATCCCCGCGGCGGCATGCTCTCCCGCCTGTACGTGCACTCCGTCACGGCACTGCACTCCCGGCCGGCGCTGCTCCGGCTCTACCGGGGCGATCCGCCGCACCTGGCCCGCGTGGTGCGCGACCGCGACGGATCCCGGCACCGCTCACGCGCGCTGCTGGGCGCCGGATTCATCCGTGAGTTGCAGGCGGAGGGCATGGTCGACCCCTCCCTCGACGCCGGCGTGCTCGCGGCCAACCTCGCGTTGTGGAGCCACGGGCTCGCCGCCCGTGCGCCGCACGACGACCTGGAGGCGCTCATCCTCGGCATGGGCGAGCTCGTGGCGCGCGCCGCCGACACCGACGTCGCGGACTCCACTCCCGGCAAGCGCTGCTTCGCCCGGTTCGCCGCCGCGCTCGTCCGCGAGGGGGCCCCGGCGTGAGCCGGCTGGTGCCGCCCGGGGCGGAGCAGCGGCACGTCGAAACCCCGAGCGGCCGGTTGCGGGTGCTGCACGCGGGTCCGGGCGCGGCCGGCCTCCCGCCCGCCGTTCTCGTACACGGCGGCGGATCCGACAACGCGGCGATCTCCTGGTACCGCCTCATCGAGCCCCTCTCCCGCGAACGCGAGGTGTGGGCCCTCGACCTCCCCGGCTTCGGCGGCAGCATGGAGGCGGCCCCGGCCGGCGGCCCGCGCGAACTCGCGGCCGTCCTCTCCGGCGCGCTCGACGCGCTCGCAACGGGCCGGGCCGTCGTCTTCGGCGTCTCGATGGGCGGCGATGTCGCCCTCAACCTCGCGCTCGACCACGCCCGCCACGTCGCCGGGCTGGTCCTCATCGCTCCCGGGGGCCTGGTACCGGTCTTCCGCAACCGCACGGCGCACTTCTGGGCGTGGCTCTCCGCGCAGTCCCCGGACCGGATCCTGCTGCCCGCGTCACGGGTGGCGAACCGATTCGTCCGCTCCGCGCTGCGCGCGATCGTCGCCGACCCGGCCGCTCTTCCGCCTCAGGTGGTCGAGGAGTTCGCGCGCGAAGCCCGCGACCCCCGCGGCGGGCTCGCCTACGGCCGCTACAACCAGGCCACGCTGGGCCGCCACCGCATGCTCAACGACCTCACCGGCCGGGTGCACGAGATCCGGGCGCCCACGCTGTTCTTCCACGGCGCGGACGACCCGATCGTCGATCCTGAGGGGTCCCGTCGCGCCGCCGCCCGCATGCCCCGCGCGCGGCTCGTCGTGGCGCCCGGGTGCGGGCACTGGGCGCAGCTCGAAGCCCACGAGCGGTTCCTCGCCGAAGCGGAGGCCTTCCTCACGGGGCTGGACGCCGGCCCCGCTGCCGAGGGGTGACCGGGGCGGGCCGGCCCGCCCCGGTCACCCCTCGAAGGCCAGCAGGCAGGCGGTGAAGCTGTGCACGTGGTTGCGTCCGGCGACGGGGCCGATCTCACCGGCCGCGAAGAACCCGCCGACCGCGTCGGCGCCGAGGGTCCGCTGCACGGAGCGGACGTCGTGCTCGGGGGCGTCGAACATGGCGGCGCCCCGTCCGTTGCACGAGAACAGCAGGGCGGCGGCGGTGCGGCCGGGGGCGTCGGCGTCGAAGCTCTGGAGCCGTTCCAGCAGGTCGGAGCTTGCGCTCTCCTGGTCGCGCACCTGGAAGCGGACGGTCTGGCCGACCTCGACCATGTCGCCGATGGTCAGCGCGCCCATCTCGGGGTCGGCGGCCACCACCGAGCGGACCAGGAAGTCCCCGCGTTCGTGCCGGTCGGCGTATTCGTCCATGGCGATGCCGATGTGCAGGCCCACCGCGGCGAGCTCCTGCTCCTCCTGGGGAAGGGCGTTGACCAGGGATTCGAGTCGCTCGTAGGCGGAGACGCCCGCCAACTCCAAGATCATGTTGCCTTCGGCCTTGGTGACCGCCATGGCGGGGCCGATCGGCCGGCAGCCCTGGCTCACCGCCGTGCCCACGATGCCCGGGCCGCCCAGCAGCACGCCGATGGCGCCGGCGTCGGCCACCCCGCCCTCGAAGAACAGCCGCACGGAGTCCTGCCCGCGCATGCCGTCGGCCAGGCCGCCGACCACGGGCAGGCCGCCCAGCGCATCGGTGGAGCGCTCGACGAAGGACTGCGCCGGGAACTCGTAGGGGTTGGCGAGCAGCAGCGCGACGCGGTCGGTCGGCTCGGGCTCGGACATGCCCACAACGGCGAGGTGGTCGCCCTCGGGGAGCACGTCGAGCCGGAAGGGGGTCAGGCTGGCGTCGGGCAGCCGGGCCGCCCACACGCTCACCGCGCCCTGGCCTTCGACGCCGCGCCCGCCGCCGATGACGCCGGTGGCGCTGCACCCGATGGACAGCGCCTCGCCCGCGTGGGCCATCACGCGCTCGCCGGCGAGGGTGACCTCTTCGGGGTCGGCTCCGCAGACGAAGAAGCAGATCAGATCGGGGTCGCCGTCGAGGGGCCGCAGGGCCTGGAGCACCGCCCTTTCGGCCGCGCTCACGAGGTCCGCGCCCGTCGCCAGCGCGTCACCGAACCTGGCCACCCGTTGCCACCCCCGCCTTGCCCACGGACTCGATCTTGCCTGGACCCTACTCCCTCCCCCTGCGGGGTGAACCTTCCCGGATCCCGGCATTTTTCACGTCGGACCATGAACCGTACACAGGTGTGCGGTTCGCCACTGGAGCCAACTCGTCGAGGGTGCATAGACTCGACCCTGTGCCTGCCCCGACATCCGGCCACACGCCCCCCACCCGCCTCCCGACCACCCTGGGCGCGCTGCGCGCCTCGGACCACGCGCACCGGACCGTGAAAGGCGAGGTCCGCGCGAACCTGCTGCACCGCATGCGGTCCGGTGAGCCGCGTTTCCCGGGCATCGTCGGCTTCGACGACACCGTCCTGCCCCGGCTGGAGCGCGCGCTGCTCGCCGGGCACGACTCCGTCCTGCTGGGCGAGCGCGGCCAGGGCAAGACCCGGCTGATCCGCACCATCGCGGGACTGCTCGACGAATGGACACCGGTGGTGGCCGGGTGCCCGATCAACGACCACCCCTACGCACCGGTGTGCGTACGCTGCCGCCGCCTGGCCGACGACGCCGGCGACTCCCTCGCCATCACGTGGTGGCACCGCGACGACCGCTACGGCGAGAAGCTCGCCACCCCCGACACCGGCGTGGGCGACCTCATCGGCGACATCGACCCGGTGCGCCTGGCCGAGGGCCGCAGCCTCGGCGACCCCGAAACCGTGCACTACGGGCTGGTGCCGCGCTTCAACCGCGGGGTGTTCTGCCTGAACGAGCTGCCCGACCTCGCGGCGCGCATCCAGGTCGCGCTGCTGAACGTGCTGGAGGAGCGCGACGTCCAGATCCGCGGCTACGCGCTGCGGCTGCCGCTGGACGTGCTGCTGGTCGCCAGCGCCAACCCCGAGGACTACACCAACCGCGGCCGGATCATCACCCCGCTCAAGGACCGCTTCGGCGCCGAGATCCGCACCCACTACCCGCCGGACCTCGACCACGAGGTCGCGCTGATCCGGCAGGAGGCCGACCTCGACGGCGGCCCCACGGTGCCCGGGCACCTCCTCGACATCGTCGCCCGCTTCACCCGGCTGGTGCGCGACTCCGCGTCGGTCGACGACCGCTCCGGCGTGTCCGCGCGGTTCGCCATCGCCGGGATCGAGACCGCCGCCGCCTCGGCCGTGCGCCGTGCGGCGCTCAGCGGCGAGGAGCACGCGGTCGCGCGGGTGTGCGACCTCCCGCCGATCGTCGACACCCTTCAGGGCAAGGTCGAGTTCGAGGTCGGCGAGGAAGGGCGCGAGGCCGAGGTCCTCGCGCACCTGCTGCGCCGGGCCACGGCCGAGACCTTCCGGCAGACACTGGGCGGCGCCGACCTCACCGCGCTGACCGACCTGTTCGCCGAGGGCGGAACGGTGGAGTCGGGCGAACTCGTGTCCTCCGCCGACCTCTTGCAGGGGGTCGGCCCGCTCCCTGGCCTCGCCGACCTGATCGCCCGGCTGTCGCCCGAGGAGGGCGCCGGCGAGACCCCCGGCTTCGCCGCCTCCGCGGTGGAGTTCGCGCTGGAGGGGCTGTACCTGAACCGGCGGCTGTCCAAGGACACCGTTCGCGACCGCACCGTCTACCGGACCTGACCCCCGCCGCGGCGACCAGGCCCACACCACCGACGGGAAGGGGAAAGGGAGACCCCGATGGACCGCTTCCGGTACGGCGAATACCACGAGGGCCCCGACCCCTTGGCGGCGCCCTACGACGTGCGCGCCGCGCTCGACGAGCTGGGCCGCGACATCATGGCCGGCACCAAGCCCCTGCGGGCGCTGCGCGACCTGCTGCGCCGCGGCACCCAGGGCATCAGCGGGCTCGACGACCTGCTGCGCCGGACCCGCGAGCGCCGCGAGCGGATCCGGTCGCAGGGGCGGCTCGACGGAACCCTGGACCAGGTGCGGTCGCTCCTGGACCGCGCGATCGGCCAGGAACGGGCCGAGCTGTTCCCCGACCCGTCCGACGACGCGCGCCTGCGCGAGACCGAGCTCGACTCCCTGCCCGCGGACACCGCCGCCGCGGTCCGCCGCCTGTCCGGCTACCAGTGGCGGTCTGCGGACGCCGCCCGGTCGTTCGCCGAACTGCGCGACCTCCTCCGGCGGGAGGTCCTCGACACCCGGTTCCGCGGCATGAAGGAGGCGTTGCAGAACGGCTCCCCCGAGGACATGCGCCGGGTGCGGGAGATGATCGACGCCCTCAACGACATGCTCGACGCCGACCAGCGGGGCGAGCACACCCAGGCCGACTTCGACCGGTTCATGGACGCCTACGGCGACTTCTTCCCCGAGGAGCCGCGCCCGCGCGACCTGGAGGAGCTCGTCGACACCCTGGCCCGCAGGTCCGCCGCCGCGCAGCGCATGATGGACTCCCTCACCCCCGAGCAGCGCGCCGAGCTGAACGGGCTGATGCAGCAGGCCACCGCCGAATCCGGCATGGGCGACGCGCTCGACCGGCTCGCCGGGGCGCTGCGGTCGCGCCGCCCCGACCTCGCCTGGTCGGGCGGTGAGGAGATCGACGGCCCCGAGGGCCTAGGGGCGGGCGACGCCACGAGCGCCGTGCAGGACCTCGCCGACCTCGCCGAACTCGAGGCGTCGCTCGGGCAGGGGTACGCGGGGGCGGGGCTCGACGACATCGACGAGGAGGCCGTGCGCCGCGCCCTGGGCCGGCCCGCGGTCGACGACCTCGCGCGGCTGCGTGCGCTGGAGCGCGAGCTGCGCGACCAGGGATACCTCGAAGGCACCCGCAACAAGATGCGGCTCACCCCCAAGGCGGTGCGCAGGCTCGGCGAGACCGCGCTGCGCGAGGTGTTCACCGACACCGTCCACCACGGACGCCCGGGCGCGCACGCGCAGACGGCGGCCGGGTCCTCCGGGGAGCCCACGGGCGCCACCCGGCCGTGGGAGTTCGGCGACGAGCAGCCGCTGGACGCAGTCCGCACCCTGGGCAACGCGGTGGCGCGCGGCGGGGCGGGGCCGGGGGGCGCGATCCGGATGGCGCCCGGGGACTTCGAGGTCGCCGAGACCGAGCGGCGCGACGCCGCCGCCGTGTGCCTGCTGGTCGACCTGTCCTACTCCATGGCCCTGCGCGACCTGTGGGGCAGCGCCAAGCAGACCGCCATGGCGCTCCACTCCCTGGTCACCAGCCGGTTCCCGCAGGACGCGGTGCAGATCATCGGGTTCAGCGACTACGCCCGCGAACTCCCGCCGGCGGGGCTGGCCGAACTCACCTGGGAGCCGGTCCAGGGCACCAACCTCCAGCACGCCCTGATCCTCGCCGGGCGCCACCTGGACCGCCACTCCGACTTCGAGCCGATCGTGCTCATCGTCACCGACGGCGAGCCCACCGCCCACCTCGGCCGCGACGGCGAGGCGACCTTCGCCTGGCCGCCCTCCCAGGACACCACCACGGCCACACTGGCCGAGGTCGACCGCATGACCCGGCGCGGAGCGGCCCTCAACGTCTTCCTCCTCGCCGACGACCCCCGCCTGGAACGCTTCGTCGACGAGGTCGCCCGCCGCAACGGCGGCCGAGTCGTCCGCCCCGCCACGGACCGATTGGGCGGCTACGTCGTCCGCGACTTCCTATCGCGCCGCAGACGAACGGCATGACCCCCGGGCCGCCGGCGACGGGGGCGGTTCGGCTGGGGTTCGGCGTCGACGGCGGGGCGGTACGGCCGCCGCTCGCACTAGGGCGGCACGTGCTGACCGACCCGGACGGCCGGAAGGTGGAGGTGACCGCGGCCTGATCCCCCGTGACCGCGGCCGGATCGCGCGCCTCTGAGGGGGCAGGCCGGGCCGTGTGTCAGGGCAGGAAGGGGCCGGACGGGGTGGCGGCCGGGTCGAGGGTGGTCTCCAGCCACGTCATGAAGGCCGCGTAACGGGCCGCGACGCTGACCCGGACGACGGTTCCCTCCGATCCCTCGGGGGTCCGGGTGGTGCGGCCGATGGCGTCGACCGAGAGCGGCATGGGCCTGGAGTCGACGTAGGGCAGTCTCAGGGCGGCGCTCAGGGTCAGGCCGTCGTGTTGGAGGGTGCCGGGGATCCGGAGAGGGCCGGATCCGGCGAACCAGCGGTCCAGGTGGGCGTGGAGCAGGTGGGCCCAGGGCGGCGCGTCCGGGGCGGCCAGGCGCCGGCGGACAGGGTGGTCGGGGGTCACCTTGATGTCCGGGACGAAGGTGATCTCGGAGGTGACGAACTCCGGGGTCGGCAGCCGTCCCTCGGCCACGGCCGCGAACACCTCGTGCACCGCAGGAACGTCCAGGCGGAAGTTGTGCTCGGCGCGCTCGGGATCGCGGTAGCGCAGGGCGCCGCCCATCTGGGTCACCCGCAGCCGCGCCGCGACCTCCGGAGCCTCCACGAGGACGCGGGCGAGGTTGGTCAGCGGCCCCATCCCGACCCACCGGATCGGGCCGGGGTGGGCCGCCGCGACCGCGCGCACCGCGCCGACGGCGTCGGTCTTCTGGGCGGGAACAGCGGCGGGGACCAGACCGTCGACGCAGTAGTAGCGCGTCTTCCCCAGGCAGGCGCCCGCCACCACGGGCACCTCGTGCCGGCCGATGCCGTCCAGCAGGTGGCGGGCGAACCGGGCACGCTGCCCTGGGCCGTACTCGGGGCCCGTCTCGTCGGTGGTGAGCAGCAGAGCCAGGTCAGGGACGCAGCGGGCGGCGACCGCAACGGCCAGCGCGTCGTCGGCATCGCCACCGATGTCGGTGTCGATGATCAGCGGGGTACGGCGCAGATCCTCGGCGCTCTCGTCGCGTGTATCGCCCACGGTGTCCCTTCACTCCCCTGGATACGTGGCCATCCGGTCTAGCACGTGGCGGGGACGCCGGGCTGCGTGCCGGTGCCTTTGTCTCCCCTGTCTCCCCGTTGAGGCACCGGCACGCGGGGGTTCATGGAGCGGCGGGCGGGGCGGGCGCCGTCTTCCTGGCTCGGGTGTCCTGCCAGGTGAGGGTGAAGGTGACGCCGGTGCGCGGTCTCGGGAGCGGGCCCCAGGTGTGGGTGTAGTGGTCGATGAGGGCCATCCCCCTGCCGTGCTGCGCCATCGGGGTGATGGGCCGGACGAAGGGAATCGTCCCGCCGGCGGGACGCCCTTCGTCGTCGACCTCGATGGTCACGCGCCGCCGGTCGAGCTTGATCGTCACCTTGAAGACGCCGCCCCGACCGCTCGCCGTATAGCGCAGGGCGTTGGTCGCCGCCTCCGAGAGGCACAGGACGGCGGCAGCGGCGGTGTCATCGGGGATGGCGTATCCGGTGTGAGTGGCCATGACGCGGTCGGCCCAGGTGCGGGCCTGGCGGATCTGGTCGGCCCAGCCGGGGAATTCGCGGGTGTAGGACATCGCCATCACCGTCCCGCAACGGCGCAGGGACGCCGGTATTCGGTTGCGGGCAGGTAGGGGCGTACTCGCCGCGCGCGATGGTGTCGGATTTTTCCCGGTCGGGATTGCATGCCGTGGGTGTTCATGGTGCGGTCCTCCCTGAGCGAGATTCATTTTGATCTCGCGAAAAACACCATGGATGATCAAGAATGCGGAGCACCAGCAAGATCATCAGTTCATCAAGAAGGGTCGTTTTCCATGATGCTCAGTCGTATTATCATCATGCGTTAATGATGACGATGGCACACCAAGAGAGGATCAACTTATGACACACGGGACAAAACAGCACCAAAAGCGAATCGGACGGGAGATCCGAACGGCCCGGGACAGGGCAGGATTGACGCAAGCCCAGGTGGCCGCAGCGCTGTCCGTAGTTCAGTCGGCGGTCTCTGCGTGGGAGTCCGGCGTCAACGGAATCTCAGCAGATCAGGCCGTTCAACTCGATAAGTTACTGGGAACTTCCGGCGGGATTCAGCGGGCTTGGGACAAGGCCAACACGCCAACGGAGCTGCCGGAGTGGTACGAACGAGTCGAAGAGTTGGAGCGAAACGTTTCCGAACTTCGCGAGTATCAGTCTTCGGTCATACCGGGGCTCATCCAGACCGAGGGATACATCAGGGGCTTGCTTCGAGACTCCGCACCGTGGGCCTCAAAGCAGGAGGTCGAACGAATGGTGAAATCCCGATTGCGTCGGCAGAAGATCCTGGACAGGGACGAGCCTCCGTCGATCTCGATGGTGGTGGAGGAATCCGTTCTCAAACGGCGCGTCGGTGCCGCCGGTGACCTTCGGATTCTGTCCGACCAGCTCGTCCGGGTGCTCGACCTCATCGCCCGCGGGGTTCTTCGCATGCAGGTCATGCCTGCGGATGCCGAGTGCCATCCTGGCGGTAGTGGCCCGTTCCGGATCTACACGTTCCGGGATGAACCTGTGGTCGTGTCGGCTGAACACATGTGGGGTGAGAAGGTTTCCGAGAACCGGATACACGTGCAGCAGTGCACGTCCGTTTTCGGGATACTTCAGTCCGAAGCCTGCTCGCCCAGAGTGAGCAGGGATCTGGTCAGGAAGGTCAAGGACGAACTCGATGAGAAGCCGTAGAGCCCCTGAGTGGCACAAGAGTTCCTACAGCGGCGCGCAAGGGAGCTGTGTCGAGGTGACCGAGAGCGCGCTCGTCCGCGTCCGGGACACGCAGAACCGCGCCCTTGCCACTCTCGCCTTCCCATCCGACGAGTGGCGGGCATTCCTCGCCGACATCGACTCCCTCTGACCTCTGAAAACGGCCCCGCCCGTGGGCGGGGCCGCCGTGTCCGTCAGGGCTCCAGGGCCGCCCGGAGGTCGGCCACGAGGTCGTCGGCCGACTCGATGCCCACCGAGAGGCGGACCAGGTCGGACGGGACCTCCAGCGGGGAGCCGGCCGTTGACGCGTGGGTCATGCGGCCCGGGTGTTCGATCAGGGATTCCACGCCGCCCAGGGACTCGGCCAGGGTGAAGATCCTCGTCCGTTCGCAGACCCGCAGGGCCGCGGGTTCTCCGCCGGTGAGGCGGAAGGAGACCATCCCGCCGAACGCGCGCATCTGGCGGTCGGCGACCTTGTGGCCCGGGTGGTCGGCCAGTCCCGGGTAGAGGACCTCGGACACCGCCGGGTGGCCCTCCAGCTCGGCGACGATCCGCTCCGCGTTCGCGCTGTGCCGGTCCATCCGCACGCCGAGGGTCTTGATCCCGCGCAGTGTCAGCCAGGCGTCGAACGGCCCCGCCACCGCACCCATGGTGTTCTGGTGGAACGCCAGCCGCTCCCCCAGCTCCGGGTCGGCCACGACGAGGGCGCCGCCCACCACGTCGGAGTGTCCGCCCAGGTACTTGGTGGTGGAGTGGACGACCACGTCCGCGCCGAGCGGCAGCGGCTGCTGGAGGTAGGGGGAGGCGAAGGTGTTGTCGACCACGAGCAGCGCACCGGCGTCGTGGGCGATCTCGGCCAGGGCCTCGATGTCGGTGATGTTCAGCAGCGGGTTGGTGGGGGTCTCGGTCCAGATCAGCGCGGTCTCGGGGCGCACCGCCGCACGGACCGCGTCGAGGTCGGACTGCGGGACCGCCACCCAGCTCACGCCCCAGCGCTCCAGCACCTTGGCGAACAGCCGGAACGTGCCGCCGTAGGCGTCGCCGGGGATGATCACGTGGTCGCCGGGCTTCAGCACCGTGCGCAGCAGGGTGTCCTCGGCCGCCATTCCCGACGCGAACGCCAGCCCCCGGATCCCGGACTCCAGCGCCGCCAGGCACTCCTCCAAGGCGACACGGGTGGGGTTGGCGGTGCGGGAGTACTCGAACCCGCCGCGCAGCCCGCCGACGCCGTCCTGGGCGTATGTGCTCGTCTGGTAGATGGGGACAACGACCGCGCCCGTCTCGGCGTCGGCCTCCTGACCGGCGTGGATGGCCAGCGTCTCAAACCCGTCGAACGTCATGCGCCCCACACTAGTAGCGGCGTTGCTCCCCGAGGGCCGGTTCTCCGGGCAGCCTGCCCTCCTGAGATTCCTCCTGTTCCACCGCCTGTTCCGCCGCACGCTGGTCGTTCTGCAACACCGTTCTCGGGGTGGTCGTTGTTCAAGGCGGGCGGTGACGGCGGAGCGGGTGCAGGACCGGCACACAGCCTTCCCGTGGGTGCGTCCTCCGGTTCAGGCGAGCGGCGACGGCCGGTGGTGGGCCCGGGTCGGCGGTCGGGCGCCCCGCGCGGTGAGAGACGGTGCAGGCGGCGGGGCACGCGTCCGGGGTCACGCCCGATCAGCACCGAACACCCAGAGAAATCGGTCGATGACTCCTTGCGCATAGAACAGGCGTTCGATAGAATCAGGTCATGAGCACTCCCCCCGCCATCGACCTCCCCCGGGAGGTGACCCCCGACGACCCGCCTCCCGCACCTGCCGGGGGCTTGATGGCCGACTGGGTGCTCGCCCTGGATGTCTCGGCCATGACGGGGGACGAGCAGCTTGACCTGATCCGTCGGCTGGAGGCCGCCAAGCGGTGGCTGGAATCCGCGCAGCTGGAGGCCATGTCCGCCTTCGCCCGCACCCGCCGCCACCACGCGCCCCCGGATGCCGTCCAGGTCTCGGCCGAGGAAGAGGCCGCCGCCGAGATCGGCTGCGAACTCGCCCTGCCCTCCGGCCTCGTCCTTGCCCGCATCACCCACGCATACCGGCTCAGCGAGGACCTCCCCGCCGTCCGCGAAGCCCTGGCGGCCGGGGACATCGACGAATACCGGACCCGCATCATCGCCGACGCCGCACCCCTGGACTGGGACCCCGCCACCACCGCCGCCTACCAGGCGCGGATGCTGGCCGAGATGGACGATAAGTCCGGGGTCAGGCTGAAGAACCTGGCCAAGAAGGTGGTCTACGCCCTCGACCCCACCGGCACCGAGGAGCGCAAGGCCCGCACCATCGCCGACCGGGCCGTGCGCGTCCGCCACGGAGAACCCGCCACCGCACCCGGCACCGCAACGGTGTCCATCACCGACATCGACGCCACCGACGCCCTGGCCATCCACCAGCGGCTCGGCTGTATCGCGCGCGCCATCCAGGCCGATGCCCCCGGCACCCAGGACATGCACCCCGGCGACGAACACGCCTCCCTGGACCGGCTGCGCGCCGATGTGGCCGTCGGCCTGCTGCTGGGCCGCTTGCCGGTCACCACCGGCACCGAGGTCCCGGCGGATGCGGCCGAGCACGGCGTCCCCGACCCCGCCCCGGAGGGCGGTGATGGCGCCCAGGCACAGGTCGTCATCCCCGGGATGGCCGTTCCCACCCCCGCACCCTTCAGCCCGGTCGGCAAGCTCCACGTGATCATCCCGCTCTCCGCACTGCCCAAGGAGATGGGCGGCGCGAACAACCGGAGCCTGGGAGAGATCCCGGGGCACGGGCCGATCCTGGCCGAGGCGGCACGGGAACTCGCCAAGGGCGCCACCTCCAAGGCCACCCGCTGGTGCTACACGGTGGTCGATGCGGACGGAAACCCGGTCGCGGACGGAACAACGGCCTACCGGCCGCCGCCGCTACTGAGATCGCACATCGATTCGCGGGACCGCACCTGCCGGTTCCCCCACTGCAACCGCCCCGCAGTGGAGTGCGATGCCGATCACACCACCCCCCACCACCTCGGCGGGGCCACCAGCGCTGCGAACCTGGCCGCCTTGTGCCGTCGCCATCACCGGTTGAAGCAGCATCCGGCCTGGACTCTCACGCAGCCGTCGCCCGGCACCCTGGTGTGGCGCACCCCGCACAACCGCACCCACACCACCACCCGCGACCCCTACCCCGGCCAATGACCGCACCGGGCGGAAAGAGCGGCGGCGCCACCCCGGAAGGCACACCTCGACCCGACTCAGAACAAGGTCTCCGAAGCGTCTCCGGATCCTTCCTGACCTGCGTCGGGATGTTCAGGAATCCCCGCGGCCAGCCGCTTGCGCCAGCCCTTGGGAGGGGGCCAGGGAACACCCCACTCGGCGAGTTGCTCGCGCGTCCAGCCCCCGGCCGGCGTCCGGGCCGCATCAATCTCTTCAAGAGTCGGCATGTGCGGATACTACGGGGAGCGATAAGGCAGGGAGCGGACCCCTCGAACCCTCCGAAGGATTCGAAATCCCAAGGGAGCCCGAGGGAGACGGAGCACAGCCCGGGGAAAGGCGGAGACACGACAGCACAGCGGGCCGCATTCCCGGCCCAGGAGCGACCGGCCCAGTCCCGCCGTCCCCAACGGGGGCAGGGAAGACGGTCAGGACAGTGCCGACGACCGCGGCCCCGGCGGAACGGCCCCAGAGATCCCCGGGTCGGAAACCCGCACCACCGGGAACCCGGCGCCCGACCGGCGCCCTTGCCCCCGTTGCCGCCCGTCGCCGCCCGCCGTAACCCCGGCCCCGCGACCACCCCCACCACCCGCGCCGCACCCGGCCCCACCCGCCGTCGCCGCCCGCCGTAACCCCGGCCCCGACACAACTCCGCACGTTCCGCGCGGCGCTGTCCCGTGGGCCCTCGCGGCCCGCTTGAACCGCGGCTCTACGCCACCAGGGGACGTCCGCTTCTCCCCGATCCCCGGTCCCCGCGCCTCGCGACCCGCACCGTGAACCGTCACACAACGCCGGCCCCGGCCGGATCGAGGCCGCACCGGGAGAAGCACCACCGAGCCGGAGAGAGCACCCACGGCAGGCAGTTCAGGACGGTTCAGGGCATCAGGGCATCAGGCCGTCAGGGCCTCGATGTAGGCGTCCCAGTACGGTTCCGGGTCGACCGGGCACACGCCCGCGCGCAGGCGCTCGGGGGTACCCGGGGTATAGAACTCGGCCAGTGCGCGGGCGAGGTCGTCGGGGTCGCCCGGGGCGCACAGGAGGCCGTCGATGCCGTCGCGGACCTGGTCGGCGAGGGTGCCCGCGCGGGTGGCGATCACCGGGAGGCCGTGCTCGTGGGCCAGCCAGACGTTCTGGGTGGCGGTCGCCGACCGGTACGGCAGGACGACCGCGTCGGCGGCGCCGAACAGCTCCGGCAGCTCCGCCGAGGCGACGTAGCCCTCGCGGAACTCCACCCGCTCGGCGATCCCCAGCTCCGCGGCGAGCGATCGCAGGTCGTCCGCGCCGCCCCAGACCTCCCCCGCGACCGTGAGCGTCACCGACGCCGGCGCGCCTGCGGCCAGCGCCCGCAGGAGCACATCGACCCCCTTGTAGGGCCGCACGATTCCGAAGAAGAGGAGGTGGTGGCGGACCTTCCGCCCGGTCTCCCCGCCGGTATCGGCGTCCGGGGCCCCCGCCCCGGCCGTGGCCACGGCCGGGTCCGTCTTCCCGCCGGTGTCCGTGCCCGGCTCCGCCGCCGCACTCCGCGCCTCCCCCGCGTCCGGCAGGTGTGGCGGCAGCGCAGTCGCCCCCGGCTCCACCGCCCCGCTCCGCTCTCCTCCCGTCTCCGGCAGGTGTGGCGGCAGCGTCGCCGTGCGCACGTCCGCTCCTGTGCCCCGGACCAGGGCGCGGGCCAGGCGGGCCTGGGCCGGGGAGTGGGTGAGGACCGTGCCGACGCGGCGCAGGAGGGTCCGGGTCAGCACGACGTCGGCCCGCCGCCGCTCGTGCGGCAGCACGTTGTGGCAGAGCGCGACCGTGCGCGCCCGCCTCCCGATCCCGCCGAGGATTCCGAGGTAGGGCACCACCTGCACCGGCGAGAACACCGCGGCCACCACGAGGTCCGCCTCCCGCCCCGCCCGCCGGCCGACGCGGCGCCAGCCGTCGGGCCGGTACCACGCCAGGTCGTGCCGGGTGTGGGCGAAAAGGTCGGCCTCGGGCACGTCGATGGTCTGCCGCCCCGGGTACAGGGCGGCCGGGTACTGCGCGCGCCAAGACTCGATGACGACGTCGTGCCCGCGCGCCGCGAGCCGGTGCGCGAGTTCGGTGGTGTGCCGCGCCCCGCCCCCCTTGTAGGGGTAGGCCGGGCCGATCAGCGTGATCCGCATCGCCGCCGCTCCCTCCTCAGGTCCCGTTCCGTGATCGGACGATGAGGTCGGCCAGGAGCGCCATGGAGGCCACCATCAGCCCGGTCATGAACAGCATGATGGTGTTGTTGGGCACGTAGAGCGGCTGGCGGACCATGTCGAACACGAACTTGGCCGCGCCGATCCCCAGCAGCCACAGGGCGAGCGGCATGAGCACGTTGAGCGGGTTGAAGTACATGACCATCCGCAGCACCTGGAGGATGTAGCGGTAGGCGTCGCGCACGAAGTGGAACTTGGACCTGCCCGACCGTGTGGCGTAGTCGATGGGCACGTACCGCACCTGGTGCTGGTTGGACAGGAACGCCAGGGTGATCGTGGTGACGCAGGAGAACCCGGGCGGCAGCAGGCGCAGGTAGGGCAGCGACACCTCGCGGCGGAACGCCCGCAGCCCGGAGTTGAGGTCGGGGATGCGGGTGTTCGTCAGCCGCTCGGCGAGCTTGCGGATCAGCCACTTGGTCGGCACGCGGAGCAGCTTGTGCGAGCCGGCCTCGTGCGTTCGCGCGCCCACGACCTGGTCGATGTCGGGGTCCGCGTCGAGCATGGCGACCAGCTCGGGGATCCGCTCGTTGGGGTAGCTCATGTCGGCGTCGGTCCACACGACGATCTCGCCGCGCGCCCGCTGGGTGCCGATCCGGCGCACCGTCCCGGCGCCTCCGTTGTGCCCGAAGGCGATGACGCGGAGGTGGGGGTGGGCGGGCTCGGCTCCGCGCAGCCGGAGGAGGGTGTCGTCGGTGGAGGCGTCGTCGACGGCCAGCAGTTCGTAGCCGTAGCCGGAGGCGTCCATGGCGGCGCAGATCCGCTCGACCTCCTGGACGACGTGGTCCTGCTCGTTGTAGCAGGGCAGCACGATGCTGACGTGGGGGCGCGGTTCCACCGCGCCTTCGGATGGCTGGGGTGTCTCGTTCACGATGGGGCTCACGGTCGTGGGGTAGCGGGGTGGTGGGGTCGTGGGCCGCCGCGGGGTGGGGGTGGCGGCCCGGTGGTCAGGACAGAACGGCGATCCACACATCGCCGATGAAGGGCCAGGAACCGTCGGGCGGCTCCATAAGGGTGCTCATATCCTGGTCGCTGTGCACGTCGAAGGGGTGGGAGACCGCCGTGATCGACGGTTCGACCGCGAAGATCGCCTCGGGCTCCGATGCCGCGAGGACGGGCGTGCGGCCCCTCTCCTCGATCTCGCCGATCACCCGCTGGACGTCGTCGGCGGGGTCGGTGCTGAAGACCGCCGCGGTCGGCACCCCGCAGACCCCGCGGATGAGCGGCATGTAGGCGTAGTAGAGGCCGTCGACGATGATGACGCTCGCATTCGACGGGATCTCCCGGCACAGCGCCTCGGCGCCGCGGATGCTGCCCACGTCGGAGCGGTAGGTCATCACCCCGGTGGCGGTGATCGCGGTGGGGACCAACAGGACGGCGGCGCAGAACGTCGTCGCACCGGCCACGGCCCAGGGGCCCGGTGACGGTCCGGCCCGGCGCAGGCGCCGGATGAGCCAGGCCGTGAACCAGACCGCGAACAGCACGAACGCGGGCAGGACCAGGACCACCAGGCGGCGGTCGGCCCACGGGTGGTCGGGGGTGATGGCGGGGCGGGCGAGGGTGGTGGCCACCGTCCAGATGAACACCATGGCGGGCAGCGCCCACTGCGGGTCGCGGCGCTGGAGGAGCCGGCGCACCACCAGGGCGACGCCGAGGGTGGCGAAGAGCAGCGTGCCCAGCCCCAGGTACCAGCCCACCCAGTACAGGCTCATCTCGTCGTAGGTGCGGTCGGGGTCGACCGGCAGCCCCTCGGCCTGCTGCACCTGGCCGACGAAGACGCCGGTGGCCTCGTCGCCGTGGCCGCGCGAGACGTAGACCAAGGGCCGGGCCGCCAGGACCGCCACCACCGCGACCGACAGCACGGCGCCGGCGGTGGGCAGCCACCCGGGCCGGTCGGTGCGCGGGACACCGCGGCGCCACAGCACGGCCGTCAGCACCGCGGTCAGGGCGACCACCCCCGCGCTGAGCAGCAGCAGGGGGTCCAGCGACCCCGACAGGTACTCCAGGTAGGGGGCCGAGAGCCCGAACCCGGCGGTGAACCCGTAGCCCAGCCCCACCACCAGGCCGGCGAGCAGCGGGAGCGCCTGGCCCCGGCGGGCCAGGAGCAGCAGGCCGATGAAGGCGACGACGGGCAGCAGGTCGCGGAGGGCGTCGATGCGCACCACCAGGCCGAGCCCGAACACGAGCCCGGCGGCGGCCGACAGCGCGTGCGGCGCACCCCAGCGCCCGCGCGGCCCGACGCGCGACGCCAGCGCGTCGAAGGCGAGCACGAGCGCGCCCAGCAGGAGGACCTGTGCGAGGGGTTCGCTGTAGGTGGACCGGCTCACCCACTGCTCGGGCAGGCAGACCGCCAGCAGCAGCGCAGCGAGCGGAGCCCACCGCGCCCCGGCCAGCCGCGCCACCAGCCCGGCGAAGGTGAGGACGCCCAGCGCGCCGAGCAGCGGCGGGACGACGACCATCCCGGTCAGGCCGCCGATCCAGTAGCCGATGGACAGCACCAGCGGCGCGCCCGCGAGGAACTGCGGCCAGACCTCGTCGCCGACCTCGTAGAAGGCCAGGCTGCCGTAGATCAGGGCCGGGTCGTCGCCGGCGATGAGGTCGCGCTGCTGCGGGATGGGCAGCGACCCGTTCTGCGCGATCCACGCGGTGAACTGCGCGTAGGACGACGGGTCGCGCCGGATCACCAGCGCCTCGGCGTGGTAGGCGGTCTGGACGGCCGCGAACGCCACGGTGATCAGTGCCGTGGCGGCGAGCGGCCACCACGGGACGTCGTCCTCGGGCAGGGCCGGCAGCAGGCGGGGCACCAGCACGACCGCCGCCGCCACCGCCGGGATCCCGGCGAGCGCCCCGGCGAGCGGGGTGAACAGGCCGAGGAGCAGCAGCGGGAACGCCACCAGCAGCCACGCACCCAGGGCGATGGCCGGCAGGGCGGTGACGCGGGCGAAAAGGCGTCCGGGGGTCGGGGACATGGCGGCAAGTGTCTCTGTCGGGGACTGTGGTCGGCGTGAAGGAGTCGGCTTCGCGGCGTTGCGCCGCGGCCACGCTCCGGTGACGCCACCCGGCCGAACCTACCGAAGCCCGTCGCGGCGCACCACCGAACTCGGGGAGAACGGGTCCCCGGGTCGGCCCCCGGCCGGCCCGCTGAGGGACGCACGGGGCGGGCCGTCGAGGGGCGCACGGGGCGGGCCGCCGCCGGAAACCTTCGGTCACGGGCCTGGACGACCGCGTGGGGAGGCGCCACGGCTCCGGCCACTTCAGGCGATGAGCGGGCTGCGGCCGGACGGCCTTCCCGGCAACCGCTCCGGGGACACCGAGCGCTCCGCCCGGCGGACCGCCCCGCCCAGCGGCACGCGGACCGGCCCGTGGCCGGAAGACCACAGGGCACGCCGCGTCGCGACCCCACCGTCGCCGCCAGGCTCCTCGGCGCGAGAACCACCCCAGGCACGCCAACCGCCCCGCCCAGCGGACCGCTCCACCCAGCGGCACGCGAACCGGCCCGTGGCCGGAAGACCACAGGGCACGCCGCGTCGCGACCCCATCGCCGCCAGGTTCCTCAGCGCGAGAACGCCCCCGGGACCACCGACCGCCCCGCCCAGCGGCAAACGGACCGGCCCAGCGTCCGCAGGCCACATGGCACGCCATATCGCGGTCCCACCGCCGCCGCCAGGCTCCTCAGCGCGAGAACCACCCCTCCCGTCAACTCCCGGACCGGCCCATGGCCGGTCGACCGCAGGGCACGCCGCGTCGCGGCCCCGCTGTCGCCGCCAAGCTCCTCGGCTGTCGGCGGCCGGGAGCCCGCGGCGGGCTCGGGGGTGAACCGTCCGGGGGGATGGGACGTGTGGGCATCGGGGTCCGCTCGGGTCTCCGGCCGGATCCGGCCCTCGGCGGGATGCGTCCCTCGCGGGTTCCGTGCCCGCGATCGATCGGTCCCCGGCGCTGCGGGCCGTTCTGCGTCGGTGCGGCCGTCTCCGGCCTTCCCGGGCGCAGCGGTGGTACCGGACAGAGGGGGTAACCTGTGCCGAGCCGTCCGAATCGGTGGACGCGGCCGCCGGCCCCGCCGGTGCGGTGTGGAAGGAGCGGCGTGCCCGCGAAGACCCCTGGGGACCTGTGGCGGTCGGCCGCTTCCGTCGACCCCACGCGCCCTTTCATCACCGCCTACGACGCCTCAGGCGGCCGGGTGGAGCTGTCCTTCGCGACCTTCGACAACTGGGTGGCCAAGACGTCGAACATGATCGTCGACGGCCTGGGCGCCGAGCCCGGGGCGCGAATCGCCCTGGCGCTGCCGGTGCACTGGCAGAGCCTGGTCTGGCTGGTCTCCTCCTGGACGACCGGGCTGAACGTGATCCCTGCCACGGCCGCGTCGCTCGGTGAGGACGACCCCGACATCGTCGTCACCGCCGCCGACGGCATGGATGCCGCGCTCGCCACCGGTGCCGACGAGGTGGTCGCCACCTCGCTGCACCCGCTGGGCGCCCCGTTGGCGACCTGCCCACCTGCGGTGCTGGACTACGCGGTGGAGGTCCGGGGCCACGGCGACCGGTTCACACCGGGTGGCCCGGTCGACCCGGACGCCCCGGCACTGTCGTGGCACCCCGGCCCGTACAGCGGCGCCGAGCTCGCCGACCGCGCGCTGGACCGATATGCGAAGTCGGAGCTGACATCCAGTGATCGCGTGGCTATCATCACCAATGAATCGGAAACCCTGGCCGCCCTGGGACCTGACCTCTCCGACTTCCTGTTCCCCGTGGCCGGCGCCCTATCTCTGGTCCTCAGCCACGAGACCGATTCGGCACGCGTGCAATCGCAGCTCCGGACGGAGCGCGTCACCGCACTCGTGGGCCGGCACGACCGGTTCTCCGATCTCCCGACCGGCATCCGCCATCTTTCCTGACCCCCGTCCGTTTGGTACCCGATGCCCAGAAATCGTTCCTCCCGAGGCTCTGCCAAGGCGCGCGCGGCGCGGAAGAACCTGTCGCGCGGCGGCTGGGCCGCCGTCATCACGACCGGGATCGTCATTTGCAGCAGCCTGACCGCCTACGGCGCCTACTACGACATCTACGGCAACATCAGCCAGCAGAGCATCGACACCGACGCTTTCGGTGACCGGCCGAGCAGGGTCGACGGCGCGCTGAACATCATGGTCATCGGGTCCGACGTCCGCACGGGCGAGAACGCCGACCTCGGCGGCGAGGCCGAGGGCGAGCGCCCCGACTCGCTCATCATCGCCCACATCTCGCCCGACAAGGGCACGGCCACCCTCATCAACCTGCCGCGCGACACCATGGTCGACCTGCCCGGCTGCCCCGCCACCGACGACGGCGAGTACCAGGGCATGTCCGCCCAGCGCGGCATGATCAACTCCGCAATGACGTTCGGCGGCGTGCAGTGCCAGTGGGCCGTGGTCGAGCAGATCACCGGGATCCACATCGACCACTTCGTCAGCGTGGACTTCACCGGCTTCCGCGACATCGTCGACTCCATCGGCGGGGTGCAGATGTGCGTCCCCGAGCCGATCAACGATGAGAAGGCCCACCTCGAACTGGACGCCGGCGAGCAGGTGCTCAACGGCGAGCAGTCGCTGGGCTACATGCGCTCGCGCTACTCCCAGGGCGACGGCAGCGACACCTCGCGGATCGGCCGCCAGCAGGAGTTCCTGGGCGCCATGTTCAGCCAGGTCATGAGCGGCGAGATCCTGCGCAGCCCGACCAACCTCTACGACTTCCTGGGGTCGGTGACCAACACGATCACCACCGATGACGGGCTCACCGTCGACACCATGGCCGACATCGCCATCGCCATGCGCGAGGTCGACATGTCCGACGTCAAGTTCGTCACCGCCCCCAACGGGGCCGACCCCGCCGACGAGAACCGGCTCGTCCTCAGCGAGCCCGACGCCACCCAGCTGTTCGACGCCATCGCGCAGGACACCGCGCTGCCCGGCGAGGAGGAAGAGGACGACTCCGGCGAGGGCGGGGGCGGCTCGGACTCCGGCGAGGACGACGCGCCCGCGGTCGAGCCCGGCGACGTCAGCGTCGACGTCCGCAACGGCACCGGGGTCACCGGCGCGGCCGACCAGGTCGCCACCGTCCTGGCCAACGAGGGGTTCCAGGTCGCGGACACCGGCAACCCCGACGGCCCGGTCCCGGCGCAGACCACGGTCTACTACGGCCCCGGCCAGGAGGGCCACGCCCAGGCGCTGGCCGACAAGCTGGAGGCCGGCACGATCGAGGAGAACCCCGCTCTGGGCTCCTCCGCCGTCCAGCTCGTGATGGCCTCGGACTGGGCGGGCGTCAAGATCAGCGGCGGGAACGGCGGGGGCGGGGTCGCGAGCACCAGCGCCGCCGACGGCGAGGCCAAGGCCGAGTGCTGATCCCCTGACCGCCCCGGGCCCGGACGGTCCCGGACACGCGAAACCGCCCCGCGCCTCCGGTGCGGGGCGGTTTCGCGTCGCGTGGCTAGGCCGAGACCGTGCCGCGCAGGTCGAGCGGCTCGGGGACCTTGCCGTGCACGATCAGGTCGGCCCACATGTCGCAGACCCGGCGCAGCGAGTAGTTCCCGATGATCTCCGCCTGGGCGGCCCGGCGCGCGGCGTCGAAGCGGCCCTCGGTGACGATGGTGTGGATCGCGTCGGCCATGGCCGGGGTGTCCTCGTGCAGCCAGCGCGCCGAGTAGATCGTGTCGGCGCCCGGCCAGGCCAGCACCGCGGGCACGCCGCCCGATGCGGCGCATTCGGCCGGTGCCAGGTGGAAGCTCTCGTCGTCGCTGGTGGAGAGCATGAACCCGATCCTGCGCAGCCAGGCGGCGACGTCGGGCCCGAACGGGTCGAAGACGACCCCGTCGGCGAGCAGGTCGCTGCGCTGGATGCGCCGGTAGGTGCGCTCGTAGTACTCGCGCTCCTCAGGCCGGTTCCAGATCCACCAGTAGTCCCAGGGCTGCTTGGACTTGATCGCGAGGGTGTAGCGCGGGTCGCGGCGGCGCAGCTCCGCCAGCACTTCCAGGCCGCGGTCGAGGCGCTTGCGCGACGGCGCGATCCCGATCATGCCGAGGGTGAATTCCGAACCGGGCAGTTTCGGCCGGTCGAGCTGGGCGTCGTCCACCCAGTTGGGCAGGACGATGACCTTGTCGGCGGGCCACCCGGCGAGTTCGCGCGTGAGCGAGGCGTAGTACGGGCTGACGCACACCACCGCGTCGACCTTGTCGATGTCGAGCTTGCGCGGCCACTCCGCGTACAGCTCGAACCGGTGCAGCCGCACCACCAGGCGCTGGCCGGGGCGCTTGTTCTGCGAGTAGAACAGCGCGTTGGGGCCGCACCACTCGCAGATGACGACGTCGGCCCAGGCGGCCAGCTCCTTGCTGCGGTACTGGTCGTGGGCGCGCAGCGACTCCCATTCGTCGAGCCGGACGTCCAGCCCGGGCAGCGACATCAGGAAGTCGGCGAGCCGGGTGAAGAACTTCAGGTCGTGCCCCGCGATGACGACCTTCAGCGGGCGCTCCGGGTCGGTGCCGGTCGGCGCCGACGGGCAGGCCGCCGCGAGGTACTCGCGCAGCCGGGACGCCGCGCGCTCCAGGGTGAAGCGCTCCGACGCGCGGCGGCAGCGCTCGGCCGCCTCGCGGTAGATGTCGGGTTCGGCGGCGAGGGTGAGCGTGTCGGCGACGGAGTCGAGGTCCTCGCCGGCGTAGAGCGGGTAGTCGGCGCCGAGCAGCTCCTCGTGCATCGGGGTGCGGTTGAGCACCACCGGCAGCCCGAGCGACCCCAGCTCCAGCACCTTCGTGGACAGCTCCAGGCTCGCGTCCATCTCCGGGGCGCGCCAGGACAGGCCGACGTCGCAGGCCGCGGAGAGGCGCAGGGCCTCGGCGCGCGGCCGGCCGCCGTGCCAGACGACATCGGGGGTCGACTCCAGCGCCCGCGTCATGCGCCGGGCCCAGTCGGCGGAGTCGCGGTGCACCTTGTCGCCGATCATGTGCAACTCGGCGGCGACCCCGCGGGCGGCCAGCGCCGCCGGCAGCTCGGTCATCTCCAGGGTGTTCCAGCGCTGGGCGAACTTCCCGGTGTAGACGAGCTTGAGCGGGGTGTGCGGCGTGCCCTGGCCGGCGACGCCCTCGGGCGTCACGACGACCGGCGGGAACAGCACGCTCTTCCCGCACGCCGCCGGGATGAACGCCTCCAGGAAGCCGCGCAGCTCCTCGGTCTGGCACAGCAGGTAGCGCGAGGCCACCGCGATGTCGGTGAGCTCGGAGGCCGCCGTGGAGGTCATCTCGGTGACGTTCTGCGGCACGTCGGTGAGGTAGGTCCACAGCCGGCCCGCCAGCTCCTCGGCCTGCGCCGCGACCCCCGCCAGCCGGCTGCCGCGCACGACCACCAGGTCGTAGCGGCGCTCGGTGTCGAGCCGGGTCATGAGGGAGACCGCCTGGTCGGGGGTGAGCCCGCGCGGGCCCAGGTCCGGCAGCAGCCGCTCCTCGTAGGGGCGGCGCACCGTGACGTGCTCGGTGTCCAGCAACGGCGCCACCAGCCGGTCGGTGGTCACCGGGGCCTTGAGCAGCAGCGTGACATCGCATCCGGCGGCGGCCAGCCCCTGGGTCATGGACTGGGCCCAGATGGCCGACCCGTCGATGATGTTGAGGTCGACGTCGCCGTAGACGAGCGCCCGTAGCCGTTTTCCGTCGCCCTGCACGCTCACACTCCCCGCCCGCTCGTGTCGGCCGCGACGCGGCGCCGCCCCGTCGCCGGCAGCGGCGTTCTCGCGCCGCCCCCCGGCCCTGCCTGAGTGTCCGCTCGGTGGTTGGTCACGTGCTTCCCTTCGAAACCGATCCGCCGGGGTCGCGCCCCGGTGGACGTCTGCGCTGCCGCCGCGTCGCGGCGCACCGGCGGCAGCGCTCGATTGTCACGGCTGAACATTGGGCGCGGTCCCCGCGTGGTCGGCGGGCTCGCGGTGGTCGCCGACCGGGCCGAGCGCGAGGAGCCGGGCACCGTGCCGGTTCCACATGCCCGGCTGGAGACCGCGGCCGAGCAGCTCGCGGCGGGCCAGGTAGGGCCGGATGGCGCTGACGAACACGTACTCCTGGTCGGCGATCGCGCGGTCGACGGGGTCGCCCTCCGACGCGCCTTCGCCACGCCGGCCGGAGACCGCCGGCCCCACGGCGTCGGCGCCCGAGCACTCGGCGGCGCACACCAGGTCGGCGAGGAACGCCTCGCCCCGCGGGCCCCGCCACAGCGCCGCCCACGGCGCGGTGGCGGACTGGGCGAGCCGCGCCCAGTCGGCGGGGCCGGGGTCGTCGACGGCGGCCATGCCGTCGGCGACGCGCAGCGGGACCCCGTGCGAGCGCAGCCGCTCGACGCCGGCGAAGTGCGCGGCGGCTTCGGGCACGACCACCTCGACGGGAGCGTGCACCTGGCCCAGGACGTCGCCCGCCAGCGCCAGCGACGCGTTGTCGTCGGCCGGGCAGGCGAGCACGGCGGTCTCGCGGCCGCGCAGCGGCAGGGTCGCGCTGCCCGATCCGGGAGCGAAGGCGACCTTGCCGAGGATCTCGGCGAGCCGGACGGGCGTGGCGTCGGTGAGGAACACCGAGCGCAGCGCGAGCCGCAACTCCTCCGGGGTGAGCTGGCCGGACTCGCGCATCCGGGCCAGCTCGCGGGCCGCGTCGCCGGAGCGCAGCGCCCCGGCGTCGGCCGGGACCGAGTGCAGCGACGGCCCGCCGGCCGGGTTGCGGCCAGTGCGGCGGTCGCCGATCAGCAGCGCCCGGGCGCCGCACACGAGCGCGCGGTCGGCGAGGCCGGCGTCGTCGACGACGACGCCCGTGGCCGCGCGCAGGACGCCGGGCAGGTCGTCCCAGCGGAAGCCGGGGCGGCGGAGGCCGTCGAGGGTCTCCACGAGGCGGTTGACGACGGGGCCTTCCGGGCCGGCCGAGGGCAGGTAGGCGGGGTCGGTCTCGCGCTCGGGCTCGGCGGCGATCGGGTTGAAGCGGTGCAGCGGCACCCCGGTGTCGCCGTCGTGGATGTGGTCGAAGGCGAGGGTGCGCAGCGCCGGCGGTGCGGGGGCGTCGGCGATGAGGACGGTGGGGGTGCCCCGGCCGGCCGCGGACTCCACGACCCAGTTGAGGGTCCGCGTGCGGTCGGCGACCGCCGGGTCGCCCGCGTGCGCCCATAGGGAGCCGGGGGCGGTCGCCGAGGCGGCGACGCACACGACGTCGACGTCCACCGAGTCGAGGACCACCTGTGCGTCCTGCGGGCGCAGGGGGATCACCCGCACGTAGGGTTCCAGGGCCGCGCGCACCTCGGGCGAGAGGATGCCGGCGACGACCAGCTTGTCCTCGCGCACCCCGAAGGTGCCCGAGAGCAGCCGCGCCTCCTGGCGCTCGGCGTCGTAGGAGCGCACGGGCTCGTTCCGGCGCCGGCGGCCGGTTCCCTGGGCGCTGGTGCCCGCGCGCCGCCACAGCCGGAACAGGTCGCGGGGCAGCCGGATCAGCCCGCGCCCGGGGCGCTTGGCGGCGGCGGTCAGCGCCCGCCCGACCTGGAGCGAGGTCGACCCCTCCAACGCGGCCAGGCGGGTCTGCGCCTCTTGGAGCTGGGCCTCCCGCTCGGAGAGGGCCTGCCGTAGCTGTTCGGTCTGGCTCTGTTCACGCCGTTTCACAGCAACATTCCTACCTTGCGGGGTTGAACGGGGTCCGGCGACGCGGCGGAGCGGCGTGAAAACCTCACCGATCCGCCAGGATGGCGGCGATGCGCTCCCCGGCGTGCCCGTCCCACAGCGGAGGCACGTCGGCGATGGCGGGCGTTCCGGGGGTCTCCCCGGCGAGGATCTTGGAGACCAGCCCGGGCAGTTCGGAGTCGACCACCAGCCGGTTGGTCCCGTGGGTGATGGTCACCGGGCGCTCGGTGTTGGGGCGCAGGGTCAGGCAGGGCACCCCGAGGATGGTGGTCTCCTCCTGCACGCCCCCGGAGTCGGTGACCACGGCGGCGGATCCGCGCACCAGGGTGACGAAGTCGATGTAGCCCAGGGGCTCCAGCAGCCGCATGCGGGGGTGGTCGGCCAGCCCCGCCTTCTCGAACGCCGCGGCGCCGCGCGGGTGCACCGGCATGACCACGTCGACCTGGTCGGCGACCTCGTGCAGGCGGGCGGCGAGCCGGGCGACGGTGTCGGGGTCGTCGACGTTGGCGGGGCGGTGCAGCGTGGCGGCCACGTACTTCGCCGGCAGGTCCAGCCGGGTCCGCAGCGAGCCGACGTCGAACCGGTCGAGGTTGCCCAGCAGGGTGTCGATCATCGGGTTGCCGACGAGGTGGATCCGGTCGACGTCGACGCCCTCGTGGGCCAGGTGGCCGACCGCTTCGGGGCTGGTCGCGAAGAGGATGTCGGAGAGCTGGTCGGTGACCCGGCGGTTGACCTCCTCGGGCATGCTCCAGTCGAAGGAGCGCAGCCCGGCCTCGACGTGGGCCACGGGGATGTGCAGCTTGGCGGCGACCAGCCCGGCGGCGAGGGTGGAGTTCACGTCGCCGTAGACGATGACCAGCCGCGGCGCCCGTTCGGTGAACTCGCGTTCGAGGCCGACCATGAGCGCGGCGGTCTGCTCGGCGTGCGATCCGGACCCCACGCCCAGGTCCACATCGGGCCGCGGCAGGCCCAGCTCGCGGAAGAAGACCGCGGACATGCGGTCGTCGTAGTGCTGGCCGGTGTGCACGACGGCCTGGCGGACGCCCCTGGCCTCCAGTGCGGACACCACCGGGGCGGCCTTCACGAAGTTGGGGCGGGCCCCGACGATGTGCACGATCTCGGCCTCAGGCGCGCCCCCGGAGGCTGCGGACGCGGGCCGGCTCTCGGCCGATGCTGACGACATCTTCTTCCCTTCGCATGAACCGACGTGCGATCACGACCCGCGCAAGACGCCGTGGCGTCACCGGACGGCCACCCTGACGTGGTTGGATACCCGACCGTGCGCAATATCGTGAAAGCGGCTTCCTTCACCACCACTCTGACCTGGCGGCATCTTCGGGCACAGCCGGCGCGCCTGCCATTGCTGGGCCTGCGGCTGCTCCCGGGCCGGGTGCGCGCCGGGGCGCGGGACGCCCTGGGCCGCGCCGGGGCGCTGCCCCGCGCGTACGCGCTGTGGGACGCCGGGCACCGTACGGAGACCCTGGAGGCGGTTCGCAGCGCCGCCCATGGCGCCTCCCCTCGTCGTCTGGCCCGTCTGACCGCGTTCTCGCTGGCCATCGAGCAGCCGGCGGTCGCCGGAGAACTCCTGGAACGGCTACCCGGCGATCGCCGGCGGAACCGTCTGGAATACCGGCTCGCGCTCACGACGGGTCGCGCGGTCCCCGAGGAAGCGCCTGGCCAGTGGCACTCCATTACCGTAACGCCGGGGGGGAGAACGAAGCGCTACGACGCGATGAACGATCGGAGATCCGCCGACGATCCGCTGCGGGTCCTGCATCTGGTCACCAACGCGCTGCCGCTGACCAACGCCGGCTACACGCAGCGGACCCACCGCATCGCGCTGGGCCAGCGCGCCGCCGGGCTGGACCCGCACGTGGTGACCCGCGTGGGGTACCCGATGACCATCGGCGTCCCCGACACCCGCGCGCGGGTGGAGGTCGACGGCGTCCCCTACCACCGGCTGCTGCCGTGGACCGCCCCGGCGGGCCCGGAGCAGGAGCTGCGCACCGGCCTGCGCCTGGCGAGCGCCCTGGTGGAGCGGCTGCGCCCCGATGTGCTGCACGCGGCGAGCAACCACCGCAACGCGCGCCTGGCCCTGGAGCTGGGGCGGCGCTTCGGCCTGCCGGTGGTCTACGAGGTGCGCGGGTTCCTGGAGGAGTCCTGGCTGTCCCGGGACCCCGCGCGCAGCACCTCGGACGCCTACTACACCGCCGAGCGCGAACGGGAGACCGCCTGCATGCTGGCGGCCGACGCGGTGGTGACGCTGGGGGCGACCATGCGCGCCGACATCGTCGCGCGCGGGGTGGCGGCCGACAAGGTCGTGGTGGTGCCCAACGCGGTCGACGAGGCGTTCCTGGAGCCGCTGCCCGACGGCGCGGAGATCCGCCGCGAGCTGGGGATCGGCCCCGGCGACCTCGTGGCGGGGACGACGACGAGCTGCTACGGCTACGAGGGGCTGGACACGCTGGTCGACGCGGTGGCGGAACTGCGGCGGCGCGGGGTCGCGGCCCACGCGCTGGTCGTCGGCGACGGCCCGGAGCTGGGGGCGCTGCGCCGCCGCGCCGAGGAGGCCGGGCTCGCGGGGGCCGCGCACTTCCCCGGCCGGGTGCCGGCCGACCGGGTCCGCCGCTACCACGCGGCGCTGGACGTGTTCGCGGTGCCGCGGCGCGATGAGCGCGTGAGCCGGCTGGTCACCCCGCTCAAGCCGGTGGAGGCGATGGCGGGCGGGCTGCCGGTGGTGGCCTCCGATGTCGAGGCGCTGCGGGAGATCGTACGGCCGGGGGTCACGGGTGAACTGGTGCCGCCCGGCGACGCCGCCGCTCTGGCCGCGTGCCTGGAGAAGCTGGGGGCGAGCCCGGACACGCGGGCGGCCTATGGGCGGGCGGCGCGCGAGCTGGTGGGCGCCGACCGGACGTGGACGGCGGCGGCGCACCGCTACCTCGACGCCTACGGGGCGCTGCCGGCAGACCGCCCGGCGCGGGGGTGACCCGGCGGGAGTGACGGCCCCCGGCCGTATTCCCGCCACCGCGTATTCACCGGCCGATCACCGGAAGCGGACCGGAATGTGATCTCGGTGGGGAAGAACGTGTTTGCCGTGCCCCGATCCGCCCTTTCACCGGACGTGGTGGACTACGGGGCGGAATCGCGCCCGATCGTCCTGTGTGATCGGTGAGGCCACCGGAACCGGAAGTGGCCGGTGAGTTAATTCCTTCACAAGGATCGGAAATGATCGCCCAATAGCCCCGAATCGGGGCTTACAGTCAAAAACGCGATAGGACCGCGCCATCGCAGGTCGCACGGCCGCAGGCGGTGAACCGGCAGTGAACGCGGGCGCGCGCCCTACCGCGTCGAGAGGGGTCGAGCACCCCAATTGCGAAGACTGTCCGGAGCAGGCCATGGCGGCACCACTGCGGCAACTGAGAACACCACTCGGGCGTCCAGTTCACGCGGAAAGTCTGTTCCCCGATCGATTTCCCACACCGAGCCATGAATCACGAGGGGGATCCCCTGTGGACGTCGTCACCTCAACCACCGATCTGGTCGTCGTCGGCCTGGGTTACGTCGGTCTGCCGCTCGCCCAGGAGGCATCCCGTGCCGGTCTGAACGTGACCGGGCTCGATGTCAGCACCCGGGTCGTCGACGGTCTCGGCTCGGGCACCTCGCACGTCGACGACCTCAGCGGCGACGACCTCGCCGAGATGCTGGCCGCGGGCTTCACTGCCACCACCGACGCCGCCGTGCTGGGCTCCGCCCGGGCCATCGTGATCTGCGTACCCACGCCGCTGTCGCCCGAGGGCGGCCCCGACCTGGGGGCGGTCACCGCCGCGGCCCGCTCCATCGCCCAGCACCTGCGGCCGGGCACGCTGGTGGTGCTGGAGTCCACGACCTACCCGGGCACCACCGAGGAGGTCGTCCGGCCGATCCTGGAGGAGTCGGGCCTGGTCGCCGGCGCCGACTTCCACCTGGCGTTCTCGCCCGAGCGCATCGACCCCGGCAACACCGCGTTCGGGGTGGCCAACACCCCCAAGGTGGTGGGGGGCCTGACCGACCGCTGCGGCGAACTGGCCGCGGAGTTCTACGGCAAGTTCGTGGGCGACGTCGTCAAGGCGCGGGGCACCCGCGAGGCCGAGATGGCCAAGCTGCTGGAGAACACCTACCGGCATGTCAACATCGCCCTGGTCAACGAGATGGCGATCTTCTGCCGCGAGCTGGACGTCGACCTGTGGGACGCCATCGCCTGCGCGGCGACCAAGCCGTTCGGCTTCCAGGCGTTCTACCCGGGGCCGGGCGTCGGCGGGCACTGCATCCCGATCGACCCCAACTACCTCTCCTACAAGGTCAAGACGCTGGGCTACCCGTTCCGGTTCGTGGAGCTGGCGCAGGAGATCAACGCGCGCATGCCCGCCTACGTGCTCCAGCGCGCGCAGGAGCTGCTGAACGACTCCGGGCTGGCGCTGTCGCGGTCCAAGGTGCTGCTGCTGGGCGTGACCTACAAGGCCAACATCGCCGACCAGCGCGAGTCGCCCGCCCGCCCGGTGGCGCGCAAGCTCGCCGAGAAGGGCGCCACCCTGGTCTACCACGACCCGCGGGTGGCGGAGTGGTCGGTCAACGGCACCGACGTCCCGCGCGTCGGCGACCTGGAGCAGGCGCTCCAAGAGGCCGATCTCACCATCCTGCTCACCGACCACAGCGATTACCGGCCCAAGCTGCTCGCGGAGCACGCCCGGCTGCTGCTGGACACCCGGGGCGTGATGCGCCGGGCCGACGGCGTGGTGGAGCCCGGCGCCGAGCGGCGCATCACCGCGCCCATCACGCGTGCGGGCGTGGAGGTCCTGTGACCCGCTGACCGCCGTACCGCGTTCGACCCGGAACCGCCGTGGGCCAGGGGCCCGCGGCGGTCCGTTGCTGTGTGCCCGGTGAGCGCCCGGACCGCCGGAGCCGGGGCCTGCGCGGGCTCCCCGTTCGCACAGCAGGGGCCCGCGGCGGTCCGCTGCTGTGTGCCCGGTGAGCGCCCGGACCGCCGGAGCCGGGGCCTGCGCGGGCTCCCCGTTCGCACAGCAGGGGCCCGCGGCGGTCCGCTGCTGTGTGCCCGGTGAGCGCCCGGACCGCCGGAGCCGGGG